>JBIKVM010000025.1:0-21484 GCA_044356825.1 Limisphaerales bacterium
ACTGAACTGACCATCGCCGCCCCGATTCGCGCGCCGAAGATGCGGTCCATGTGCTCGGCGAGGTAGATGCGCAGCCAGGGGGTGAAGCGGTCGGGCCAGCGCCGCACCTCGGCTGCCAGCGCATAGAGGTCGATCCAGCGCGTCTCAGCGACCTCGGCCGGATCGGGATCGAGCGCGAGCCCCCCCCGCGTCGTGTCGGCGACGAAGACATCGACGAGCTCGTGCTCGACGAGTCCCCCGCCGACATCCGCGCGATACTCGACCTGCCCGGCAAAGGCCGGCGCAAGGCCGCGGATCCCGAGTTCCTCGCGCAACCGGCGCACGGCGCAGGCGGCCGTGTCCTCCGACCAGCGCGGATGGGTGCAGCAGGTGTTGGCCCAGAGTCCGGGGGTGTGATACTTGGTGGCTGCCCGGCGCTGGATCAGCACCTGCGTGCCCGCCATCACGAAGACCGAGACGGCGCGGTGGCGCAGCCCCTCGCGGTGGACGTGCATCTTCTCGACCGGGGTGAGGACGCCGTCGACCCAGGCGGGGATCATGTTCTGAAGCGACTGGTTCATGTGAATGCCGGGGGCACGAGGCGCAGCAGATGCGCGAGGTTCTTGAGGCCGATGCGCAGATGCGCCATCGGCCGGGCACGGACGAGCTTCTTGTTCATGTAGGCCTCGAAGGTCAGGCGCTGCACGTCGATGTCGTGGCAGAGGCTCACGAACCGCTCGCGCCGCTCGTCCGAGCGGTAATAGGCATCCTGCATCGAGCGCAGGACGCGAAAGACCATCTTGTGGTCCTTCATGAAGAGCTTGCGCGCGAGCGCCAGATCGCGCGCCCGCCCCGAGGCGAGCGCCGCCTGCGCCGCCGTCGCGGCCACGCGCCCGCCCACCATCGCATAATAGATCCCCTCGCCCGAGGAGGGCGCGACGACCCCCGCCGCATCGCCCGCGAGCACCACGTCGCGCCCGTTGTCCCAGCGCGAGAGCGGCGCGAGCGGGATGGGCGCGCCCTCGCGCCGGATCGTGGTGCAGCCCTCAAGCCCCGAGGCCGCGCGCAGCTCGGCGGTCGCGCGCTTGAGGTCGATGCCCTCGATCCCGGTGCCCATGCCGACGCTCGCCTGCGCGCCGTGCGGAAAGACCCAGCCGTAGAAATCGGGGCTGATGCGCCCGTCATAGACGACATCGCAGCGCGTCGGGTCATAGCCCTCGGAGCGGCCGGCGGGCGCCGCGATGATCTCGTGATAGGCGATGACATAGGGGATCTCGCGTCCGCCCGGCACCTCGGCGCGGGCCACGGCCGAGCGCGCGCCGTCCGCCCCGATCACGAGGCGGGTCTTCGTCCAGACCTCGTTGCCCCCCGCCTTGTCGCGCCAGACGACATGGGTCGCGGCCCCGTCGCGCTCGATCCGCACGAAGGTGCCGGTCAGGCGCGTGGCGCCGGCGCGCGCGGCACGCTCGCGCAGGTATTCGTCGAAATGCTCGCGGTCGACCATGCCGACAAAGCCGTTCTCGATCGGGATGTCGACGGCCCGGCCGGTGGGCGAGATCATCCGCGCGGTGCGGATGCGCGCCACGATCTGGTCGTCGGGGATCGCGAAATCGGCGATCAGGCGGGGCGGGATGGCGCCGCCGCAGGGCTTGATGCGCCCGGCGCGGTCGATCATCGCGACCCGCCGCCCGGCGCGCGCGAGATCCTCGGCCGCCGTCGCCCCCGACGGACCGCCCCCCACCACCACGACGTCGAAATCCTCCATCGTCCTATTCCCCCGCAACCAGCGCCCCGGCGGGCCGCACGGCCCGGGCATCATCCATGATCCGCAGCGCCATCAGCGCGGCTGCGGCGAAAAGTGCGGCCTCGATGAGGAAGACCGCGCCGAAGGCGTCCGCGTCGGGCAGCCGCAGGCGCATGAGATCCGCGGCCCCCGCCCCGGCGAGGCCGCCGAAACCCGCCGCGATCGCCTGCGCCGCGCCCCACAGCCCCATGCGCGTGCCCTCGCGTCCGCCGCGGCCGCGCCCCGCCAGCGCCATCATCGACCCGATCGCCGCGACCGCGAACATCCCGTTGAAAAGCCCGAGCGCCACCACCGCGGGCACGAGCGGCGCGCCCTCGATCTGCCCCACCGCCATGAGCGCGCAGAGCGCCAGCGCCGATCCCGTGCAGCCCGCCACCACCCAGGCCCGCAGGCTGCCGAGCCCGAGCCCCGTTGCGGCGATGCCGACGATCAGCATCCCGACGAACACGCCCCCGTTCTGCGCCCCCGAGAGCGCGGTCGATTCCCCCGGCGTCATCCCGAAGACGAGGCCCGCATAGGGTTCGAGGATCAGCTCCTGCATGAAGAATGCGGTCATCGAGAGGAACACGAAAAAGGTGAAGGCGCGCGCGGCGGGTTCGGCCCAGATCTCGGCCAGCCCTTCGGCAAAGGGCACCGGCACCGGGTCGGGTTCGGGAGGGGCGAGGCCGCGCTCGATCCGCCAGACCGCGAGGATGGAAACCACAAGCGCCCCGCCCGACACCGTGCCCACCACCGCGATGAGGCGCAGCGGCCCGTAGGGGTCGAGGAAGCTGCCCGCGACGCCCGCCGTCAGCGCGATGCCGAGGATCATCATGAGCCAGGTGATGGTCGCCGCCGCCGCGCGCCTGCGCGGATGCGTGGCCGAGGCGAGCAGCGCCAGCAGCGACGTCCCCCCCGCCCCGACGCCGAGCCCGATCAGCCCATAGGCCGCGACCGACAGCGCAAGGCCCGGCAGGAAGGCGCGCTCGATCAATATCACGCCCAGAGCCGCGGCCATCGCGCCCGCCGCCAGCATCGCCATGCCGCGGTGGATCCAGCGCGTCCGCGCCCCGCCGACATCCGAGCGGAACCCCCAGTGCGGGCGCGTCAGTTGCACGCCGTAGTGCAGCGCCACGAGGAACCCCGGCAGCACCGCCGGCAGCGCAAGCTCGACCACCATCAGGCGGTTCAGCGTCGAGGTCATCAGCACGACGATGGCCCCGATCGCCATCTGCACGAGGCCGAGCCGCACGATCTGGCCCCAGCCGAGCGTCATGGCCGCACCGGCAGGCTGGCAAGGGCGAAGGCCGAAACCATCATCCCCGCGACATAAAGGACGACGCCCGTGCCGTTGTACCAGGGCGCGCGGCCCCTGGGATCGCGCATCAGCACCCGCATCGCCGCGATCTGCGCCGCGATCAGCACCGCGACCGCGCCCGCGTGCAGGGGCCGGCCCCAGACGATCAGCATCGAGACGACCAGAAGCTGCGCGAGCACCATCACGATGCAGGCGATCTTGGCCGCGACCTCGGGCCCGAGCGTGACGGGCAGCGAGCGCACGCCATGCACGCGGTCGCCCTCGAGCGCCTTGAAATCATTGAGCGTCATGATCCCGTGCGCGCCGAAGGCATAGAGAGCGGCGGTCGCCACGACCTCGAAGCGGGGCGCGCCGGCGGCGACGACGGCCGCCCCCGTGAACCACGGCAACCCCTCGTAGCAGAGCCCGACGAGGCCCGGCCCCCACCAGCCCGAGCGCTTGAGCCGCACGGGCTCGGCCGAATAGGCCCAGGCGGCGATGACCGCGACGACCGTCGCGCCGAAGCCCCAGGGCCCGAGCAGCCACCCCACCCCGAGCGCCGCCCCCGACATCGCGAGCGCGATCCAAAGCCCCCAGCGCCCCGGCACCCGCCCCGAGGGGATCGGGCGGTGCGGTTCGTTCACCGCATCGACATGGCGGTCGCACCAGTCGTTCGCCGCCTGGCTCATGCCGCAGACGATCGGGCCCGCGAGCACGATGCCGAGCGCCACCATCGCGATCTGGCCCGCGTCCATCCCCGCCGCGAAGCCGCCCGCCGAGACGACGCCGCACAGATAGGCCCACATCGGCGGGAACCAGGTGATCGGCTTGAGCAGCACGAGCACCGCGCGCGCATCGGGCAGGGTCCGGGGGTGTAAGGCTGAACTGACACTCATGTGTCAATCAAACACTACAATTTCGCAGCGATCAAGCGTCTCGATCGTCGCAGCCACGGGTCGCGCCCGGGCATCGCCGCACCCTGGCCAGGCCGGCTGGCACGGATCTTGCGAGGGAGATGTTCGGGAATCCGCGTTTCGAGGTCAGCATGTTCGCCAATGCCCTCTCGGGCCTCAATGTCGCGACGAAGAGCATCGGCGCGATCTCGCACAACATCGCCAACGCCGCCTCGGCGGGCTTCAAGGCCTCGACCGCGCGCTTTTCGGACGTGATGGCCAGCGCGAGCCCCGACCTCGTGCCCAAGGGCGCGGTCGGCAGCGGTGCGCGGCTTGCGGCCTCGACGGTCGATTTCACACAAGGCAACCTCAAGACCACGGGGCAGGCGCTCGACCTCGCGATCACGGGTCAGGGGATGTTCGTGAAGTTCGCGGGCGCCGATGAGGTCGATTTCGACGCCCCTGGCGCGGGCGATCTGTTCTTTACCCGCAACGGCTCGTTCAGCCTCGATCGCAACAACTACCTCGTGGACTCGGCTGGCCGGTTCGTCGCCTCGGCAGCGGGGCAGAAGGTGCAGATCCCCTCGGGCCTAGAAACCGAATTCGAAACCGACCTCTATGTGCCTCCGCCCGCCGCGGCGGCCGCCGGCCCGCTCAAGGTCTATCGCGACGCCGTGGCCGGAGCAGAGAGCCCCGAGGCGCAGGAGGCCGCGCTGATCGCGGCAGGGCTTGCGGCTGCGGACTTCAAGCGCGACTCCTCCCTGCCCGTCAGCGGCTCGACCCGCGAGGTGCGCGGCCGGCTCGTGCTGACGGACGCCGCCGCAGAACGGCTTGGCCTCGAGGACGGCGCATCGCGCGTGCTCGACCCCGACCGCTTCTCGCGCTTCGACATCGTCTCGGCCGGGACGGCAACCGACCTCTACGAGGCCGAGCGGGCGCGCATCCACGACGAATTGGGGCTGGGCGGCCTCGAGCTCGACCTCGAAACATGGGAGCCCGCTCGCGCGGCCCATGCGGAGTTCCTGCGTGCCTCGGGCCCCGAGATCGACACGCTCAATACCGCGCTCGGAAACGCGGGCATCGCCGACCGCATCGCGCGGCTCAAGGCCAACCTCGCGGTTCTGCCCGATACCGACCTGCGCCACCCGCGCGTCACAGAGCTGGTGGCGCAGGCCGATGCGCTCGCGCCCGGCAAGCTCGAATACGACACGACCAAGGCGCTGCTCGAGGCGGCGCGCGAAGACTACGAGGACCAGATCGCCGAGATCGACACCGACGCCCTGGCGGCCGGCTGGAACCTCGCGGGCCACAAGGTTGCGCTGCGTCTCGACGGGGCGCTCGGGTCGCGGCTGTCGCTCGACAAAGCGGCGGAGCCCGCGACCGAGGAGGGTGCGATCAGCTTCGCCGGCGGGCGCATCTGGAAGGGCTTCGGGACGGTCGCGGCCGAGATCGGCCGGGTCGTCAAGGAGCAGCAGGTCCTGGGTGGCAGCCTGATCGAGGTTGCGCTGGGCTTCATCGCCCCCGCAGCCGACACCGACGCGCCCACCCCGCCCGAGGGGCAGGAGCCCGAACCGCTCGATCCGCGAATCACCGTCGATGACGTCAACAAGATACTCGACCTGGGGCGGATCTCGGTGTCACGGCTGAAGGCCGAGACCTTCGCGCCGCGGGATCTGACGCTGCGCGCCGACATCTTGCTGCCCGCGGGCGGCACGCTCGCGAGCCTCGCGACGAAGCCGGGCTTCGACGAGACGGTCGAGGCCCCGCCCCGGCGCGACCTGCTGAGCGCGATCGAGGTCACGACCGACGGGCGGGTTTTCGCGACCTATGGCGGCGGCAGCGGCACAGCGTCACCCGAACCGGTCGGGCAACTCGCGGTCGCGTTCTTCCCGAACCCGGCGCTGCTCACGCAGGTGGGCGGCAGCGACTTTCGCCGCAGCCCCGCCTCGGGCCCGCCCGAGGTGCGCGCGCTGGGCGAGGCGGCAGGCACGCAGATCCGCGCGGGCGTGCTCGAGATGGCGAACGTGGATCTGACCGAGGAACTCGTGCAGATGCTGAAGTATCAGCAGATGTTCCAGAGCGCCTCGAAGGCCATGCAGACGGATGTCGATTCGGTCGCGAAGGTGATCGAGGTGCGCTGAGGCGGCGTTGACTTCGCGCCGCGCGCGGCCCATTGACGGGGCATGCTCGCAACCCTTCTTCTTGTGGCGCTCGGCGGCGCGATCGGGTCGGTCCTGCGCTTCGGCGCGGGTCTGGCGGCGGCGCGGATGGGCGCGGCGGGCCTGCCCTGGGCGACTCTTGCGGTCAATGTCGCGGGGTCGTTCCTGATCGGGGTGGCCTTCGTGCTCCTGGCCGAGCGCGGGCACACCCGCGCCGCCGCCTTCGTCATGACCGGGCTTCTGGGCGGGTTCACGACCTTTTCGGCCTTCTCGCTCGAGACGCTCGCGCTCTGGTCGCGGGGGGCGGCGGGGGCGGCCGCGGCCTATGCGGGCGGCACCGTCGCGCTTTGCCTCGGGGCGGTGGCGGCGGGGGTGGCGCTCGCGCGCTGGATCGGGACGGGGTCGGGGGCGGGGGCCTGAGATGGGTGCGGTGCAGACGCTGACGGTGGCCGAGGACGACGCGGGCCAGCGGCTCGATCGCTGGTTGCGCCGGCGCTTTCCGCACCTCGCGCAGGGCGCGATCGAGAAACTCTGCCGCACGGGGCAGCTGCGCCTCGACGGGGCGCGGGCCAAGGCGTCGGACCGCGTGGCAGCGGGGCAGGCGGTGCGCGTGCCGCCCCTGCCCGATGCGCCGCCGGCCGATGCCGCGCGTCCCGACCGGACCGGGGCGCCGGCGCGCGCGCCTGCCGCGGCCGCCGCCTCGGACGCCGATGCGGCGATGATGCGCGCGGCCGTGATCTGGCAGGACCAGCACATGATCGTGCTGAACAAGCCGCCCGGCCTGCCCTCGCAGGGGGGATCGGGGCAGGGGGGGCGGCATGTCGATGGCCTCTCGCACCTGCTGGCGGACGGCTACAAGGAACGCCCGCGCCTCGTGCACCGGCTCGACAAGGACACCTCGGGCATCCTGCTGCTGGCCCGGACCGAGCGGGTGGCGCGGCGCCTTGCGGCGGCGTTCCGCGGGCGCGAGACGCGCAAGGTCTATTGGGCGGCGGTGGCGGGCGTGCCCGACCCCAAGGCGGGGCGCATCCGCTTCGGCCTCGTGCGCGCGGCGGGCCGCGGCGCGGGGGGCGAGGGCGAGAAGATGCGCTGCATCCTGCCCGACGCGGTCGAGACGACCGAGGGCGCGCAGGCCGCGACGACCGATTACCGCGTCCTCGACGCGCTCGGGCGGCGGGTGGCGTGGGTGGCGCTCGCGCCCATCACGGGGCGCACGCACCAGTTGCGCGCCCACATGGCCGAGATCGGCCACCCCATCGCGGGCGACGGGAAATACGGCGGCAGCGGGCAGGAGAACCTCGGCGACGGCTGGGGGGCGCAACTCGGCGGCGAGATCAGCCGCAAGCTGCACCTGCACGCGCGCAGCCTGACGCTCGCCCATCCGGTGACGGGGGAGGTCCTGACCTTCGTGGCCCCGCTGCCCCCGCACATGGCCCGGACATGGCAGATGCTGGGCTGGCGCGAGGCCGACGCCCCGGCCGACCCCTTCGCCGAGGCGCCGGGGCGGCGGCGATGACGGGCTGGGCACGGCGGCGGTTCTGGTCCGAGGCGACGGTGCGCCCCGAGGGCGCGGGCTTTGGCGTCGCCCTCGACGCGCGGGCATTGCGCACGCCGGGCAAGGCGGTGCTCTGCGTCCCGACCGAGGCGCTCGGGCGCGCCATCGCCGCCGAATGGGCCGCGCAGGAGGGCGAGGTCCGCCCCGCCCTGATGCCGATGACGCGCATGGCGAACACCGCGATCGACCGTGTCGCGGCCGCGCGCGCCGAGGTGGTGGCCGAGATCGCGGGCTATGGCGGCACGGACCTCATCTGCTATCGCGCCGAGGGGCCGGCGGCGCTGGTGGCGCGACAGGCGGCGGCGTGGGATCCGGCGCTTGGCTGGGCGCGCGCGCGGTTCGGGGCGGACCTCAGGGTGACGCGGGGCGTCGTGCCCGTGACGCAGCCGCCCGAGGCGCTCGCGCGCCTCGGCGCGGCGGTGGCGGCCCGTGACGCCTTCGGCCTTGTCGGCCTGCACGATCTGGTGGCGATCACGGGGTCGCTGGTGCTCGGCCTCGGGGTGGCCGAGGGGTGGATCGGGGCGGCTGCCGCCTTCGATGCCGCCCATCTCGACGAGGGCTGGCAGGCCGAACTCTGGGGCGAGGACGAGGAAGCGGCCGAGGCGCGCGGCCTGCGCCGTGCCGCCCTGCTCGATGCCGCGCGCTTCATGGCGGCCCTGTCGGGCTGAGGCGAGCCCAGACGGCCATGTTTCCATCCTGGGTTGCAGTCAGGGCGGAATCTGCAGGGCTCGGGCACGCAAGCCTTGACGCAGGGCAGACAATCGTCACAGTCTGTCTCGCTGCTCTGCACCGGCGCTGGCGTTGCCAGCCGGTCGCTTGCGCCGCGTTTCCTGCCGGACCCAAGCGCCGGCCCGACCCTCCGCCCGCTTCGGGCGGCAAACAAGGAAGAGGTACGCATGAAGAAATCCGCACTCATCGGCGCGCTTGCGCTCGCCGGGCTCGCTTCCGGGGTGGCATCGGCCGCCACGCTCGACGACGTGAAGGCCCGTGGCGAACTCAACTGCGGCGTCTCGACGGGCGTCAACGGCTTCTCGGCCCCTGATGCCTCGGGCGAATGGCAGGGCTTCGACGTGGCGGTCTGCCGCGCCGTCGCGGCGGCCGTCCTCGGCGACCCCAAGAAGGTCAAGTTCGTCACCACCACGGGCCAGACCCGTTTCACCGCGCTCGCCTCGGGCGAGGTGGACATGCTCGCGCGCAACTCGACCTGGACGTTCTCGCGCGATACCGACCTCAAGCTCGATTTCGTCGGCGTCAACTACTACGACGGCCAGGGCTTCATGGTGAACAAGGACATGGGCATCACCTCGGCCAAGGAGCTCGACGGGGCGACCGTCTGCATCCAGACCGGGACGACGACCGAACTGAACCTCGCCGATTACTTCCGCGTCAACAACATGACCTACGAGCCGGTCCCGATCGAGAAGAACGAAGAGGCCCAGCAGCAGTATCTGGCGCGTGCCTGCGACGTCTACACGACCGACGCCTCGGGCCTCGCGGCGACGCGGGCGACCTTCGCGGACCCCGAGAACCACATCATCCTGCCCGAGATCATCTCGAAAGAGCCCCTCGGCCCGGTGGTGCGGCATGGCGACAACCAGTGGGCCGACATCGTCCGCTGGACGCTCTACGCGCTCGTCGCGGCCGAAGAGTATGGCGTGACCTCGGCCAACATCGAGGAACTCGCCAAGGGCACCACCAACCCCGAGATCAACCGCATGCTCGGCACCGAGGGTGAGCAGGGCGTGATGCTCGGGCTCGACAAGGACTGGGCCAAGCGCGCGATCCAGGCCGGCGGCAACTATGGCGAGATCTTCGCCGCCCACATCGGCGAATCGACACCGGTCGGACTTGCCCGCGGTCTGAACGCGCTCTGGACGCAGGGCGGTCTCCAGTACGCCCCGCCGTTCCGCTGATCGGCCACAACAGGGCGGCGCGCGTTCCCCATGCGGGGGCGCGCGCCTGCACCTTCCACGATACGGACCGCAGGCGACGGGGATGACGTGATGCAACGCACCGATGCCGCCGCACCGGGGGGATTCACCCACGGAATGCTGATCTACGACACGCGCTACCGCTCGCTCACGATTCAGGTCGTGTTCCTCATGCTGCTGATGGCGGCGGCGGCGTGGCTGATCGAGAACACGATCGCGAACCTCGAGGCGCTCGGCAAGGATTTCAGCTTCCGCTTCCTTGGCCAGCCCGCGGGCTACGACATCAACCAGCGGCTGATCGAGTATTCGAGCCAGATGAGCCACGCGCGCGCCATGCTCGTGGGGTTGCTCAACACACTCGTGCTCGCCGCCGCGGCCTGCGTCACCGCCACCGTCGTCGGCGTCATCGCGGGCGTGCTGCGGCTGTCGCGCAACTGGGTCGTGGCGCGGCTGATGACCGTCTATGTCGAGGCCTTCCGCAACATCCCGCTGCTCTTGTGGATCCTGCTCATCATGTCGGTGATGAGCGAAACGATGCCCCCGCCCGCGGCCTTCAAGGGCGACGCGCCGACGGCCTCGATGATCCTGTTCGATTCGGTCGCGGTCACCAACCGCGGGATCTATGTGCCCGAGCCGCTGTTCGACCGCTCGCTCGGGTCGGTCGATCTGGGCATCTTCCTCGTGAGCCTCGACCTGATCGCGATCATCGCGGCCATCGCCGCGGCGGTCGCGATCAACCGCGCGATCCTGCGCCGGGCGGCGGCAGTGCAAAACAGCACGGGGCTGCGCCCGACGACGTGGTGGAAATCCGTGCTCGTGCTGGGCGGCATCCCGGTCGCGGTGCTGGCGGCGCTCGGCTTTCACCTCGGGATGCCCGAACTCAAGGGGCTGAACTTTTCGGGCGGGACGCATCTGCGCAACTCGCTCATCGCGATGTGGTTCGCGCTCACGATCTACACGGGTGCCTTCATCGCCGAGAACGTGCGGGCGGGGATCCTCGCCATCTCGCGCGGGCAGACCGAGGCGGCGTTCTCGCTCGGGCTGCGGCCGGGCCGGACCATGAGCCTCGTGATCCTGCCGCAGGCGCTGCGGGTCATCATCCCGCCGCTAATCTCGCAATACCTCAACATCACCAAGAACACCTCGCTCGCGCTTGCCGTGGGCTACATGGACCTGCGCTCGACGCTCGGGGGCATCACGATCAACCAGACCGGGCGCGAGCTCGAGGGGATGCTCCTGATGATGCTCGTCTATCTGGTGCTGAGCCTCGCGATCTCGGGGGCGATGAACCTCTACAACGCCCGCGTGAAGATCAGGGAGCGCTAGGATGGATCGCACCGCCCCCTTCGTGCGCAGCGCCATGATCCCGCAATCCGCCCCCCCGCGGGGCGAAACGGGGCTGATCCACTGGCTGCGCACCAACCTCTTCGCGACCCCGCTCGACACCGCGCTGACGATCATATCGGCGGTGGTGCTCTGGCAGATCCTGGCGGGCATCGGGCCGTGGTTCCTCAACGCCGTCTGGAACGCCTCGAGCCTCGCGCAGTGCCGCGAGATCCTCGCGGGCGAGAGCGGCGCCTGCCTCGCCGTCATCCGCGACCGCTGGCACCAACTGCTGTTCGGCTTCTACCCCTCCGAGCTCTACTGGCGCCCGACGCTCGCGCTGATCCTCATGATTGTTGCGCTGGCGCCGATCCTCTTCGCCGGGGTGCCGCGGCGGCTTCTGTGGTTTTCAGCCATCTATCCGGGGCTTGCCTTCTGGCTGCTCTGGGGCGGCTCGATCTGGTTCCCTGCGCTCGCGCTCGCGGGCTTTGTCGCGGGCTGGGCAGCATTCCGCGCGACCCTTGCGGCGGCTCCGATCCTCGCCGTGCCGGCGGCCGTCCTCGGCGCGCTCCTGTGGTGGTTCTTCGCGGTCGGGCCGCTCGCCGCCGCCCTTGGGGCGGCGCTGCCCATCGCCCTGACGGCCGTGCCCTCGGACGATTTCGGGGGCTTCATGCTCTCGACCATCATCGGGGTCACCGGGATCGCGCTGTCGCTGCCGCTCGGCATCCTGCTCGCACTCGGGCGCAAGTCCGACATGTTCCTCATCAAGATCATCAGCGTGGGCTTCATCGAGTTCATCCGGGGCGTGCCGCTCATCACGCTGCTGTTCACAGCCTCGCTCCTGCTCAACTACTTCCTGCCGCCGGGGACGGATTTCGACATCATCCTGCGCGTCGTCATCATGGTGACGCTCTTCTCGGCGGCCTACATGGCCGAGGTCGTCCGCGGCGGCCTCGCGGCGCTGCCGCGCGGGCAGTTCGAGGCGGCCGATTCGCTCGGCCTCGACTACTGGAAGGCGATGCGCCTCATCATCCTGCCGCAGGCGCTCAAGATCTCGATCCCCGGCATCGTCAACAGCTTCATCGGGCTCTTCAAGGACACGACGCTTGTCGTCTTCATCGGCCTTCTCGATCCCTTGGGCCTGACCACCGCCATCCGCGCCGACAGCGCCTGGAACGGGATCTTCTGGGAACTCTACATCTTCGTCGGCGCCTGTTTCTTCATCTTCTGCTTCGGTATGTCGCGCTACTCGATGCACCTCGAGGCACGCCTCAAGACCGATCACCGCTAGGAGCTTCGCATGACCCAATCCGCCAGCAACGCCCAGATGGCCGTAAGCGACGAGGTCGCGATCGAGATCCGCGGCATGAACAAGTGGTTCGGCAGCTTCCATGTGCTGCGCGACATCGACATGACGGTGAAGCGCGGCGAGCGCATCGTGATCTGCGGCCCCTCCGGGTCGGGGAAATCCACCCTGATCCGCTGCATCAACCGGCTGGAAGAGCACCAGTCGGGCCGCATCGTGGTCGATGGCACCGAACTGACCTCGGACCTCAAGAACATCGACAAGGTCCGCTCCGAGGTCGGGATGGTGTTCCAGCACTTCAACCTCTTCCCCCACCTCACCATCCTCGAGAATTGCACGCTGGCGCCGATCTGGGTGCGCAAGACGCCCAAGAAGGAGGCCGAGGAAATCGCGATGCATTTCCTGAGCAAGGTGAAGATCCCCGAACAGGCGCTGAAATACCCCGGCCAGCTCTCGGGCGGGCAGCAGCAGCGGGTCGCGATCGCGCGGTCGCTGTGCATGAAGCCGCGCATCATGCTTTTCGACGAACCGACCTCGGCGCTCGACCCCGAGATGATAAAGGAGGTGCTCGACACCATGATCGAGCTCGCGCGCGAGGGGATGACGATGCTGGTCGTCACCCACGAGATGGGCTTCGCGCAGGCGGTGGCGAACCGCGTCGTCTTCATGGACCAGGGCCAGATCGTCGAGGAGAACGAGCCGCGCGCCTTCTTCAACAACCCCCAGTCCGACCGCACCAAGCTCTTCCTGAGCCAGATCCTCGGGCACTGAGGGCCGTTCAGCCCGCGGCGGCCTCGAGCCCCCGCGGCCAGACGAAACCGATGAGCCGCCCGCGGCCCCGCACCGCCTCGGCCCAGTTCGGGGCATCGAAGGCGATGTGGGCGGTGGCGCCGGTCGGATAGCGCGCCAGCACCTCGGCCGCCTCGGGGTCGGCGGGCGGGGCCGCGATCAGCCGCTGGGCCAGCGCCCCGATGCCCGGGTTGTGGCCGATCATCAGCACGCCCGCACCGGCCGCGCCCGCCAGCACCTCGGCCATCGTCTCGGGCGGGGCGAGGTAGAGCCGCGGCTCGAGCCGCAGCGCGGCCGCGCCAAGGGTGCCGGCGGCGGCGGCGACGCGCATCCATGTCTCGCGCGTGCGCTGGGCGTCCGAGGCGATGACCTCATCGGGGCGGGCGTCCGTCGCGGCGAGCCACGCGCCGAGCCGCGCCGCCGCCCGGCGCCCCCGGCCCGAGAGCGGGCGCGCGTGGTCGGGCAGCGCCGGATCGTCCCAGTCGGATTTCGCGTGCCGCATCAGCCACAGGTGCAGGGTCATCGGTGAAAGGCCTCCATGTGATGGGCGCGCTGGGCCTCGGGCAGGCCGAAGGCGGCGGCGGGTGGGCAGGCCATGCGCACGCGGCAGCCGCCGGTGCGGCAGGCCGCCCCCTCGGGGCTGGCGACATGGGCGCGGCAGGCGGGGACGTCGTAGCCCTCGGGGCCGAGCGCGCCGACGGGGCAGGCGCCGAGGCAGGGGCGGGCGCAGCCGGCGCAGGGCGGCTCCGCAAGCGGCGCCGGCAGCGCGATGCGCGACCGAAGCGCGATCGCCCCGCGGTAGGAGATCATGAGCCCCGCCCGATCATGGACCAGGAGCCGCACGGGCGAGGCCCACGCCCGGCCGCTGCGCAGCGCCCAGGCATAGAAGGGCCGCCACGGCGGGCCGCCGAAGGGGAAAAGCGCCTTGGCGCCCAGATCGCAGGCCATCCGCCCGATCACCCGGCGCGAGAAGCGATCGACCGGGTCGGGCGCGCCGTCCCGCCCCTCGGGCGCGGCCGCGAGCGCCGGCCAGAAGGCGCCCCCGTCGGGGCCGATCAGCACGAGGGTGCGCGTGCCGGGGGGCAGGTCGCCCTCATCCCCCTTGGCATGGAACGCGCCCATCACCGCGAGGCCATGCGGCCGGGCGGCGGCGGCGATGCGGTCGAGTGTCTTCACGCCCCCTCGCGCGGGCGGATGCTCGGTTCGGTCGAGCGGATGATGGTGCCGGCGCCCTGGTCGGTGAAGAGCTCGGCAAGGCAGGCGTTCGCCATCCGCCCGTCGAGGATCACGACCGCGCGCACCCCGCGGTCGAGCGCATAGAGCGCGGTCTCGGTCTTGGGGATCATCCCGCCCGCGATCACGCCCGCGGCCGTCATGGCGCGCACCTCGTCGGGCGAAAGGCGGCTCGCGACCTTGCCCGAGGCGTCCTTGACCCCTGCGACATCGGTCAGGAGCAACAGCCGGTCGGCCCCGAGCGCGCCCGCGATGGCGCCGGCCGCGGTGTCGCCGTTGACGTTGAAGGTCTCGCCCGCCCGCCGGCCGGTGCCCACGGGGGCGACGACCGGGATGATGCCGGCCGCGAAGAGGTCGCGCAGCACCTGCACCTTCATCACCGCCGGCCGGCCGACAAAGCCCAGTTCGGGATCGTCGGGCTCGCACAGCATGAGGTTGTCGTCCTTGCCCGAGATGCCGACCGCGCGGCCGCCCTGCTGGGTGATGGCCTGCACGATCCGGCTGTTGACCTGACCCGTCAGCACCATCTCGACGACCTCGACCGCCGCGGCATCCGTCACGCGCTTGCCGTTCACGAAGCGCGAGGCGATGCCGAGCTTGTCGAGGAGCGTGTTGATCATGGGCCCCCCGCCGTGGACCACCACGGGGTTAACGCCCACCTGCCGCATCAGCACGACGTCGCGGGCGAATTCGGCCATGGCGGCATCGTCGCCCATGGCGTTGCCGCCGAACTTGATGACGACGACGGCGCCGGCATAGCGTTGCAGATAGGGCAGCGCCTCGGACAGAACCCGGGCGGTGGTGGCGGCGGTGGACATGGCGGGGCCCTTCGCGTGGGGATGGCTGCGCCCTTAGCCGCTTTGGCGCGCGCGCTCAAGCGGCTCGCGGGCTTGGCCGGGGCGGGCTTGGCCGGAGAGGGGCGGGGTGCTAGGCTCGCCCCCGCTTGGGGGTGCGTCATGGCGGAACAGAAGACACTCGTGCTGACGGGCGCAAGCCGCGGGATCGGGCACGCGACGGTCAAGCGCTTTTCGGCCGAGGGCTGGCGGGTGCTGACCTGTTCGCGCCAGCCCTTCGATCCGCGCTGCCCCTGGCCCGGCGGCGAGGAGAACCACATCGAGCTCGACCTCGCCGACCCCAACAAGACCATCGCCGCGATCGAGGTCATCAAGGGCAAGATCGGCGGGCGGCTCGATGCGCTCGTGAACAACGCCGGCATCTCGCCCAAGGGGCCGGGGGGGGCGCGGCTCTCGACGCTCGACACCGACCTGCGGACATGGGGGCAGGTGTTCCACGTCAACTTCTTCGCCCCCGTGGTGCTCGCGCGCGGGCTTCAGGACGAACTCGTGGCGGCGCGCGGGTCGGTCGTGAACGTGACCTCGATCGCGGGCAGCCGGGTGCACCCCTTCGCGGGCGCGGCCTATGCGACCTCGAAGGCCGCGCTTGCCGCGCTGACGCGCGAGATGGCGCATGATTTCGGCCCCCTCGGCGTGCGCGTGAACGCGATCGCGCCCGGTGAGGTCGATACCGCGATCCTATCGCCCGGGACCGAGAAGATCGTCGAGCGGCTGCCGCTGCGCCGGCTGGGCCTGACGGCCGAGGTGGCCGAGACGATCTGGTTTCTCTGCACCGGGGCGTCGTCCTACATCACCGGCTCGGAGATCCACATCAACGGCGGCCAGCATGTCTGACGCCCGCCCGGCCCTGCTGGCGGGGCTCGTGGCGCTGTGGGCGGGCGGGGCGGGGGCCGGGGTGGTGTTCGACCCCGCCGCGACCGAGGCGTGCCTCGCCCGGCAGGGCTGGTCGGAGGCGGCGGAGGACTGCGCGGGGCTTGCGGCCGCGCGTTGCATGGACGACACGCCCGGCGGGCAGACGACGGTCGGGATGGTCCAGTGCCTCGATGCCGAGGCGCGCTGGTGGGAGGGGCGGCTTGCGCGCGCCCTGTCCGCCCGGGCCGAGGCCGACCGGCGGACCGATGCCGAGATGCGCGCGCTGGGCTCGGCGGTGGCGCCCCTCCTGCCGGCGCTTCAGGCCACGGATGCGGCATGGCGGGCCTATCGCGCCGCGCTCTGCACCTATGAGGCGGCGCAATGGATGGGGGGCACGGGGGCGGGGCCGGCGGAGCTTGCCTGCCACATCGACGAGACGGCGCGGAGGGTGCGCGCGCTCGAACGACCCTTCGGCGAATAGCTCAGCGCCGGCGGTCGCGGCGCGCGCTCATCGGCTGGAAGGCGACGCCGACATGGGCCTCGCAATAGGGCTTGCCGGCCTGCGAGGGCAGGCCGCAGAACCAGAACTCATCGGTCGCGGGGTCGCCCACGGGCCATTTGCAGGTCCGTTCCGTCAGTTGCATGAGCGACAGGCGCAGGGCGCGCTTTTCGACCTCGCGCACCGAGGCGAGGGCCTCGGGGCTGATCTCGCTCAGCGAGGGTTGGGGCGGCAGTGGCTGGCCGGCGGTGATGATCGGGCGGCGCGCAGGCGGGGCCGGGACGGGGGCGCGCACCTCGTCGAGCGGGTCGGGATCGGCCGCCGGCGGATCGGCTAGCACGACTTCGGGGCCGGGATCGGCGGCGATCATCTCAAGCTCGTGCCCGGCAGCGGCGATGGGCGAGGGCGTGCCGCCGGGGGCGGCGGGGACGCCATCGCCGCCGCGGTTCGACAGGCCGAGGCGGTGGACCTTGCCGATCACCGCATTGCGGGTGACACCGCCCAGTTCCTTGGCGATCTGGCTCGCGCTCTGGCCCTCGAGCCACATGCGCCGGAGCGTCTCGACACGCTCATCCGTCCAGGACATCGGGCAGACCTCCACCGTGCGGCACGCGGCGGGCCGGATGCCGGCACCGCGACGCGGTCGCATACGACGAAGGCCGCCGTCGCGCAAGTCCGCGGTGCGTGCGGGCCCGGCGCCTCAGGCTGCCGGGGCGGTGGCGCCGGGCCTGCCCCGCAGCGCCTCGACGAGGCCGCCGAGCCCGAGGAACACCACAAGCAGGAGCGCGATCCACCCCGCCACGGGGATGAGCGAGACGAGGCCCAGCACGACGAGGCCCCCCGCCAGCACCCCCAGCCGCTGCCAGAAGCCCGTGAGCGCGACGCCCGCCGCCTCGGCCGCGCGCGCGGCGAGCGCATAGGTGCCGACGAGATGCCCCGCGATCCACGCCGCCGCGAGGCAGAGCCCCACGACGAAGGCCAGCGGCAATCCGACCAGCGTCAGCGCCAGAAGCGGCACGAGGCCGATCAGCGCCGCGAATGTCCCGAGCCCCCACAGCAGCGCGCGCCCGGGCGCGGCCATCACATCCTCGCGCAGCCGCTCCATCCGGTCGGGCACGACGCCGAGGACCAGCGCGCCAAGCGCCACCATCGCGCCGAGCCCCCAGAGCGCGCCCCAGAACATCGGCAGGAAACCCGCGCCCATCGCGGCCGCCATGCCATGGGGCGCCTCGTCCCACTCCCACCCCATGCGGCCGCCCATGCCGCCCATCATCCGCGCCTCATCGGCCGCGCGAAAGACGACCCGATCGGGCGGGGCGACGGTCGGGGGAACCTCGACGGGCTCGGGGGCGGTGATGGTCAGCACGCCCGCCACCTGCGCGGCGGGGCCGAAGCCGATCTCGCCGCCCGCGATCTGCGCGTCGCCCGCGACGGCGGCATCGAGCCGCACCTCGCCGCCCGAGGCCGTCAGAGCGCCGCCGATCCGCCCCCCGATCTCGACCGACCCGCCCGAGAGGCGCGCGTTGCCGCCGACCTCCGCCTCGGGCGCGGTCTCGACCGAAAAGCCTGTGGCGCTCAGATCGCCCGCCACCGGTGCGCGCACCCGCACCGATCCGCCCATGACGTAAAGATCGCCGGGCGCGGGGAGTTCGACCTCAACGTCGAAGCCCATCGCGTGGATGTCGCCCCCCGCCGTGCCGCGCAGCCTGAGCCGCGCGCCCGTCGCGAACACATCCCCCGCCGCGGCGAGGTCGGGCAGGTCGCTGCCGCCCGCGACAAAGCTGTCGGGCGCAGGCCCCGGCGTCTGCCCCACGGCGGGGGCGGCGAGGGCGAGGGCCAGCAGCGGGGCAATCAGGATCGTGCGCATGAAATCCGTTCCTTCCTTGGATGGCCCGACAGATCACGCGCCGGGGCCTGCGGCATTGATCCAGATCACCCCGCCGCACCGGGGGCGCTGGGCGGCTTTACACGCGGCGGGCTTGGCGCTATCGCTGCGAAATGGAGCGTTTCGCACCCTCTCTGTCGTCACGACGACGCGCCCGGGCCTGACCCCGTGCCGCGGCCCCGTTGCCGCCCCTTCCCCCTTTCCGAGGCCAGCCGATCCCGCAGAGGATGACGCCATGATTTCCGCAGTCCTGCCCACCTATTCGCGCACCCCCCTTTCCTTCACCCATGGCGAGGGGGTGTGGCTTCATGCCACCGACGGGGCGCGATACCTCGACCTCGGCGCGGGGATCGCGGTCAACGCGCTCGGCCACGCGCACCCCGCGCTGATCGCCGCGCTGACGGCGCAGGCAGGGCGGGTGTGGCATGTCTCGAACCTCTACGAGATCCCCCAGCAGCAGGCGCTGGCCGAGCGGCTGGTCGCCCATACCTTTGCCGACACGGTCTTTTTCACCAATTCGGGCACCGAGACGGCGGAGCTCGCGATCAAGATGGTGCGCAAGCACTTCTACGCCAAGGGCGCCCCGCGCGAGACGATCATCGCCTTCGAGGGGGCCTTTCACGGCCGCTCGACCGGCGCGATCGCCATGGCGGGCGGCGAGAAGATGACGAAGGGCTTCGGGCCGCTGATGCCGGGGTTCGTGCATCTGCCCTTCGGCGACCACGAGGCGCTGAAGGCCGCGCTCACGCCCGATGTCGCGGCCGTCGTCGTTGAGCCGATCCAGGGCGAGGGCGGCATCCGCCCGCTGCCCGACGCCTGCCTGCGCGGCCTGCGCGCGGCCTGCGACGCGGTCGGCGCTCTTCTGGTCTTCGACGAGGTGCAATGCGGCATGGGGCGGACGGGGCGGCTCTTTGCGCATGAATGGGCGGGGGTTGCGCCCGACATCATGATGGTCGCCAAGGGCATCGGCGGGGGGTTCCCCCTCGGCGCGCTGCTCGCGACGGAATCGGCGGCGGCGGGCATGACGGCGGGCACGCACGGGTCGACCTATGGCGGCAATCCGCTCGGCTGCGCGGTCGGGGTGGCGGTGATGGACATCGTGGCCGATCCCGCCTTCCTCGCCGAGGTCGCGCGCAAGGGCGCGCTCTTGCGCCAGCGGCTCGAGGGGCTGGTGGCGGCGCATCCGGCCGTGTTCGAGGGGGTGCGCGGCGCGGGCCTGATGCTCGGGCTGCGCTGCAAGGTGGCGCCCGCCGATGTCGTGAAGGCCGGGATCGCGCGGCATGTGCTGACGGTGCCGGCGGCCGACAATGTGGTGCGGCTTTTGCCCGCCCTCGTCATCTCGGACGCCGAGATCGCCGAGGCGGTGGCGCGGCTCGATGCGGCGGCGGCCGATGTCGCGGCGCGGCTGGCGGAGGTCTGAATGCCCCATTTCCTCGACATCCACACGACCGAGGCGCCCGCGCTGCGCGGGATGCTCGATGCCGCGCAGGCGATGAAATCCGCGCGCGGCGGCCGGCCCAAGGGCGCGCCGGACGATGACCAGCCGCTCGCGGGGCGGATGGTCGCGCTCATCTTCGAGAAACCCTCGACCCGCACGCGCGTGTCGTTCGATGTCGGCATCCGCCAGATGGGCGGGCAGACGATGGTGCTGTCGGGCCGCGAGATGCAGCTTGGCCATGGCGAGACGATCGCGGACACCGCGCGCGTGCTCTCGCGCTATGTCGACCTCATCATGATCCGCACCTTTGAGGAGGCGACGCTGCACGAGATGGCCGAACACGCGAGCGTGCCGGTCATCAACGGGCTGACGAACCGCACCCATCCCTGCCAGATCATGGCCGACGTGATGACCTACGAGGAACACCGCGGCCCCATCGCGGGGCGCAAGGTGGTCTGGTGCGGGGACGGCAACAACGTCTGCGCGAGCTTTCTGCACGCGGCCGGGCAGTTCGGCTTCGATTTCACCTTCACCGGGCCGCAGACGCTCGACCCCGAGCCGGTCTGGATCGATTTCGCCCGCGCCCGCGGCGCGCGCGTCGCGATCGAGCGCGACCCCGACCGCGCGGTGGCGGGGGCGGATCTGGTGGTGACCGACACCTGGGTCAGCATGCACGATCCGGAATCGGCCCGCGAACGCCGCCACAACCAGTTGCGCCCCTATCAGGTGACCGAGGCGCTGATGGCGCGCGCCGCACCCGATGCCCTCTTCATGCATTGCCTGCCCGCGCACCGCAACGACGAGGCGACGAGCGGCGTCATGGACGGGCTGCATTCCGTCATCTTCGACGAGGCCGAGAACCGCCTGCACGCGCAAAAGGCGATCCTGCGCTGGTGCCTCGGGGTCTGAGGTTCCCCGCGTTCAGCCCCCCGCCCTCAGCCCCCGGCCTGCGCGAGGGTCAGGACCGGCCCGCCCGCGGCGGCCGCATCCTCGGCGTCGTGGGTGACGAGCAGGGCGGGGATTCCCTCGGCCCGCAGATGGGCGAGGGTGAAGGCGCGGATCTCGGCCCGCAGCGCGGCATCGAGGCTTGCGAAGGGCTCATCGAGCAGGATCGCGCGCGGCCGGGCGAGGAGCGCGCGCATCAGCGCCGCCCGCGCCCGCTGCCCGCCCGAGAGCGTCGCCGGATCGCGCCCGCCCATCCCCCGAAGGCCCGCGCGCGCCAACGCCGCCTCGATCGCCGCGCGCCGCGCCGCCCGGCCCCGCACGGCCGGATCGAGCCCGAAGGCCAGATTGTCCGCGACCGAGAGGTGCGGGAACAGCACCGCCTCCTGAAAGATGAGGCCGATGCGCCGCGCCTCGGGCGGCAGGTCGGTGACGTCGCGCCCGTCGAGGATGACGCGCCCGCCCCGGCGGAACGCCGGGCCGAGGTGCCCCCCCACCGCATCGAGGAGCGTCGATTTCCCCACCCCCGACGGGCCCGTCAGCGTCGCGACCTCGCCCGCGCCGACCTCCAGGCTGATCGGCCCGATCAGCGGGCGGCCGTCCGCGAAGGCGACCGAGAGGGCCTGAAGATGCAGGCTCATCCGGCGGCCCCCCCGCGCAGCGCGCGCCGGTTGCGCCCCTGCGCCGCCGCCGCCGCGAAGGCCGCGAGATAGGCCACGAGCGGCACCCCCGCCTGCAGCGTCGCATGCACCGCCGCCACCCGCCG
>JBIKVM010000026.1:0-21432 GCA_044356825.1 Limisphaerales bacterium
CTCCACCTTGGGTGAGCATTGATGTCGGCCGGCTCGGATCGCACGCTGGCGGTCCGGCGTGCCGCGACCCACGGGGCGATCTTCCTGTGCCTGATCGCCGGCTGGGAAATCGGCGCGCGGGCGGGCTGGCTCGATCCTCTGTTCTTCCCGGCCCCGTCGGCGATCCTCGCCTCATTCTGGCGCATCTATGTCGTTCAGATGAACATCTGGCCCAATCTCGGGGTCTCGCTGGGCCTCGTGTTCGCGGGCTTTGCCATCGGCTCGATCCTGGGCGTGGGGCTTGGCGCGATCGTGGGGCTGAACGCGCTGGTCCGGCGCTTCCTGCAGCCGTATGTGATCGTGATGGAGGCCACCCCGCGCATCGCGGTCGCCCCGCTCATCATCGCGGCGGTGGGTTTCGGGGCGCAATCGAAGATCGCGATCATCATGCTCGTGTGCTTCTTCGCGCCCTTCATCAACACGCTCTCGGGCGTCGTGAACGTGAACGAGGAGCGGCTGCAACTGTTCCGCTCGCTCGGGGCGTCGAAGTGGCAGATCCTGCGCAAGCTCGTCATGCCCGAGGCGGTGCCCGTCATCATGGCGGGTGAGCGTCTGGCCCTGACGGCGGCGCTGTCGGGGGTGCTGGTGGCCGAGTTCATCCAGCGCGATCAGGGGATCGGGGCGTTGATCCTGACCTATACGCGCAACCTCAACATGCCGTCGGCCTTCGCCTGCATCTTCACGCTGACGGCAATCGGTTTCGCGATCTTCAAGGGGATGGAGATGCTCGACCGCCATGTCGCCTTCTGGACCAACGAGGACGGGCTGCGCCGCGTGAGCAGGGCGCGCGCGGCGGCCCATGCCGCGCTTGCGGGGGGGCAGCATGTCTGACGGGGTGCCCGCTCAGGCGGTCCGGTCGGGCGCGCTGGTCGTGCGGATGGCGCCGCATCTGGCCCTTCTCGCTTTCCTGCTCGCGCTCTGGGAATACGCGGTTGTCAGCGGGGCGATCACCTCGATCATGGTGCCGCGGCCATCGGCGGTAATCGGCGCCATGGTCGATCTCTATGTCCTGCAGGGCACCATCTGGCCGCATTTCCGCATCACGCTGACCGAGGCGGTGGTGGGCTTTGCCGCGGGCGCCGTCATCGCCATCTCGCTTGCCGTCGCCTCGGCGCTGTCGGACCCGTTCCGCCGCTATGTCGCGCCCTATGCGGTGGTCCTGAACGTGACGCCGGGGATCGCGCTCACGCCCGTCATCATCGCGTGGTTCGGGTTCGGGATGGGCTCGAAGATCGCGCTGGCGGCGATCATCTCGTTCTTTCCGATCTTCGTGAACACGCTGACCGGCCTCTCGCAGCGCGATGCCGACAGGGAGGAGCTGTTCCGCTCGCTCGGGGCGACGCCGCGCGATGTGTTCGTCAAGCTGCGCGTGCCCGCGGCACTGCCGATGATGTTCGCGGGGATGAAAATCGGCCTGACCACGGCCCTGATCGGGGCGGTGGTGGCCGAGTTCGCGCAGGCGACGGCCGGGGTCGGCGTCTTGATGAACCGCTTTTCGTTCAAGCTCGACATGGCGAATTCGATCGCCTCGCTCCTGAGCATGACGATGATCGGGCTCCTGCTCTTTTACGCGATGGAGTTTCTCGACGACCGGGTGGTGTTCTGGCGTCGGGATGCCCGCATGACGGCCGTCTCGCGTGCCCGCGCGAGGGCATGGCAGACGCGACTCGGGCGTTGAATGAGAAACTGCAACCTGATGGGAGGACTGAAAGAATGACGCTCTTCAAGACGATCCTGCTCGGAACGGCGCTCGCCACGGCGGCAGCACCGGTTGTCGCGCAGAACCTGACCACCGTGAACATGATCAACCCGCTGCCGCGCTCGACGAACTTCTTCCCGCTCGTCGTCGGTGAGGCGCTCGGCTATTTCGCCGAGGAAGGCGTTGAGGTGAACCTGCTGCCGTCCGACACCTCGATCCCCTATGTCGCCTTCGTGCAGAACGGCCAGGCCGATCTCGCGATGCTCGACCCGGTCGAGACGATCAACGCCGTCGTGGCGGGTGCGGGCATCAACACGGTCTACGAGGTGATGCAGAACGCCCCCGAGGGCATCGGCGTGCTGGCCTCGGGCCAGATCGACTCGGTCGATGACCTCGTGGGCACGACCGTGGGCCTCGTGTCGGACCGCGACCGCGCCTTCCTTCAGGCGGCACTCGACACCGTCGGCGCCAACATCGACCAGGTCCAGACCGTCGTTCTGGGCGAAAACGGCCCAACACTCGCGGCGGCGCTGCGCGATGGCACCGTCTCGGCCATCTCGGGCGCGGCACCGGACTGGATCGCGCTGAATGCCAACGGGATCGAGGTGCGCCTGATCACCCCGGCCGAACTGCTGCCTTCCCCTGCGAACACCTTCGCGATCAACGCCAGCGCGATCGAGGAAAAGCGTGCCGCCGTGCAGGGCTTCCTCAAGGCATGGTCGAAGGGGATGTATGTCGCCAAGGTGAACCCCGAGATGGTCGCCCAGGCGCTGCGCAAGGCCGTACCCGAAGAGTGGGAAAACGAGGCGTCGGGCCAACTCTACCTCGAGATGTCGATCGGCATGAACCTGTCGACGACCGAGCGCCTCGGCGATCTGCAGTCCGGCGTCTGGACTGCGCTGCAGCCGCGCCTTCTGTCGTCGGGGGCAATCCCGCAGGAAGTCGACGTGACAACCTTCCTCAACGACACCTACATCGCCGCCGCGAACGACTGGGACCGTGCCGAGGTCGAGGCTGAGGCTGCTGCCTGGCTTGAGGCCAACAAGTAAGGTCGGACCCTGTCCGGCATTGCCGCCGCCCGGTCCATCCGGGCGGCGGTTCACACTCAGATCCCCGAGAGGACCCGCGCCATGACGCACAGCACGATCGACACCCCCGCCCTCGGCGATGCCGTCAACCGCTACGGCCCGACGGCAGCCCGCCCCGCGCCGGGCGTGGCCAAGCGCCTGTCGACGCCGACCGTCGACATCCATGCCCATGTCGCCGTGCCCGAGGCCGCGGCCTTCGTGGCCCCCCATCTGGTGATGACCGACATCGCGATGGTGCGCCATTCGAACGCCGAGACGCGCGCGATCAACCTGCAGCAGGATGCCGACCGCAAGGTCGCGATGGTCGACATGGACGACCGGCTCAAGGTGCTCGATGCGATGGGGATCGATTTCCAGGTCGTCGCGCCACCGCCCTTCCAGTGCTACTATTCGCTGCCGGTCGAGATCGCCGTGAAGGGCTCGCGCATGGTCAACGACGGGCTCGCGGCCTTTGTCGCCAAGCGCCCCGACCGTTTCGCAGCCCTCGGGACCGTCGCGCTCCAGGATGCCACCGAAGCAGTGCGCGAACTCGAGTATTGCATGTCGCTCGGCTTCAAGGGGGTCGAGGTGCTGACGAACGTCCACGGGGCGGAGTTGTCGGCGCCCCAGTTCGCGCCCTTCTGGAAGCGCGCAGAGGAGTTGCGCGCCCTCGTGATGATCCACCCGAACGGCTTCACCCATGGCGATCGGTTCCACGATTTCTATTTTTCGAACGTCATCGGCAACCCGCTCGAGACGACGATCGCGCTCCACCACCTGATCTTCTCGGGCACGCTCGAGCGCTTCCCGAAGCTGCGCATCCTGGCCGTCCACGGCGGGGGCTATCTGCCGGCCTATTCGGGACGGATCGATCACGCATGGGGCGCGCGCCGCGACAGCCACGGCGCGCTGCCCAAGCCGCCAACGCACTATCTGCGCAAGATCTTCTTTGACAACGTCGTCTTCACCCCCCACCAGCTGCGCTATCTGGTCGAGGTGTTCGGGGCGGGCCAGATCGTGATGGGCACCGACTATCCCTATGACATGTGCGACTACGATCCGGTCGAGCATGTCATCAGCGCGGGCCTCTCGGCGGCAGACACGGCCGCGGTGGCGGGCGGCACGGCGCGCCGACTGCTCGGCCTCGACTGATCGCGGAGGCTGATCCCCATGCGCATGACCGACCGCGCGCCCTATGTGGCCTTTCCCGACCGTCCGCGCATGCGCCTGCCCGACGGGGCGCGCGTCGCGGTCTGGTTCATCGTCAACGTCGAGGAATGGGCGATCGAGCGGCCCATGCCGCGGCAGGCGCTGACCGCGCCGATGGGCAACGTGCTCCAGCCCGACCTCCCGAACTGGTCCTGGCACGAATACGGCAACCGCGTGGGGTTCTGGCGCATCCGCGACGCGCTGGCGCAGCGGGGGCTGCGGGCATCGATGGCGCTGAATGGCAACATCATCAACTCCTACCCCCGCATCGCCGAGGCGGCCCTCGCCGCGGGGTGGGAGTTCATGGGCCACGGTTTCGTGCAGCGCCCGATGCACCACCTCGATGACCAGCGCGCGGCCATCGATGCCACGGTCGAGACGATCCGCCGCTTTACCGGCCGCCCGCCGCGCGGCTGGGAAAGTCCGGGCGTGACCGAGACCGAATCGACGCTCGATCACCTCAAGGCGGCCGGGCTCGACTATGTCTGCAACTGGCCGATCGACGATCTGCCCTCGGAACTCATCACCAGGCACGGGCCGATCCTGCAGGTGCCCTATACGCTCGAGACGAACGACATCGTCGTCCACGCGATCCAGCACCTGCCGTCGGATGCCTTCATGCACCGCTGCGTCGCCCAATTCGACCGGCTCTGGGCCGAAGGGGCCGATCAGCCGCGCGTGATGGCGATCAGCCTTCACCCCTACCTGTCCGGGGTGCCCCACCGCATCGGCTATCTCGAGCGCGCGATCGACCACATCCTCGGCCACGAGGGCGTGGCCTGGATGACGGGCGAGGAGATCGCCGACTGGTATCTGGCCGCGCGCTAGGAACAGGGTGCGAAGGGGCCTGCGCGTCAGAGGCTGACGCGCGCCCCCGTCGCGGCCGATTGCGCGATGGCCTCGAAGACGGCCGCGCCGTGGATCATGGCCCGGTGCCCGATCGGAAACGCCGCCCCCCCGCCGATCGCGCTGGCCCATGCGGCAAGCTCCGCCGCGACCGTGTCGAAGCCGCGGATCTCGCTCGTCTCGGGGGGCTTGGGGGTGCCGTGCCCGCCAAGGGGCGCATCCGGTGTCGGCACGAACGAGAACTGGTCGAGCCCCGGCGTGCGGATCTCGGCAACCCCGCCCGAGCCATAGAGGCAGAAGCGATAGCTGGGCGCGGTCGCGGTCATGCAACTCACATAGCCCGAAGCCCCGCCCGCAAAGCGCAGCATGATCGCGGTCGTGTCCTGTGCCCCCGAAGGCGTCGCGCGGTGATGGCTGAGGGCCTGCACCTCGGCGATCTCGCCCACGAGGTCGATCATCGCATCGATCATGTGGATGCCGAGCCCCGCCATGCCGCCCGCCGGCGACTGGCGCGGATCGACCCGCCAACTGTCGGGCTTGAGGAACAGGCCGTTCGGCGCCGTCATCGTCCCTTCGGCGTGCAGAAGCGTGCCGATCCGCCCCTCGGCCGTCAGGGCGCGCATCCGTGCCATATGCGGATGAAAGCGCCGGTTGTGGCCGAGCCCGATCACCACGCCCGCCTGCTCGACCGCCGCGATGGCGGCCTCGGCCCCGGCGCGCGTCAGGGTGAACGGCTTTTCGACAAACACATGCTTGCCCGCCCGTGCGGCCGCGATCACCTGCGCGTCATGGTCAAGATGCGGGGTCGCAAGGATGACGGCGTCGATCGCCGGATCGGACAGGAGCGCGCCCAGATCGTCATGCATCACGAAGCCTTCGGTGCGGGCGTAATCCTCGGCGGGCGCGCGTCTGCCGGTCGCGCCGGCCACGATCTCGATCGCGCCGGTGGCCTTCGCGCCCTTGACGAGCGTGCGCCCCCACCAGCCGAGTCCGACGATTGCTGCCTTGACCATGGTGCTGCCCCCCTTGCCGCATTCCCGTGCCGGCCATCGTTCCAGCTTCTCGCGCGTGCCTAGCCGAGGCGGACGAGCCGCGCAAGAAAGGGGCGCGGCCCGGCCTGCGGCGCCGTGCGCCGTCGGTGGCACTTGCATCGCGGCGCGCAATCATGCGTTCTGCACACGCCAATCGGCGGGGAATGGATGAACGGCGTTACCAGCACGATGCGCCCCGGCTCGCAGGGTCAGGATCTTGCACGACGCCTCGCGCGGACCATGCGGGGCGGGGTTGCGGCCGATCCGTTCACACGCGGGCGCTATGCGACGGATGCCTCGATCTATCAGATCATGCCGCTCGCGGTGGCGTTCCCGCGCGATGCCGAGGATGTGGCGGCGGCGCTGGCGGTCGCGCGCGAAGAGGGCGTGCCGGTGATCGCGCGGGGGGGCGGCACCTCGCAGAACGGGCAGCCGATCGGGGCGGGGCTGATCCTCGATTTCAGCCGCCATTTCAACGCGATCGGCGAGATCGACACGGAGGCGCTGCGCGTCGCGGTGGCGCCCGGCGCGGTGCTTGAGCGGGTCAACGCCAAGGCGCGCGCGCAGGGCCTGTTCTTTCCGGTCGAACCCTCGACCGCGAGCCGCTGCACCATCGGGGGGATGGCGGGCAACAATTCCTGCGGCGCGCGCTCGCTGGCCTATGGCAAGATGGTCGACAACGTCCACGCGATCCGCGCGCTTGCGGCCGACGGCGGCGCGCTTTGCTTCGGGCCGGGGGCGGGGCCCGAGGTGGCGTCCGGGCCGCTCATCGGCCGGATGCTCGCGCTGGCCGAGGCCGAGCGGGCCGAGATCGCGGCGCGCTTTCCCAAGGTGCAGCGTCGGGTGGGGGGCTACAACCTCGACAGCCTGATCGTGCCGCGCCCGAACCCCGCGCATCTGCTGGTGGGCTCGGAGGGGACGCTCGCGATCACGACCGGGATCGACCTCAGGCTCGCGCGGCTGCCGGCGCATCGGGTGATGGGGGTGTGCCATTTCCCGAGCTTTCGCGCCGCGATGGAGACGACGCGCCATCTGGTGGCCCTCGGGCCGACGGCGGTCGAGCTCGTCGACAACAACGTGCTGACGCTCGGGGCCGATATCGCGATGTTCTCGGCCACGCTCGGGCGCATCACCCGCGGGCGGCCCGATTGCCTGCTGCTGGTCGAATTCGCGGGCGAGACGGCCGAGCCGCTGGGCGCGGCACTCAAGAGGCTCGATCAGTGCATGGCCGATCACGGCTTTGCGGGTTGCGTGGTCGAGATCCTTCCCCCCGCCCTCCAGCGCGAGGTCTGGGACATGCGCGAGGCGTGCCTCAACATCATGATGTCGGCCACGGGCGACGCCAAGCCCGTGAGCTTCATCGAGGATTGCGCCGTCCCGCTCGAGCATCTGGCCGACTATACCGACGCGATCACCGATCTGTTCGCGCGCCACGGCACGCGGGGGACGTGGTATGCGCACGCCTCGGTCGGCTGCCTGCATGTGCGCCCGATCCTCAACATCAAGGAGGCGGGCGGCGTGGCCGCCATGCGCGCCATCGCCGAAGAGGCCTGCGACCTCGTGCGCCGCTTCAAGGGCTCGCATTCGGGCGAGCATGGCGACGGCATCTCGCGCTCGGAGTTCCACGAGGCGATGTTCGGACCGCGCCTCGTGCGGGCCTTCGAGGCGGTCAAGGACGCCTTCGACCCGGGCGGGATGCTCAACCCCGGCAAGATCGTGCGCCCCTACCGGATGGACGACCGCAGCCTGATGCGCTTCGCCCCCGGTTACGCGGCGCGCCTGCCCGGGCCCGAGGCGCTCGACTGGGCC
Source organism: Limisphaerales bacterium (assembly GCA_044356825.1). Taxonomy (GTDB): domain Bacteria; phylum Pseudomonadota; class Alphaproteobacteria; order Rhodobacterales; family Rhodobacteraceae; genus JAUREX01. The sequence continues at coordinate 7,701 of JBIKVM010000026.1, forward strand.
GAGCGCGGCGGCTTTCCGGGCGCGGTCGAGATGTGCAACAACAACGGCACCTGCCGCAAGCTGGTGGGCGGGGGCATGTGCCCGAGCTATCGCGCGACGGGCGACGAGGCGCATCTGACGCGCGGTCGGGCCAATGCGCTGCGGCTCGCGCTGTCGGGCCAGCTCGGCCCCGACGCCTTCACCTCGGCCGAGATGAAGGGCGCGATGTCGCTCTGCGTGGGCTGCAAGGCGTGCCGGCACGAATGCCCGACGGGCGTCGACATGGCGCGGATGAAGACCGAGTTCCTGCACCATTACCACGCCCGCCACGGCCTGCCCCTGCGCGAGCGTCTGGTGGCCTTTCTGCCGCGCTATGCGCCCATCGCGGCGCGGCTGCGGTGGCTTATGAACCTGCGCGACCGCGTGCCGGGGCTCGCGGCGCTGTCGGAACGGATCACGGGCCTTGCGGCCGGGCGCGCCCTGCCCGTCTGGCGCGCGCCCTGGGCCGAGGACGGGCCCCCCGCCCGGCCCGAGGATGTGGCGGGCGACGGGCGCGACCTCATCCTCTTTGCCGACACCTTCAACCGCCATTTCGAGCCCGGCAACCTCGACGCGGCGGCGCGCGTGCTGCGGGCGGCGGGCTATCGGCTGCACCGCGCGCCGGTCGCGGGCCGGCCGCTCTGCTGCGGTCGGACCTTCCTCGCGGCCGGTCTGGTGGAGGAGGCGCGCGCCGAGGCGCGCCGCGCGATCGCGGCGCTCGGCCCGCTGGTCGCGCGCGGCGCGCGCGTCGTCGGGCTCGAGCCCTCGTGCCTGCTGACCTTCCGCGACGAGATGCAGGCGCTCGGGCTCGGCGCGGAGGCCGCGCAACTCGGCCGGGCGAGCTTCCTCTTCGAAGAGGTTCTGGCGGCCGATCTCGAGGCGGGGCGCGTCGCCCTGCCCCTTGCCGATCAGGGCGGGCGCGTCGCCCATGTCCACGGGCACTGCCACCAGAAGGCGCTCGGGGCCTTCGCGCCGGTGCCCGCGCTCCTGTCGCGCGTGCCGGGCCTGAAGGTGCGGGTGATCGAGAGCGCCTGCTGCGGCATGGCCGGCGCCTTCGGCCATCAGGCCGAAACCCTGACCGCCAGCCGCGCCATGGGTGAGCTTGCCTTGCTGCCCGCCGTACGCGGCGCCGGCCAAGAAGACCTGATCGTGGCCGACGGGACGAGTTGCCGCAAGCAGATTGCAGACGGGGCTGGCCGCAACACCGTTCATGCGGTGCAGGTTTTGGCCGCAGCCCTCGTGCCGCTGCGCTCCGATCAGGCCTAGCTGCTCTCAGACCGTCTCGGCGATCCGCGCGACCGAGACGACCTCTTCGCCCGCAGCCGTCGCGAAGACGCGCACGCCCCCCGCCGCGCGCGAGCGGAAGGAGATCCCCTCGACCGGGCAGCGGATCGACTGGCCGGTCGAGGTCGCGAGCATGATCTGGTCGCTGCGCTCGACCGGGAAGGCCGCGATCAAGGGTCCACCGCGCATCGCGCGGTCCATCGCCATCACGCCCTGGCCGCCGCGCCCGCGCACCGGGTAGTCGTGGCTCGACGACAGCTTCCCCGACCCGCCCGCAGTTACGGTCAGGATCAGATCCTCGGCCGCCGACATCTCGGCGAAACGGTCGAGCGGCATCGTGCCGGCCTCGACGATCTCCTCCTCCTCGTCGGCCTCGGGCGCCTCGTCGAGCGCGCCTTCCTGCGCGCGCCGCATCTTGAGATAGGCCGCGCGTTCCTCGGGGCTCGCCTCGAAGTGGCGGATGACGGCCATCGACACGACGCGGTCGCCCTCGGCCAGCCGGATGCCCCGCACGCCGGTCGAATCGCGGCCCTTGAAGACGCGCACGTCAGTCGTCGGAAAGCGGATCGCGCGGCCACCCGCCGTCAGGAGGAGCACATCGTCGCCCTCGTCGGCAATGCGGGCATCGACGAGGCTTACGCCGTCGGGCAGCTTCATCGCGATCTTGCCGTTGCGCATGACGTTCACGAAATCCGACAGCGCGTTGCGCCGCACGTCGCCGTCCGAGGTCGCGAAGACGATCTGCAGCGCCTCCCATTCGGCCTCGGGCACATCGACGGGCATCAGCGCCGCCACCGACACCCCCGCCCCGATGGGCAGGATGTTGACGATCGCCTTGCCTTTCGCCGTCCGCCCCGTCAGCGGCAGCCGCCAGGTCTTGAGCTTGTAGACCATCCCGTCGGTCGTGAAGACCAGAAGCGGCGTGTGGGTGTTGGCAACAAAGAGGGTCGTGACGACGTCGTCCTCCTTAGTCTGCATCGAGGCGAGACCCTTGCCGCCGCGCCGCTGGGCGCGGAATTCAGCCAGCGGCGTGCGCTTGATGTAGCCGCCCGAGGTCACGGTCACGACCATGTCCTCGCGCTCGATCAGATCCTCGTCCTCCATGTCGCCCGACCAGTCGGCGATCTCGGTCCGGCGCGGGACCGCGAAGGCCGCGCGCACCTCGCGCAGCTCGGCCGCGATGATCGCCATGATCCGCTCGCGCGAGCGCAGGATGTCGAGATAGTCGCGGATCGCGGCCGCGAGGGTCTGCAACTCGTCCGTCACCTCCTGCACGCCCATCGCCGTCAGGCGCTGGAGGCGCAGATCGAGGATCGCGCGCGCCTGCGTCTCGGACAGGAAATAGGTGCCCTCGGGCGTCACGCGGTGCTCGGGATCGTCGATGAGGGCGATGTATTCCGCGATCTGCCCGGCAGGCCAGGCGCGCGTCATCAGCCGCGCGCGCGCATCCGCCGGATCGGCCGAGGCGCGGATCGTCGCCACCACCTCGTCGACATTGGCGACCGCGACGGCAAGGCCGCACAGCACATGGCTGCGTTCGCGCGCGCGCGCGAGCTCGTGCGCCGTGCGCCGGGCCACGACCTCTTCGCGGAAGGCGATGAAATGGGTCAGGAAGTCGCGCAGCGTCAGCTGCTCGGGCCGCCCGCCGTTCAGCGCCAGCATGTTGCAGGGAAACGACGTCTGCATCGGCGTGAAGCGGTAGAGCTGGTTCAGGACCACATCGGGTGTCGCGTCGCGCTTGAGCTCGATCACCACCCGCACGCCGACGCGGTCGGATTCGTCGGCGACATGGGCGATGCCCTCGATCTTCTTGTCGCGCACCATCTCGGCGATCTTCTCGATCATCGCCGCCTTGTTGACCTGATAGGGGATCTCCTCGACGATGATCGCGAGGCGGTCCTTGCGCGTCTCCTCGATGCGGGTGCGCGCCCGGATGAGGACCGACCCGCGCCCCTCGAGATAGGCCCGCCGCGCGCCCGACCGGCCGAGGATCAGCGCCCCGGTCGGAAAGTCGGGGCCGGGGATGATCTCGAGCAGCCGCTCGGTCGCGAGGTCCGGGTCCTCGATCAGGGCAAGGGTTGCGTCGATGACCTCGCCCAGATTGTGGGGCGGGATGTTCGTGGCCATCCCGACCGCGATGCCCCCCGCCCCGTTGACGAGCATGTTGGGAAAGCGCGCCGGCAGCACCGTCGGCTCGCGGTCCTTGCCGTCGTAGTTGTCCTGGAAATCGACCGTGTCCTTGTCGATGTCGGCCAGAAGGAAGGAGGCGGGCTTGTCCATCCGCACTTCAGTATAGCGCATGGCGGCCGGATTGTCGCCGTCCATCGAGCCGAAGTTGCCCTGCCCGTCGAGGAGCGGCAGCGACATCGAGAAGGGCTGCGCCATGCGCACCAGCGCGTCATAGATCGCGCCGTCGCCGTGGGGGTGGTATTTCCCCATCACGTCGCCCACCGGGCGGGCGGATTTGCGATAGGCCTTGTCGTGGGTGTTGCCGGTCTCGTGCATGGCATAGAGGATGCGCCGGTGCACGGGCTTCAGCCCGTCGCGCAGATCGGGGATCGCGCGGCTGACGATCACGCTCATCGCATAGCCGAGATAGGCGGTCTTCATCTCCTCGGCGATCGACACCTGCGGCGACGCGGGGCCGGGCGCGCCACCGGCGGGGTTGGCGGCGGGATCGGCGGGGGCTGCGGGCTCGTCCGTCACGGTCTGTCGATCCTTCGTCGGGGGCGGTCTTGGCTTGGCTGTGTTATAGCGTCTCGCGGCGGGCGGGGCCACCCTTGGCGGCAGTCGGCGGCGGTTTGCGAGCAGCCGGGGCGGATGAGTGCCAACACACTGTTTTAATTGATTTTCTTGTGAATCATGGCATCATTTTCGTATCGCCACCGCTGCGCAGGAGAGGGGAATGCAGCACGACCGGACCGAAACCGAACTGATGCTTCGCGGCTATGGCCTGACGACGGCCGAATTCTTCTACCGGATGCCCGACCATCGCCATGTGCTCAACAGCTTCATCTGGCAAGAGTATGACCTCGCGCCCGATCATCCGCGGCTCTTCGGCTTCATCGAGTTCTGGCAGAAGAACATCGAGGGGCCGCTGCATTCGGTCCGCTTCACCCACCGCAAGCTCATCTCGGCGGGCGCGTGGCGCCACGTCAGCCACGAATTCACCCTGCACTGACCCCTCAGGGGATGATCCGCGAATACTTGATGCCGGCGACCGAGGCGCCCGCGATCAGCCCCGACTGGCCGAACACCATGGCGATGACGGGTTCGATCTCGGTCGTCTCCTTGCCGAGCATGAGGCCCTGGTCGGGCGTGGCATAGCGCACATCCGCGCCCACCGCCCAACCCGGCGAGCGGCGGAACTGCGAGAGCGCGTCCTCGGTCATGAAGAAAAGCGCATGCGAATACTGCTGTCCGCCGATCTGCAGCCCGAAGGTGGCGCGCGTGGCGGAATAGTAATCGACCGTGATGTCGTTGATGCGCAGCGCACCCCGCCCGTAGCCCCCGCCGAAGCCGAAGCTCGCCTCGGTCAGAAGCGGCATCCACAGGATCCCGCGCGCCTTGTCCGCCACATCCCGCGCGCCGGGCTCCTGGGCATAGAGGGCGTCGCGGACCGCATCGACCCGCGCGTCGATCCGCTGCGCCCCGTCCGAACCGATGCCGTTGCCGCATCCGGCAAGCAGGGCCGCAGCCCCGCCCCCCGCCAGCGCCGCGCGTCGTGTCATCTGTGCCATGATGTGCTCCATCCGCCTGAATGCCCCGGGGTCGCACGCCCCGTTTGCTCCACATATAGTGGATGCCTTGGCGGCTGTCACCAGAATGTGCGCGCCATCACACCGAATTGCCGAGCAGCCGCGCGACCGCCGGGGCGAAATAGGTGAGGATCCCGTCGCAGCCCGCCCGGCGGAAGGCAAGGAGGCTCTCGACCATCGCCTTCTCGCCGTCGATCCAGCCGTTCGCGGCGGCGGCGCGGATCATCGCGTATTCGCCCGAGACCTGATAGGCGAAGGTCGGCACGCCGAAAGTGTCCTTCACCCGCCGGCAGATGTCGAGATAGGGCATCCCGGGCTTGACCATCACCATGTCCGCCCCCTCGGCCAGATCGCGCGCGACAAGACGCAGCGCCTCGTCGGAATTGCCGGGGTTCATCTGATAGGTCTTCTTGTCGCCCACGAGGCGCGTTCCCGCCCCGACCGCGTCGCGGAAGGGGCCGTAGAAGGCGCTCGCGTATTTCGCGGCATAGGACAGGATCGCGACATCGCGGTGGCCCGCAGCCTCGAGCGCCGCGCGCATCGCCCCGATGCGGCCGTCCATCATGTCCGACGGCCCGAGGATGTCGGCCCCCGCCTCGGCCTGCGCGAGCGCCATGCGCACGAGTGCCGCGTTCGTCTCGTCATTGAGGATGACGCCATCGCGCACCAGCCCGTCATGGCCGAGCGCGTTGTAGGGGTCGAGCGCGACATCCGTCATCACCGCGATGTCCGGCACCTCGGCCTTGAGGAGCCGGATCGCCCGGTTGGTGAGGTTGCCGGGGTTCCACGCCTCGGCGCAATCCTCGGTCCGGAGCGCGGGGTCGGTGTAGGGAAAGAGGCAGATCGCCGGAATGCCCAGATCGCGCGCCTCGCGCGCCGCCACGACCAGACGGTCGAGCGAGCGGCGCACCACGCCCGGCATCGAGGCGACGGGCTCCTCGACCCCCTCGCCGTCGCGGATGAAGACGGGCCAGATCAGGTTCGCGACCGACAGGCGGTTTTCCTGCACGAGGTCGCGCAGCGCGCCCGTGCGCCGCAGGCGGCGAAAGCGGGCGGCAGGGAAGGGGGCATGGGCGAGGGGCTGGTCGGGCATCGGCATCTCGGTGTTTTCCGATGCCTTGGGTGCCATGCCGCGCCCTGTCTGGCAAGCCCGCGCGCCGATTGCGCCCGGCAGGGGCGCGCGCTATGGGGCGCACGACCCCAGAGGTTCCCGTGCCCGAACCCTTCGCCGCCATCCTGATGCTCGACATCGGCGCCTTCGACAGCCTGTGGTATTGGCTGTTCGTCGTGCTCTTCTGGGCGCAGGCGACGGCGCGGGTGCTCGGCGTGCCGGTCGCGGTCATCGACCGCGCGGCGGCGGGGGATGCGGATGCGGCGGCCGAGGGCGCGCCGATGCTGGCGCGCGAATGCGCCCGCAGGGGCTCGGCCGCGGCGCGCCCGCGCCCTTGGCAGGCTGCGGTGATGGGCTTCGGCCTCGCGCTGCTCGCCGTTCTGGGCTTCGGCTACGGGCTCGAGATCGCGCAGGCGGGGGTGCTGATCCTCGGCCCCGCCGCGCTCGGCACCCTGCGCGAGGCCGCACTCTTGCGCGATCTCGCGGCCCTTCCCATCGGGGCGGCGCCCTGGCCGCTGATGCGCGCCCATCGGCTGCGGATGCGCGCGCTCGCGATCCTCGCGGTGGCGGTCGCGGCCTTCTGGGGCGCGAGCACGGTTCTGGGCAGGGCGGGCTGATGGATCGCAGGAGGACGGAGCCCATGGCCCAGCGGCACCCCGAGCCGGCGCGCATCCTCGCGGGCGGCGCCCCCGAGGGCTTCGATGCCCGGCTGGTCGCGGCCGAGGCCGAGGCCGCGGGCGGCCCCGTCATCCACATCGCCCGCGACGACCGGCGCGCCGAGGCGATGCGCGCGGCGCTGGCCTTCCTCGCGCCGGGGCTCGCGGTCCTCGACTTTCCTGCCTGGGATTGCCTGCCCTATGATCGTGTCTCGCCCAATGCCGATGTGCTGGCGCGGCGGATGGCGACGCTCGCGGCGCTCGCGCGCGGGCCGCGCGGGCCGCTCGTGCTGCTCACGACCGTTTCGGCCGCCACGCAGCGCGTGCCAGCCCCCGAGACGGTCGCCGAGGCAAGCCTCAGCCTGCGCCGGGGCGACCGGATCGCGCCTGAGCAGTTGCGCGCGTGGCTTGCCCGCATGGGCTTTGCACCGACCGCGACGGTGGCCGAGCCGGGCGATTGCGCCTTTCGCGGCGGCATCGTCGACATCTTCCCGCCCGGGGGCGCGGGGCCCGTCCGGCTCGATTTCTTCGGCGACCAGATCGATGCGATCCGCCGCTTCGATCCAGCCTCGCAACGCTCGACCGACCGGCTCGAGGGCGTGGACCTCGTGCCCATGTCCGAGGTGATCCTCGATGAGGCCGCGATCACCCGCTTCCGTCAGGCCTATCGCGCGGCCTTCGGGGCGGCGGGGTCGGACGATCCGCTCTATGAGGCCGTCAGCGCCGGGCGGCGGCACGCGGGCATGGAACACTGGCTGGGTTTCTTTCACGACCGCCTCGCGCCGCTGGTCGACTATCTGCCGGGCGCGCCCGTCATCCTCGACGATCAGGCCGAGGCCGCGCGCACCGCCCGCGCCGGCGCCATCGCCGACCAGTACGAGGCGCGCTCCGAGGCGCTCGGCCATACCCGCAAGGGCGAGAGCGCCTACAAGCCCGCCCCGCCGGGGCTTCTCTATCTCGACGATGCCGCCTGGGCGGCCGCGCTCGCGCCGCGCCGGGTCGTGCAGCTCGCGCCCGCGCGGCTGCCGCCGGGGCCGGGCGTCATCGACGCGGGGGGGCGGCCGGGGCGCAACTTCGCCCCCGAACGCACGCAGGCGAACGCCGGCCTCTTCGAGGCGCTGGCCGCCCATGTCGCGGTGCGCCGGATGCAGGGGCAGGTCGTCGTCACCACCTTCGGCGAGGGCGCGCGCGAGCGCATGGCGGGGCTTCTCGAGGATCAGGGCGTCACCGGCGCCCAGCCCGTCGCCGACGCCCGCGCCATCCCCGAGGGCAAGGGCGGGCTGTTCCTCGCGGTCTGGCCGCTCGATCAGGGGTTCGAGGCGCCGGGGCTCAGCGTCATCACCGAGGCCGACATCCTGGGTGAGCGCGCGCTCTCGCGCCCACGGCGCAAGGCGCGCGCCGCCGACATGCTGACCGAGGCGCAGGCGCTTTCGCCCGGGGATCTCGTGGTGCATGTCGAACACGGGCTCGGGCGGTTCCGCGGGCTAGAGCGCATCACGGCACTCGGCGCGCCGCATGATTGCCTCGCACTCGAATACGCCGGCGGCGACCGGCTGTTCCTGCCGGTCGAGAACATCGAGCTTCTGTCGCGCTACGGCTCCGAGGAGGGCACGCTCGACCGTCTGGGGGGCGGGGCGTGGCAGGCGCGCAAGGCGCGCCTCAAGGCGCGCATCCTCGACATGGCCGACCGGCTCATCCGCGTCGCGGCCGAGCGGCACGTCCGCGCCGCCCCGGTGCTGACCCCGGCCGAGGGGATCTGGGACGCCTTCTGCGCCCGCTTCCCTTATGTCGAGACCGACGACCAGCTGGGCGCGATCGAGGCCGTCATCGACGACATGGGTCGCGGCAGCCCGATGGACCGACTCGTCGTCGGCGATGTGGGTTTCGGCAAGACCGAGGTCGCGATGCGCGCGGCCTTCGTCGCGGTGATGTCGGGCCGGCAGGTTGCCATCATCGCGCCCACGACGTTGCTCGCGCGCCAGCATTACCGCAGCTTTGCCGAACGCTTCCGCGGCTTTCCGGTGGTGATCCGGCCGCTCTCGCGCTTCGTCTCGGCCCGCGATGCCCAGGCCACGCGCGAGGGGCTCGCCGATGGCACGGTCGACATCGCGGTGGGCACGCACGCGCTGCTCGCCAAGGGGGTGCGCTTTGCCCGGCTCGGGCTTCTGGTCATCGACGAAGAGCAGCATTTCGGCGTCACCCACAAGGAACGGCTGAAGGAGATGCGCTCGGACGTGCATGTGCTGACGCTGACCGCGACGCCCATCCCGCGCACGCTGCAACTGTCGCTCGCAGGCGTGCGCGACCTGTCGGTGATCGCGACCCCCCCGGTCGATCGCCTCGCGATCCGCACCTATGTGAGCGAGTTCGACAGCGTGACCCTGCGCGAGGCGCTGATGCGCGAGCACTTCCGGGGCGGGCAATCCTTCGTCGTCGTCCCCCGCGTGGCCGACATCGCCGAGATGGCCGAGACGCTCGCGGCCGCGGTGCCCGAGTTGCGCGTCGTTGTGGCCCACGGCCAGCTAGCGGCGGGCGACCTCGATGAGCGGATGAACGATTTCTACGACGGCAAATACGACGTGCTGCTCGCGACCACGATCATCGAATCGGGCCTCGACATCCCGACCGCGAACACCATGATCGTCCACCGCGCCGACATGTTCGGGCTGGCGCAGCTCTATCAGTTGCGCGGCCGGATCGGGCGGGCCAAGGTGCGGGCCTATTGCTATCTCACCACCAAGCCGCGCGCGCCGCTGACGCCGCAGGCGCAGGCGCGGCTGAAGCTCCTGGCCTCGCTCGACAGCCTCGGCGCGGGCTTCACCCTCGCAAGCCACGACCTCGACCAGCGCGGGGCGGGCAACCTGCTTGGCGAGGAACAGTCGGGCCACATCCGCGAGGTGGGCTTCGAGCTTTACCAGAACATGCTCGACGAGGCGATCGCGCGGCTCCGCGCGGGCGAGGTGCCGCTGCCCGAGGATGAGGGCGACTGGTCGCCGCAACTCAACCTCGACGTGCCGGTGATGATCCCCGAAAGCTACATCCCCGACCTCGAGGTGCGGCTCGGCCTCTATCGCCGTCTGGCGGGGCTGGCCGACAAGGTCGCGCTCGAGGCGTTCGCGGCCGAACTCATCGACCGTTTCGGCCCCCTCCCGCGCGAGGTCAACACGCTCCTCCTCGTCATGCGGATCAAGGCGATGTGCAAGCGGGCGGGGATCTCGCGGCTCGATGCCGGGCCCAAGGGCGCCACGGTGCAGTTCCACGCCGACCGCTTCGCCAACCCCGCGGGGCTCGCCGAATTCATCCGCGCCGAGGCCGGCCGCGCCAAGGTGCGCGAGAACCGCCTCGTCGTCCTGCGCGACTGGGGGGCCGCGCCCGAGCGGATCAAGGGCGCCTTCGCGCTGGCCCGCGACCTCGCTGCGGCGGCGAAGGCGGGAGCGCCCGCTCAGGCCGCGAAATCGGCGCGCGCATAGCCCTGCAGGTAAAGCAGCGCCGTCAGATCGCCGTGGTTGATCTGCACGCGCGCCGCCGCCGCGACGGCGGGCTTGGCATGGAGCGCGACGCCGAGCCCCGCGGCCGCCAGCATCGCGAGGTCGTTGGCCCCGTCCCCGACGGCCAGCACATCGCCCGCCGCGCAGCCGAGCCGGCCGCAGATGTCGTGCAGCGCCTCCGCCTTGGCCTCGCGCCCGAGGATCGGCGCCACCACCCGCCCCGTCAGGCGCCCGCCCGCGACCTCGAGGACATTGGCGCGGTGTTCGTCGAACCCGAGTGCGGCCGCCACCGGCGCCGTGAAGGCCGTGAACCCGCCCGAGACGAGCGCGCAATGCGCCCCCGCCGCGCGCATCGTCGCGACCAGCACCCGCCCCCCCGGCGCGTGGGTGATCCGTGTCGCCAGCACCTCGGCCACCGCCCCCTCGGGCAGGCCGCCAAGCAGCGCGACCCGTTCGGTCAGCGAGGCTTCGAACCCGATCTCGCCCCGCATGGCGCGGGCGGTGACGGCCGCGACGCGCGCGCCCACCCCGGCGAGTGCGGCAAGCTCGTCGATGCATTCCTGCCCGATCATGGTGCTGTCCATGTCCGCAAGCAGCACCCGCTTGCGCCGCCCGCCCTCGGGCAGGATCGCGAGGTCGATCCCCGCGGCGTCCGCCTCGGCGCGCAGGGCGGCCGGGTCGGGGGGGACGGCGGGCAAGGGCGCCTCGGCCGCCTCGCCCGCGGCCAGCCAGCGCAGATCGCCCGCGCCCGCCCGCCGCGCGAGATCCCGCGCGACGGCCCCCGGCAGGCCGCGCCCGGGCGCCCCGATCAGGATCAGCACTGGCACGGCGGGGCCTCGCGCAGACGCTCGAGGATCGCGCGCGTCGGAAAGCCGTCCGCGATCATGCCTTGGGTGCGCTGCCAGTCGCGCAGCGCATCCGTCGTGGCCGGGCCGATGCGCCCGTCGATGCCGCCCGGATCGAACCCCGTGCGCTTCAGCTCCTCCTGCAGCGCGCGCCGGTCAGCGGCGCTGAGCGCCGGTTCCCCGCGCGGCCAGCCACGGCTGAACGGCCCCCGCCCGTCGATCCGGTCGGCCAGATGCGCGACCGCCACGACATAGGACAGCGCGCGGTTGTAGCGCGCGATGACATCGAAATTGCGATAGGCGATGAAGGCCGGCCCCCGCACCCCGGCAGGCGTGATGATGGCGGCGGGCCCGTGATCGGGCAGCGGCCCGCCCGAGAGCATCCGCACCCCGCGCCCCATCCATTCCTCGACCCCCGCCCGGCGTCCGCGTCCCGTTCCCTCGAAGTCGAACCCCTCGGGCAGCGTCACCTCGAAGGCCCAGGGCTCACCCTCCTGCCAGCCTTCGGCGGCGAGGAAGGCGGCCGTCGAGGCCAGCGCATCGGTCGGATCGCCGGACCAGACATCGCGCCGGCCATCGCCGCCGAAATCGACCGCATAGGCCAGATACGAGGTCGGCATGAACTGCGTGTGCCCCATCGCCCCCGCCCAACTCCCGCGCATCGAGGCGGGGTCGGCGTCCCCCGCCTCGATGATGCGCAGGGCCGCGATCAGCTCGGATTCGAAAAAGGCGCCCCGCCGGCCCTCATGCGCGAGGGTCGCGAGCGCCGAAAGGATGTGCGTGCGGCCGCGATAGCCGCCGAAATTCGTCTCCATCCCCCAGATCGCCAGCACGATCGCGGGCGGCACGCCATAGCGCGCCTCGATCGCGCGCAGGGTTTCAAGGTGGCGGGCGCGCAGCGCGCGGCCCTGCTCGACCCGGGCGTCCGATACGGCGTTGTCGAGGTAATCCCAGATCTGGCGGGTGAACTCCGCCTGGTTGCGGTCGAGATCGATCACGTCGCGGCGGTGGCGGATGGTCGGCATCGCGCGCGAGAGCGTCACCTGCGAGATGCCGGCCGCCACCGCGCGCGGCTGGAAGGCGCGCAGCCAGTCGCGGAAATCCGCCGGCAGATCGGGGTGCAGCCGCACGAGGTCGGCGGGCGCCGGGCGCGGCGGCGGGGCGGTCGGCCCCCCGCCCTCGGAGGCGGCCGCCGCCACCCCGAAGGCCAGCGCCAGCCCGAGCCCGAGCATTCCGCGTGGTGCCAGCCAGTGCATCCGGTCCCCCTTCGGCCGCAACCCTAGCGCGCCCCGCGCGGCGCGGCCATGCCCACCCTCAGCGACAAAGCGCGCGGGCAAGCGCGCAGAAGCGCTCGATCGGCACATCCTCGGCCCGCAGCGTGGGCTCGATCCCGGCTTCGGCCAGGCGCGCCTCGATGTCGGGGGCAAGGCCGCGCAGGCTCGCGCGCAGCATCTTGCGCCGCTGGTTGAAGGCCGCCGCCGTCACCCGCGCCAGCACCGCCGGATCGGCCGGATAGCGCGGCGCGGGCAGCGCCGTCAGGTGGACGACGGCCGAGGATACCTTGGGCGGCGGCGTGAACGCCTCGGGCGGGAGTGTCAGCACGATCTTCGCCTCGGCCCGCCACTGGGCAAGAATCGCGAGCCGCCCATAGGCCTTGCCGCCGGGCCGGGCCACGATCCGCTCGGCGACCTCGCGCTGGAACATGAGCGTGAGCGAGGTCCAGAACGGCGGCCAGGCGGCGGGGGTGAGCCAGCGCACCAGCAACTCGGTGCCGACATTGTAGGGCAGGTTCGCCACGATCCGCACCGGAGCCGTCAGATGCGGCAGCGGGTCGAGCGTCAGCGCATCGCCGCCAAGCACCGTCAGCCGGCCGGGATAGGCGGCCGCGATCTCTGCCAGCGCGGGCAGGCAGCGCGGATCCTTCTCGATCGCGACCACATGGCGCGCCCCCTCGGCCAACAGGCCGCGCGTCAGGCCCCCGGGGCCCGGCCCGATCTCGAGCACGTCGCAGGCGGCAAGATCACCGGCCGCGCGCGCGATCCGCGCCGTCAGGTTCAGATCGAGGATGAAGTTCTGCCCGAGCGCCTTGCGCGCCCCGAGGTCATGGGCCGCGATCACCTCGCGCAGGGGCGGCAGGCCGTCGATCGCCGCCATCAGCCGCGCCGCCCCCGCCGCGCGGCCATCGCCGCCGCCATCCGGAGCGCCGCGAGGAAAGAGGCCGGATCGGCGATACCCTTTCCTGCGATGTCGAAGGCCGTGCCGTGATCGGGTGAGGTGCGCACGAAGGGCAGCCCCAGCGTGATGTTGACCCCGCCCGCGAAATCGATGGTCTTGATCGGGATCAGCGCCTGATCGTGATACATGCACACGGCCGCATCATAGCGCGCCCGCGCCGGCGGGTGGAACATCGTGTCGGCCGGGAGCGGGCCAGCGAGGTCGAGCCCATCGGCGCGCAGCGCCTGCAGGAGCGGCGCGATCAGCTCGATCTCCTCGCGCCCCATCGCGCCGCCTTCGCCCGCGTGGGGGTTGAGGCCCGCGACCGCGATGCGCGGCGCGGCAATCGCGAAATCGC
>JBIKVM010000168.1:0-6382 GCA_044356825.1 Limisphaerales bacterium
AACGAGGGCTATCTCTTCGCCTCCTACGGCGAGGTCTTCGGCCGCTTCCTGACACGCGGCAAGGATCCCGTCGCACACCCGCTCTGGCCATGGCCAGGCAGCAGCGCAGACCGCATCCGACCGGCGCCTCCGTCCGCACCCGGACAACCGGATGGCACCCGTGGCTAAAGCCGCCCCAGCACGTCGAGCGACTGGGTCTTGAGGTAGTGCAAGATGTCGATGAACACCCAGTTCTCGGCCAGACAGTCGCCCTCGCGGCGGTAGATGTCGACGACGCGAAATTCTCCGGGCACCGTGGATCCGGGCATCCCCATGAAACCGCCCACCGGCACGGCGCGGAAGTTCGGCCAGCCAAAGAATCCGCCGAAATGCCCCTCAGCCAGCCGGGCGAGGTGGCCGGTTCCCGTCCGGTCGCGGAACGCGCCGCGGAATGGTCCTGCGTGCTGGCGAGCGTAGCGCTCGATGGTGTAGGTCGCGCCGATCCCGGCCGGACCCCACCAGATCATGTCGGGCGACCAGCTGCGCGCCAGTTCCTCCTCGAGCGGCAGGCCGAGCTGCCAAGTCCCCAGATCACGGATCATGGCATTGATCGCGGCCAGCGTGCGCCGCCCCTCTGCGGGATCCTGCCGATCGCGCAGCAGCCCGTCATGCCCGACCGGCCCGGGCTGGACGAGATGGGCCGCCGTCGCGGGCGGGAACGGGTTCTGCCCGGCCTGGATCATCAGGTGGGGGATATCGAAGAAAAAGGCGGTCTCGGCGATGCGGCCGCCCTCGACGCGGTGGAACTCGGCATAGCGCAGGAAGGCGAGCTTGCCCGTCGGCCGGATCCCGAGCCAAGGGCCATCGAAGAGGCCCATCAGGTGGCCCATCGACACGACCCAGGGCGAGGTGAATCCGTCGATCTCGTTCAGGCCGGCAAAGAAGATATCCTCGCGCCGCTGCACACGGCGCAGCGCACCGAGGAACGGAACCCAGAACGCGCTCGCGACGGCCTCGGCACCGTGCTGGACGTCGAAGGGATGCATCCCCCGCCAGAGCCAGTCGGGCGCGGTGTGGCGCGCGAGCGCATCCGCGACGGATACGGGCGATGCCCCCGCCAGCGCCCCATGATGGGCGCGCACGACGGCCTTCTGCGTCTGGAAGTCCTCCGCACTCATCCCTTCACCGCCCCTGCGGTCAGGCCCGACACGATCTGCCGCTGGAAGAACATGATCAGCACGAAGAGCGGCGCCGTCGCCGACACGACGGCCGCGACCGCGAACATCACGTTGCCCTCGACCTGCGTCGAGCCCAGAAAGCTCGCGATCTTGGGCACCATGGTGTGGTTTTGCTGCGACAGCAGCGTCGCCGTCACCGCGAAATCGTTGTAGGCGAGCAGGAGCGAGAAGAGCCCCGTCGTCAGCACCCCGGGCCACATGACGGGGACGATCACCCGCCGGAACGCCTCCAGACGCGTGCAGCCGTCCACCATCGCGCTCTCATCGAGATCGCGCGGCACGTTCAGGAAAAAGGAGTGCAGCATCCACAGCGTGAAGGGCTGGTTGATCGCGACGAGGACGATGATCGCCGTCGGCAGATGACCCCAGAGGTTCCATTCGAAGAAGGGCAGCAGATAGCCCGACACGAGGGTGATGTGCGGCACCGCGCGGAACACGAGCGCGAGCATCAAAAGCCAGAAGGCATAGCGAAAGCCCGACCGCGCGAGCGCATAGCCCCCGAGCGTGCCGAAGGTGAGCGAGATCACCACCGTGAAGACGACGACGACCGCGGTGTTCAAGGCGGCGCGCCAGAACTCCTGCTTGATCCAGGCGCCATGGTAGCCTGCCCCGGTGAAGGGCCCGCCCGTCTCGGCGATGGTGCGCAGACCCGTCAGCGCATTCGTCCAGTCGGCCTTCGAGAAGAAATCGCCCTGGACCTTGAACGACCCCCATAGCGTCCAGACGAACGGGAAGGCCGCGAGCACGACCCACAACGCGACGAAGGCCGCCGCCAGCGCCACGAGGACCGGTGAACGTCGGGACGCGCGCGAAATCATCACACCCTCTTGCGCTGGAAGTCGCGCCACGTCCGCACCAGCACCGGTGCGAGCAGCACCGCCACCCCGATCACCGTCAGTACCGAGGTCGCCGCCGCCGACCCGAAGCGGGCGTTCACGCCCGTCAGGTCGCTGTAGATGAAATAGCTGAGCGATGTCGCATTCGCGGCCGCCGAGAAGCCCACGATCGGCTCGAAGACGCGGAAATTGTCCATGAGCTGGATGAGCATCACGAAGATCACGAGCGGCATCATGTGGGGGATCACGACAAAGCGGATCCGTTCCCATCGGCTCGCGCCATCGAGCGTCGCCGCCTCGAGCGTCTCGGCCGGCACCGTCTGGAGACCCGCGTAGAAGACGATGAAGGCGAAGGGCGCCGAATGCCACACGCCATAGACGAAGAGCGTGAGCCACGTCAGCGCAGGCGAGGCCTTGAGTGACAGCGCGGGATCGCCGGTGACGCGCTGCAGCGTCGCCCCGATGATCCCTTCCGCATCGATCATCCAGAAAAGGATGAGCGATCCGACGAGCGGCGTCACGATCATCGGCAGCAGCGAGACGAAGATCGTGGGCCCGCGGACGAGCCGCGGCAGCCCGTTGACGCCAAGTGCGATCGCCATCCCCAGCACGATCACGAGCGGGGTGACGATGAAGGTATAGGAGAGGGTGAACGCCAGCGCCTTGTAGAAGGGCAGGTTCATGAGCCCGGCCGCGAAATCGCCGATGCCCGCACTTTCGCCCCAGAGGCGCACGATGTCGCCGAGCGCGAGGTGGTTGCGGTCAAGATAGGTTCCGAGGCCGTTGAAGCGGCCGAGTGGCGCCGCCTCGCGCAGGCGTTCGGTCGCCGCGCTGTCGACGGTCGTGACGGTCTTGCAGCCCGAGAACGGGTCGCACACCTCGCTGGCGATCAGGACCTGCTCGTGCTCGACAAATAGCGACTGGACGACGACCGAGACGAGCGGCAGCGCGATGAACACGACCATCGCGCAGAGCGAGGGCAGGATGAACCAGAAGAAGGTGCGATGGGGCATCGGTTCCTGACCAGCGGCAGACGCGGGCGGGGCCCGAAGGCCCCGCCCGACGATCTCATTTCAGGAAGCCCTGCTCTTTCGCAGCGGCGACATAGGCCGCCTCGACGTCGGCGAGCGCCTGCTCGGCCGATTCCGCGCCTTGCAGGAATTCGGCGAGGTTGTCGCCGAGCGCGGTGTGCATGGCGCCCATGAAGGGCTCCATCGGATAGGGCGCCGCACCTGCGCGCGCCGAGGCAATCACGCCGCCCGCCGCAACGCCGGGCGTGTAGCCCTCGGCCAGCCAGACCGCCGCATCATTGTTGGCCGCGACGTTTTCGGCCGAGAGGCCGTTCATCAGCGCAACGAAGCTTGCCTCGGCATCCGCGTCCGAGACGTTCTTGGCGATGGTGAAGCCGTCCCACCACAGAGTCGTCGCCGGGGTGGCACCGCCGCCGACCGTCGGCGCACCCGCGAGCGCGGTTGCGGCGACAACCTCGGGCGTGGAGCCTTCGGCATCGAGGATGGCGCCCGCGCGCGAGCCCCACATGGTGGCAAGCGCGAGGTTCCCGCCCTCCCACAAGGCCTGGGTCGCGTTCGAATCGAAGGTCAGGAAGTCCGGGTTCGAATAGGCGACGAGTTCCTTGAGCATGTTGAGCGTCGCGACACCGGTCTCGTTGTTGATCGCGGGCTCGGCCGTGCCGGGCTTGAAGAAGCTGCCGCCCATGCCGAGGTGCATGTTGACGAACTCCTCGGCGAGGTTCCAGCCGGCCTTGGTGTTGAGCGCGAAGGGATGCTCCATGATCCCGGCTTCGCGGATCGCCTTGGCGGCCGCGACGACCTCCTCATAGGTCGTGGGCGCCGCGAGGCCGACCTTCTCGAGGATGTCGGTGCGATAATAGAGGTGCTGTGCGTTCGACATGAAGGCGATCGCCATCACCTTGCCGTCGATCTTGATGAGCTGCGAGGGGTTCAGCCCCGCGCCGTGCTTGGCGACGAGATCATCGAGCGGGCGGATCAGCCCGTCGCTCAGCAGCGGCACGATCGAGCTCGTGGCGACGATCGCTGCCGAGTATTGCGCGGGGTTGGCCGTCAGCGCGGCAACCTGCAGGTTCTCGTGTTCGGTGGTGAGGTTCGCGCTGACCGTGACGCCATCGCCCTCGCAAGCCTTCGCACCCGCGACCACCGCCTGGATGGCGGGGAAATCGTTGCCGAGGATGCTGACGCTTCCGGCGCCGACGCCGCAGCCGGCCATCGCCGTCGTCCCGTTCAGGACGGCGATGGCCGAGGCCGCTGCCATGATCTTCCAGCTCTGCATGTCCAAGACCCTCCCAGGTCTGTTCTGCGCCCCCTGACGAGGGGCTCGTGCCGTTCTCTCGCGGCAGGGCCGCGGTCATACCGAGCACCCCCGAATCGACCGGTAGATGCATACGACTGCACCAACATGCCTCGTCTGCGCCTCAATGCAAGCAAAACCTCTCCGAAAGCTTAGTTTGCAAGTCTTGAAAATTGCAGTTGCGTCCCAAATCGATTTGCGCCTAGGAATTAGCAATCGTATGCAACGGGGAGAGCCATGGCGGAAGTCCGGCTGAGCCGCATCTCCAAGCGGTGGGGCTCCGTGGTCGGTGTCCGCGGCTTCGACCTCGTCATCCCCGACCGCGAGTTCCTCGTGCTGCTCGGGCCGTCGGGCTGCGGCAAGACGACGACGATGCGCATGATCGCGGGGCTCGAGGATGCGACCGAGGGCGACATCTTCTTCGATGGCCAGCGCGTCAACGACCTCGACCCCAAGGACCGGGACGTGGCGATGGTGTTCCAGAGCTACGCGCTCTATCCCAACATGGACGTCTACGAGAACATCCGCTTTCCCCTCCGGGTCCGCCGCACACCCGAATCCGAGCATCGCGCGCGGGTGCTGCGCGCCGCCGAGATGGTGGAACTGACCGAACTTCTGCACCGCAGGCCCGCCGAACTGTCGGGAGGGCAGCGGCAGCGGGTGGCGCTGGCGCGCGCCATCGTGCGCCAGCCGAAAGTGTTCCTGATGGACGAGCCGCTCTCGAACCTCGACGCCAAGCTCAGGGTCTCGACGCGGGCGCAGATCAGGAACCTCTCGCACGAGCTGCAGGTGACGACCATCTACGTCACCCACGACCAGATCGAGGCGATGACGCTCGCCGACCGCGTCGTCGTGATGGACAAGGGTGTCGTGCAGCAGGTCGGCACCCCGACCGAGATCTACGACCGCCCCGCCAACGCCTTTGTCGCAGGCTTCATCGGCAACCCGGCGATGAACCTGCTCGAGGGCGAGCTGCATGAGGGAACCTTTCGCGGCCAGAACGTCGCCATCGGCGGGCTCTCGCGCGCGATCTCGGGGGCCGTCAGGCTCGGCTTTCGGGCTGAGGATGCCCGCCTTGCCGAGGCGGGCGAGATTTCGGCGCCGATCTATTCGCTCGAACTTCTCGGCGATGCGACGATGGTCACCGTCCGGGCGGGACATGCGCTCGTCGCGATCAAGGCGCCCAAGGACTTCCGCAGCGTCATCGGCGCGCCAGTTTGCGCCCGCATTCCCGCTGCCAGCTGCCACCTCTTTCATCACCTTACCGGAGAAAGGCTCACCCCATGAAAGGCTCACGCCCTGAGCAGGCCGCGCTGACGCGCGGAACCGACATGTCGAAGACCGAGGCGACCAGAGCCGTGATCGAGGGGATGGTCGACGGGCTGAACGATCATCGCATCGACGATATCGGGCAGTTCTTCGCGGGCGGGTTCCGCTGGCTGGGCAACTACGGCTGCGGCACCAAGACGGGGCTGAAGGAGTTCCAGGACAACTGGCAGCGCCCGTTCCAGGCGGCCTTCTCGGACAAGGTCTGCGTGGATGAGGCGCGGCTGTTCATGGGCGAATGGGCCGCCGCCTTCGGTCGGCAGGAAGCCACCCATTCGGGTGAATTCATGGGCATCGCCCCGACCGGCCGGCGGGTCGAGATCCGCTACATGGACTTCTGGAAGGTCGTCGACGGCAAGATCGTCGATAACTGGGTGATGGTCGATTTCCCCCATGTGATGGCCCAGCTCGGCGTGGACTGTTTCGGCGGCCACGGCTGGGAGGCCTATGACCGCGGCGAAAAGACCCCGCCCCGTCCGAAAGGCGTGTGAGAGAATGGCCGTCCGACACCTCAAGCTTGGGAAGCCCGATGCGGAGCGGGCCGAGGATGACGCGAAGGTGCGTCTGAGTGTCGAGGGGATTTTGGCGGACATCGGGTCGCGGGGCGATGCGGCGGTGCGCGATCTGGCGCTGAAGTTCGACGGGTATGCGCCGCCGTCGTTCCGCCTCGGGCCGTCC
>JBIKVM010000169.1:0-6354 GCA_044356825.1 Limisphaerales bacterium
CGCCTTCTGCCGTTTTCTCTGCCCGCTCGGGGGCGCGCTCGCGATCCTCGACCGGTTGCACCTGCTCGATCTGCTCAAGCGCCGGCCCGAGTGCGGCAACCCCTGCCACCTCTGCGAACGGTCCTGCCCGGTCAAGGCGATCGAGCGGTCGGGCAAGATCGTCATGGCCGAGTGCTTCCAGTGCCTCGACTGCATGGTGGAGTATCACGACGACCGGCGCTGCCCGCCGCTTGCGCAGATCCGCAAGCGCAAGGGGCGCGCGCCCGCTGCGGCGCCCGCGGGCGTGCACCCCCCCGCTTTCGCGGCCTTGGCGGCCCGACGCGCGCCGTCGGCTTGAGGGGCGGGATGGGGTCTCAGGGGCCGATGATGCGCGCAAGCTCGGCCGCCGCAACGGCGCGCAGCAGAGTGTCCTCGATCTCCTCCGCTGTCGCGAGGGCCGCGTCGTGCTTGCCGGCACGGGCTTCGGCGCGTGCCGTTGCAAGGATCAGCTCGTCCAGAGCAGGGCCGCTCGCAAATCCGCGGGCAAGCGCGCGCGCACCCGCCCCGTCGCCCGCGACCGCGAGCGACGCGCAGATGTCGGCGACTGCCGCTGCCCTTTCGCCCCGATGCGGCACGGCGGCGACCAAGCTCAGCGCGGTCGCGATCTGGCCGCGCCGTGCCTCAGCCCGGGCAAGGGCGATGCGGGCCTGCGTCAGGTATTCGATCGCGCCGACCTCGGCCGCGAGGGCCTCGGCTTGCGCGATGTCGCCCGTCTCGGCGATGCGTCCGGCAACCGCGACAAGGGCCGCGGCGTTGCCATAGGCCGACTGGATCTGCCGCGCCAGATCGATCGCCTCTGCCATGCGCCCGCGCTCGGCCAGCGCATCGGCCATCGCGATCAGCGCCTCGGCGTCGCCATAGGCCCCCTCGATCAGCTGCGCCGTCAGGCGCGCGCCCTCGAGATCGCCAAGCCCCGCCTGCACCGCCGCGATCCGCCCGAGCGCGCGCGACCGCGCGGCCACATCGGGGATCGCGTGCGCGGTCTGAAGCGCGGATTCGACATCCCCCCCGACAGCCTCGATCTCGGCAATCCCGACGAGTGCCTCGTAGAACCAGAACTGGTCAAAATCCTTGCTGCGCACGACAAGGCCGCTCGGGATCTTGCGGGAATCCTGATCGGCGGTGAACCAGTAGTCGGTCGCGATCCTGCTTGCCGCGCGGACCGCACCCGAGATGTCGCCCGTGCGCGCGACCGAGAGCGCGATCGCCGCCTGCGCCTCGGAGCGCCGATAGGGGTTGGCGATGGCGACGACCGTCTCGTAGGCGCCTTCCGCATCGCCGCGCCGTGCCTGTTCGGCCGCGATAGCCTCGAGTGCGAGAATCCGGGCCGAGCGGCTGCGTGCGTCGTCGATCCCGAGCGCGAGCTCGCGCGCGCGCTCGATATCGCCTGTCTGCGCAATGGCCAGCGCGATTTCGCCCACCGCCTCTGCGGCGGTAGCCGGTTCGGCGATGTCGGCCGCCTGCGCGAGCGCCTCATCGAACCGACCGAGCGTGCCGAGCGCGGTCGCGATGGCAAAGCCCGCCTCGTCGCGGTCCCGGGTACGTGTCAGGTCCTGGCGCGCGTCCTGCGCGGTACCAATCAGACAGTGCGCGATGGCAGGTGGCGCGCATCCGAGCCCTGCCGCCCACCCGGCTGGCGCCAGCGCCCCGACGAGCGCGAGCGCAGCGATACCCGCACCCGGCCTGCTCACGACTGGCCCCCCGTGTGCCGCAGGCTACGGGGCGCCGCGATCTTTCGCATGTCAGTGCATGTGATACTCTGTCCACTGAATCCTGCACTCGGAGGTCTGTCATGAAGTCGATCGTCGCGGCCGGTCTGATACTGAGCCTTGCCGCCCCGGTGCTGGCCTTCGATGCGACCGCCGTCGCCGTCTTGCGCGAGACGGGCAAGTGCGAGGGGTGCGATCTTTCGCAGGCTGATCTGCGCTGGGCGAATGTCTATGGCGCCGAACTCGCGGGCGCGCCCAACCTCGTGGGCGCCATGCTGGAGGGGGCGAAGCTCGATGGCGCGAACCTCTATGGCGCGAACCTCGAGTCGGCGCGGCTGCAGGGCGCCAGCCTGCGCGGTGCCGACCTGTCGTGGACAAGCCTTCGGGGTGCCGATCTGACCGGCGCCGATCTGGCGCAGGCACGTCTCGATGGCGCCATCTTCTGCAGCACGGTCATGCCCGACGGTACCCGCAACGACACGGGTTGCTGAGGCGCTGGCCTCCGCGTCGGCGGGATAGGAAGCCGCCGCATCGCCGACGGCTAGGCGTGGGCATCCAGACGCGGTGCGGGGTGCAGGTGCACGCGGTTCCGGTCCGCGGTCTGGTGGCATGTCGTGGGTCATTCTGGGCGCGCGCCCGGCAGGGGTTTAAGGTCCAGTTTCTCGGGGGCGTAGTCGGCGCGCAGGGCGGCGGCAAGCGCCTCGACGAAGTCGTGGAAGGGGCGCACGCTGTTGAGGTGCCGCGCCATCGCGATCACCATTTCGCGGCCGTTTTCTTCGGCTGCATAGAAGCGCACGCGCGCCCGAACCTCGAGCGGGAGGTTCGGGATCAGCGAGGACGGGATGTGGCACGTCGCATGCCCCGCCGCCACGATGCGCACCGCGCTTTCATGCATCGAGCAGCCAAAATAGGGTTGAGCTTCGGGTAATGCCCCCGCATACCAGCCCTGCGTCTGCGCCGACCACGGAACGGTGGTGCGCAGTTCTGTATAGCGCAGAAGGGCGGGATGCCCGGGTGGGACCGGCGCGCCCGCAAGGCAGGCGCGCACGACGTCTTCGGGCACGATTTGCGGCACCACCCAGACGAGGCGGTCTTCGTGGACGCTCAGCACATGCAGCGAGGCGCGGTGCTCCGCGATGGCCTCGCCCCGCAGGAGAGCGACGTTGAGGCGATGCGTCATCAGCCGCTCGACCAGATCCTGCGAGGTCGGCGCACTGAAAAGGTCGAGATGGGCAAGGCGTGGCACCGAAAGCGCGATACGCGCCAGGAGTTCCGTGAACGGGCCGGTGAAGGATGGCGTTGCCCCGAACCCGAGCGTGAGGCCACGCTCCACGAAGAGGTCGTTATGCCGGGTTTCGGATGCCTCGACCGAGGCAAGAATGCGCGCCGCCGATGCCGCCCAGAACATCCCTGCGGGCGTCAGGTCCGTCCTGAAGCCGCGGCTGCGCACGAGCAATTGCGTTCCCAATGCCTCTTCCATCCGCGCGAGTTGCTGCGAGATGTTGGGTTGCGACATATCGAGCCGACGCATCGCACGACTGATCGATCCGGACACCGCGACGGCATGCAGGATCTCAAGTTGCTTCAATGAAACCTTCATCAACGGTACCGGATCATCTTCTCGGTTCCCAACGCAAAGACGCCGAGCAACGGCCGACACAAAATCACCCCCTCTGCGTGCGGATCATACTGCCGCAGGAGCATCGACTACAACCACGCAGTGTGCGCGGCCGTGCCGCATGGCCCAGAATTGTCTGGTCACCCTGTCCGGGCGGGGCCGCGGTGCGAAGATGGCCCCGGCGCTCCTGCTTGCAGGGGACGGATCCGCCCAGTGCAGGCAGAAATTCACCATAAGGATGATTTATGGCTTGAAACGCAACGTTTCTTGATGTTTCTCGAAATCTACGCATCGGTTTTCTGCAATCCCTCTCACATCAAGAAGTTCTGCTCATGGCGCTCGATGTCGATCTTCTGCTGGGCCTGCGGGCCGTGATCGAGAATGGAACGGTCACGCAGGCGGCCTCGGTGCTCGGCATCACCCAGCCTGCGCTTTCGGCGCGAATCGCCAAACTCGAAAGCCGGATCGGATTTCCCCTGTTCGATCGCGAGGGCGGGAATTCGCTGCGGCCGACGCCGCGCGCGCTCGAGTTCTATGAGTCCGTCCGCGCGGTGCTCGCGCATGTCGAACAGTTGGCCCTGACGGCAGAGCGTCTGCGGACCGGGGCCACGGGAACGCTCGTCGTCGCGTCGCATCCGGCGGCATCGATCTCGATCCTGCCCGGTGTGGTTGCGCGGTTCCGCAGCCTGAGTCCCGGGGTCGATGTGCGCATGATCAACCGCACTTCCGAAGACGTCCGTGCCTATTTCGAGGCAAGCATCGTGGATCTGGCCATCGCCGAGTTGCCGGTCGACCTTGCTCAGGTGGAGCGGCGCCGCGTCTCGATCGATCTCGTTGCCATTCTGCCGACGGGGCATCCTCTTGCGGCCCGGGCTACCCTCTCGCCGGCCGATCTGGCGGATCAGCCCTTCGTGTCGATGACGACCGGGCGGGCAATCGGGCACATCATCTCGAATGCCGTGCGCGAGAAGGGCGGCGGCTTCACCAAGGTGATCGAGGCCGAATACTTCAGCACCATCTGCGCTCTGGTCGCGACGGGGCAGGGGGTTTCCGTGGTCGATCCGTGGTCAGCGCGGATGTTTGCACATCTCGGACTCGTGAGCCGTCCGCTGACACCTGCGATCCGCTACGAGATCGCGGTCTTCTTCCGCTCCGACCGACGCCTCGCAGATCCCGCGCGGCTATTTCTTGGGCTGCTCGAGGAGACGTTGCGCAATCCGAATGGCATTCCGCAGACCGCTTGACCCCGGAAGGCGAAAAGTGTCCCGAGCCGGCGAGCGCCTGCCCGGGAGGAAGTATCAGTCTGAGTTCTTCAGTACCTGGGACTTGTGCCAGAAAACGAAGGTGCGCTGAACCCACGAGACCAGCCCGTAGAGGGCAAGGCCCACGAGACTCAGGTACAGGATGAGCGAGAACACCCGCGGCGTGTTGAGGTTCGAGGCAGCAATCCGGATCTGCTCTCCGAACCCCTTGCCGCCGCCAAGAAACTCTCCGGTGATTGCCCCCGCCATCACGCCCACGGCCGCGATCTTGAGACCGGTGAAGATCTGCGGCAGCCCCGTGGGCAACTTGAGCATGAACAAGGTCTGCAACCGCGACGATCCCATCGTCTTGAACAGCATGCGCGCATTCGCGTCGGCCGAGTGGAGGCCAGCCGCCGTGCCGACGACGATCGGGAATGTCGCGATGAAGGCCGCGAGCGCGACCTTGCTCTGGATGTCGAAACCCAGCCACGCGACGAAGAGGGGTGCGAACGCGACCTTGGGCATCGTGTCGATCGCCACGAGATAGGGCATGATTGCCCGCTCACCGAAGGCGGTTTCGCCAACGATCACGCCGAGGGTGAAGCCAATCGCGATCGCAAGGGCAAAGCCGTAGATCACTTCCTTGAGCGTGATCCAGAGAGCCGGCAGCAGGTAGTCGCCCGAAAGCAGGTTCGAGCCGACGAACGCGATGTCGCGCCCGGTCTCCCACGGTGTCGGCAAGATGATGGCCGAGACGAGGCCGCTGCGGGTCACGAGATCCCACAGGGCAACGAACACGACGAAAACGAAGATCATCTGAACGGATCGCGGGATCCGGTCGATGAGGGGCACGGTCTCTACCCAGACGGTATCGCCGTCGCCAGATTGGGTGTCACGGGGCGTGGAGGGGGCGCTCACAGGAATGCCTCCTTGTCCAGTCGGCTGCGGATCTTATCGACAAGCTGGCCGAATTTCGGGGTTGTAATCATGTCGAGTGTGCGCGGACGGGGCAGGTCGATCTCGATCACCTCGGCGATGCGCCCGGGGCGGGGCTTCATCACATAGACGACATCCGAGAGAATGACGGCCTCGGGGATCGAATGGGTGACGAGGAAGGCCGTCGCCTCGCGCGAGCGGCAGATGCGCTGAAGCTCCATGTTCATGAAATCGCGCGACAGCTCGTCGAGCGCCGAGAACGGCTCATCGAGCAGGAGCACCGCCGGTTCGGTGATGAGCATCCGGCAGATCGCCGCACGCTGCGCCATCCCGCCCGAGAGTTCGTTCGGATACACGTTCTCGAACCCCTTGAGGCCTACCAGTTCAAGGAGTTCGCGCGCCCTCTCTCGCGCAGCCCGTGCGGCCGACTTGCCGTCGCGGATCTCAATCGGCAGCACGATGTTGTCGATCGTCGTGCGCCACGGAAAGAGGGTGGCCTGCTGGAACATCATGCCGATGTCCCGGCGCGGGCCGGTGACGGGGCGGCCCTGGAGGGTCACCCGCCCCGTCGATGGCGGGATGAGACCCGCCATGATCTTGAGCAACGTCGACTTGCCGCAACCGCTCGACCCGATGACGGCCGAGAAACTGCCCTTGGTGAGCTGCAGGTCGATACCCTCCAGCGCCTTCAGGGAGTTGCGCGCATAGGTCTTGCCGACGCCGCGCAACTCGTAGACGGCTTCTCCCGTCAAGCTCTGCGGAGCAGGGGCGATGGCTGCGGCATCCGACATCACTTGAGGCCTTCGTT
>JBIKVM010000170.1:0-6352 GCA_044356825.1 Limisphaerales bacterium
CATGAGCGCGACCTGCGTGGCCGAGCGCGTCTCGACCCCGGTCCCGGCCGACAGGAACTGCGCCCCCGTCCAGTGCGTGACCGCCTCGCGCACATAGTGGCCGCCGTTCACCATCCCGTGGCCGTAGACCGAATGGATCACGTCCTCGCGCCCGATCCCCATCATGGCGTAGAATCGTGCGAGCAGCAGGTTCTGCACCTCGCGGCTGCGCGGCCCGAACAGCAGCGGCTGCGGCCGCCCCGTCGTCCCCGATGTCGTCTGGAAGATGAGCGGCGGGCGCGCGCCGGCCGGATGGCTGTCCAGCCCGTGGAAGTCCCCGATCGGCGGATGGGCCTCGACCGAGGCCATGAGGTCTTCCTTGGAATAGGCGGGCAGCCGCGCGATGTCATCGAGGCCGCGGATGTCGCCCGGCTCGATCCCGCGCGCCCCCCAGAGGCGGCGATAGAACGGCACCTGCCAGGCCCGCGCCATCACGGTCGCAAAGCGGCGCTCCTGCACCGCGCGCAAGGCATCGCGCGACAGCCGCCCGAAGCGCGGGATGAAATCCTCGGGCCGGCCGTATTCGGCGATCAAGCCGGGATAGTCCATCGCGTCGAAATAGGTGGGAAGGGTCATTCGTGCCTCATGCTGTGGCGGCATGTCTCAGGGCCGCGTGGACTGCCGCGCCATCGCCCGACCGGGGAAGCGCCAGGATCGCCTCGGCGATGGCCTGCGCCCTGTCGGCTGCCATCCCTGCCCCGGCAGCGAGGCGGTCGAACTTGGCGCGCACGGCGTCTGCATCCATCGGGCGCTCGGGGTCGCCCCATGCATCGGCGATCGCGACCGTCTCGGTCCGCCCGTCAGGCATGCGGGCGTGCAGCGTTGCGCCGAAGCGCGCCGGATAGGCGGCCGTCAGCGCATCGTCGCGCCTGACGCGGATCCGCCCCCGCAGCGGCGCAAGGCGCGCGAAAGCCTCGGGCGCGAAGGACTGGACCGGCGGCGGCCCCTCGGCCAGCGCCACCGCGACCGCGTGCTGGAGCGAGAATCGCGCCTCGGGCGCCGTGCGCGGATCAGGCCGGTCGCAAAAGAGGAGCGCATCGGCAAAGGTCGCGACCTCGACGTCGGCGGGCAGCGCGCCGCCGAGGCGGTCGCGCAGCGCAAGTGCTGCGTCGATCGCGGGGTGGGTGTGGCGGCAGGCGGGCCACGGCTTGAAGCTCACGCCTTCGATCTTCCAGCCCTCGGCCGGGGCGATGACGCCCGCGGGGTCCGCCCCCGGCGCCATGGCGGCAAAGAAGCCCTGCGGCCCCTCGAGGATGAAGCGCGGGCCGGCGAGGCCGAGGGCCGCATGGCGCGCCGCCTGCACCCCCCGGCGGGCGGCCTCGGCGACGTGCAGGTGCTTGGTCTCGACCGGCTCGTTGCGGCACTGCCAGACGCCGCCCGCCATCGACATCGCATGCCCGACCGCCCAGACCGTCTGCTCGGGTGAAAGCCCCATCAGATGCGCCGCCGCGACCGCAGCGCCGATGCCGCCGCAGGTCGAGGTGTTGTGAAAGCGCGCATAATGTCCCGGCCCGACGGCCGCGCCAAGCCGGATCATCGCCTCATAGCCGCGCACCAGCGCGGCCAGCGGATCGGCCCCCGGCAGCACCGCCACTACCGCCGCCACGACCGGGCCGGGATGCAGGAGTGCGGCCTTGTGCACGTCGTCCATCTCGAGCAGCGAGCCAAGCCCGCCAAGCGCAAGCGCCGCTGCCGTGCTGCCCGTGCCTGCCAGCGCCAGCGGGTCGCAGCCCGCCTCGGCCGCAGCCGCCCGGCCGACGGGTTCGAGCCGTCCCGCGATGGCGCAGCCCGCCCAGTCGAGCAGGTGGAGCGCCGCGCGCGTCCGCACGGCCGCGTCCACCGGACGGGCGCAGATGTCGAGGAGCGAGTCGCTGATCGAAGCCTGGGGCATCCTGATGTCTTGAAAATTTGTCCAGACAACTCTATCGCTTTCCCATCCCGCCGCAAGAGGTCTGCGCATGTCCGCCCGGCCCGAGATGCCGCCCGTCCTGCGCCCCCGCGATGCCTTGCTCATGCTGCGGGGCGCGGGGCGGATCCTGCTTGCCGGCAGCGCGGCCGAACCGGTGTCGCTCCTCGCCGCCGTCTTCGCCGAACCCGATCTGTGGGCGGCCGAGACGCTGACGGGCGCCTTCATCCCGGGCGTGAACGAACGGCCGCTGGGCGCGATCGCGCGGGTCGAGACGATCTTCCTGACCGAGGGGCTGCGCCGCGGGGGCGGGCAGATCGCGCATCTGCCGCTGCATTATTCGACCTTCTGGCAGCGCCTTGCGACGCCCGGCACGATCGGCGCGGTGGTGATGACGGTGCCGCCGCCGCGCGCCGACGGGACGGTGGGCTTCGGCCTTGCCTGCGACTTTGCGCCGGCGGCGATCGGGGCGGGGGCGCGGCTCGTGGGCATCGTCAACCCGCGGATGCCCGATCCGGCGGGTGCCCCGCGCCTGCCGCTCGGGCGCTTCGCGGCGCTGGTCGAGGATGACGCGGCGCTGCCCGAACTTCCTGCCGCCGCGCCCGACGCGGCCTCGCGCGCCATCGCGGGCCACATCGTCGGGCTTCTGCGGCCGGGCGATACGCTCCAGCTCGGCCTCGGGCGGCTGCAGACGGCGGTGCTCGCGCGGCTGGCCGAGGGGGCGCCGGCGAGCCTTGCCTTTCACGCCGGGATGATCGCGCCGGGGGTTCTGGCTGCGCCGAGGCTCTTCCCGCGCGGTATCACCGCGGGGGTCGCGCTGGGCGACGGCGCCTTCTATGCCCGCCTCGCGCAGGAGGCGGAGATCCGCTTCGCCCCTGTCGGCTGGACGCACGACCATGCCACCCTTGCGGCACTTGGGCAGCTTGTATCGGTCAACTCGGTGATCGAGGTTGACTTGTCGGGACAGGCCAATGCCGAATACCTCGGGGGACAGATGAGCGGACAGGGGGGGCTTGTGGATTTTCTTCGCGGCGCGCGCGCATCCCGCGGCGGCCGGGCGATCCTTGCCCTGCCGGCGACCGCGCGCGGCGGTCAGGAAAGCCGCATCCGCGCCCATCTCGGCGAGGGCGTGCCCGTCTCGGTCGCGCGCGCGGACGCCGATCTGGTCGTGACCGAACACGGGGTGGCGGACCTGCGCTTCGCCTCGCTCGAGGAACGCGCGCTGCGCATGGCCGCGATTGCCGCGCCCGCCTTCCGCGACGGCCTTCTGGCTGCGTGGAGGGCGCGGGGATGAACGCCGACGGCCCCTTCGCGGACGACCGGCCGCGCTATCAGCAGGTGGCCGAGGTGCTGCGCGCGCGCATCGCCGAGGGCCTCCACCCCCCCGGCACGCAGCTTCCGACCGAGAGCGACATCTGCGCCGAATTCGAGGTGAGCCGCCACACCGCGCGCGAGGCTTTGCGCCGGCTCGTGGATGCGGGGCTGATCCAGCGCCGGCAGGGGTCGGGCAGCCTCGTGATCGCACGCGAGGCGCAGCAGGCCTATGCGCACACGATGCGCTCGCTCGACGAGTTGTTCCAGTATGCCGCCGACACCACGCTGCGCGTGCTTGCAACCGGGCGGCCCTTGCCCGGGCCGGACGTCGCGGACGACATCGGTACCGCCGACGAAGGGGAATGGGTCGCGATCGAGGGGCTTCGACTCGAGACCGGGACGCAGGCGCCGATCTGCTTCTCGCTCATCTTCGTCAACGCCGATTTCGCCGATGTCGTAACCGAGATCGCCCAGATCCGTGGCGCCATCTACCGGCGGATCGAGCAGCGCTTCGGCGTCGAGGTGGCCGAGGTCGAGCAGATGATCCGCGTGGACAAGCTCCCGCCCGAGGCGGCGCGCGCGCTCGGCCAGCGGGGCCGGGCGATGGGCGTGCGCGTCACGCGGCGCTATCTCGACGCGGCGGGGCGCGTCATCATCGTCTCGATCAACTGGCACCCGGCCGACCGTTTCCGCTACGGGATGCGGATGCGCCGCGAGGGGGCGCGGCCGGGGCGCGGCTGAGGGCGCTCAGTCGCGCAGCCGCGCCCGGATGGCGGCGCCGTCGGCATCGAGCGCGGGCACCCGCAGGTCCGGGCGGGCGGGCTCCTCGGCGAAGCGGATCGGGTTGCCGATGTGGAAGTTCCCCTCGGCGTCGACGATCTTCATCCCCCGCGCCGCGACCTGTGGCTGGTCCCACGCCTCGCAGAGGTCGAGCAC
Organism: Limisphaerales bacterium; assembly: GCA_044356825.1. Lineage (GTDB taxonomy): Bacteria > Pseudomonadota > Alphaproteobacteria > Rhodobacterales > Rhodobacteraceae > JAUREX01. The sequence goes on from JBIKVM010000170.1 coordinate 4,196, forward strand.
CGGCGCCCAGCAGACATCGAGCGGGGTCAGGAACGCCTCCCACTCGGCCCGGCTGCGGGCGCGGAAGGTCTCGCGCAGATAGGCGCGCACTGGCTCCTGCCCCGGTCCCGGCGGCCCGCAGGCGGCGGGGATCAGTTCCGGCCGCCCGAGCGCAGTCAGCAGCGCCTCGGGGAACTTGTGCTCTGCCCCGCCCAGCGCGATGTGCCCGCCGTCGGCCGTCTCGTAGATGCTGTAGAAGGCATAGCCGCCGAAGCTGCGCTCTTCCTTCACGCGTGGCGGGCGGTTCTCGGCGAAGACGGGGCCGACAACGTTGGGCAGCCACGCCATCGTCGCATCCTGCATCGAGATGTCGATGGTATCGCCCCGCCCCGTCGTCTGCCGCCGGATCAGTGCCATGAGGATGCCTGCAAGTGCCGCCATCGAGCCCAGCGCATCGGCTACCGGCACATGCGGGTTCACCGGGCGGCCGTCATTGCCGAGATTGAGGCTGACCACCCCCGCAAGCGCCTCGATCGCCAGATCATGCGCCGGCCGCGAGACAAGCGGCCCCGTCTGCCCGAAGGCCGCGATGCGGGCATAGACGAGGCGCGGGTTTTCGGCCCGGACGTCATCGGGGCCGATCCCCAGCCGTTCGGCCACGCCGGGGCGAAACGCCTCGACCAGCACGTCGGCCTCGCGGCAAAGCGCGCGGAACACCCGGAGGTCAGCCGGATCCTTGAGGTTCAGCACGATGCTCTGCTTGCCGCGGTGGGTGTTACGGAACCATGTCGTCATTCCGCCCTGCCGATAGCCCACGTTGCGCACCGGCTCACCCGACGGGGGCTCGATCTTGATCACCTCGGCGCCGTGGTCGGCCATCATCTGCGTGAGCCACGGCCCCGGCAAGAAGAGCGAGAGATCGAGAACGCGCAGCCCCTCGAGCTTCATCCGATCACCCCCCGCGCCCGCAGAGCCGCGATCTCGGCGGCGCTGAAGCCCGCCCCGGCCATGATCCGGTCGGTGTCGGCGCCGAGCGCTGGGCCCGGGCGCGCCGCGGGCCGCGCCCCGTCGATGCGCACGGGCGAGGCGAGGGCGCGAAGGCCCGGCCGCCGGGGGTGGTCCACCTGTGCGATGTTGCCGTTTGCCGCCGCGTAGGGGTTGTCGAGCGCACCGGCCAGCGTCAGCACCGGCGCCACCGGCACCTGCCCCGCAAAGCGTGCGATCCAGTGCGCGGTCGGGTGCATGGTGAAGACCGCATCGAGGCAGGCCGCGAGGGCATCGCGATTGGCGAGCCGCGCGGCGGCAGAGGCAAAGCGCGGATCGGCTGGCAGGTCGGTCAGGCCGAGACCCTCGCAGAGCGCCTCCCAGAACTTGGGAAGCACGCACATCACGAAGATGCGCCCGTCGGCGGTCGGGAAGGCCTCGCAGGGCACGACGGCGGGATGGCCCGAACGCGGCCGGCGCAAGGTTTCGTGGCCTTCGTTCAGGTACCAGCTTGCCGGATAGGTGAGCTGGTGCATCGCGACATCATAGAGCGAGACGTCGACGTCGCGCCCGCGGCCCGTCCGCAGCGCGCCAAGAAGCGCCGCCGTCAGCCCGAACGCCGCCGTCACGCCCGTCATGTAGTCGACGATCGAGAGCCCCATGCGCGTGGGTGGCCCGTCGGGTTCGCCGGTCAGCGCCATGAAGCCTGCCTCGGCCTGCATGAGGTAGTCGTAGGCAGGCCACTCCGCCCTCTCGCCGCTCCGGCCGTAGCCCGAGAGGTGCAGGCACACGATCTGCGGCCGGATGGGCGCAAGTGCTGCATGCGTCAGGCCGAGCTTGCCGGGTTGGTCGCCCCGCAGGTTGTTCAGCACGGCATCGGCCCCCGCCACGAGCCGCGCGAACACCGCCCGCCCCTCGGGCGCGCGCAGGTCGAGCCCGACCGACGCCTTGCCGAGGTTGAAGGTCTGGAAGAAGTGGCTGTCGCCCTCGCCCAGAAAGAACGGGCCCGAGGCGCGCGAGGAATCGCCCGAGCCGGGCGTCTCGATCTTGATGACCTCGGCGCCCATGTCGGCCAGATACATGCTCGCGAAGGGCCCCGCGCCGTATTGCTCGACCGCGAGGATCCGAACGCCGGCGAGGGGCGGATCGGCGATCACGCCGGGTTCCGCTCGATAATCTGGCGCGCGATGATCA
>JBIKVM010000171.1:0-6337 GCA_044356825.1 Limisphaerales bacterium
TCGATCGCCTTGACCGGACAGGACCGTTCGCAGAGGTGGCAGGGGTTGCCGCACTCGGGCCGGCGCTTGAGCAGATCGAGCAGGTGCAACCGGTCGAGGATCGCGAGCGCGCCCCCGAGCGGGCAGAGAAAGCGGCAGAAGGCGCGCTCGGTAAAAAGCCCGATGAGGAGGAGCGCGACCGCATAGACGACATAGGGCAGGCCGCGCACGAAGATCGCGGTGATCGCGGTCTTGAAGGGCTCGATCTCTTCGGCAACGGGCGCGGCCTCGGGCGCCACCACGACCAGCGACAGGATGAGGCCGAGCGAGAGGTATTTGCCCCACCACATCAGCCGCTGCGCCCGCTCGGCCGGGTTCCATTGCGGCAGCCGCAGCGCCCGCGCCGTATGGGCGAGTAGCTCTTGCAGCGCCCCGAACGGGCACAGCCAGCCGCAGAACACCCCCCGCCCGAGCAGCACGAGCGAGACCGCCGTATAGACCGACAGGATCACGATCAGCGGCTCGGCCAGGTAGAAGCCGAGATCGAGATCGGCAAAGGGCGCCTTGAGGTAGTTGACCAGATGCACGATCGAGAGCTGCGCGCTCGCGGTCCAGCCAATCCAGACCAGCGTGAACGTCAGGAACCCGAGCCGCAGCACCCGGTGCAGCCGCCGCCGCCGCGTGAGCGCCCCCTGGAACGCAAGCAACCCGGTCAGCAGGATGAGGGCGGCGCAGAGGATCGCGATATCGCGCGCGCCTTCCTCCCATGCCTCGAGCCAGGCGGGGCGGGGCGGGGCCTCGGGCATGAGGATATAGGCGGCCGGCAGCGTATACTCGAGCCGGGCAAGCACGAAGGGCACGCGGGTGCCGTCGGGGCGGAGTGCCGCGGCGTGCAGATCGGCCCGCCATGACTGCATCGGATCGAAACCGGCATCAAGCGGCAGGATCAGGATGTCGGCCATCTTGCCGCGCGCCGGGATCATGTCGGACTTCTCGAACCGATAGGTCTGTCCGCCTTGCTCCACTGTAATCCGTTCGAGGGCGAAGCCGGTCGCGAGGTTGTTGAACCGCGTGCCGCGATGGTCATAGACCCCGCCCAGGGTCGCGACGAAGATGCCCATCGTGCCCTCGGGCATCCCGTTCACGAGCATGTCGTAGGGCTCTAGCCCGACGCCGTTGCGCCCGATCCGGGGCGGGTTCGCATAACCTGCCACGACATCGACATAGATATCCTCGGGGTCGCCCGTCATCGGCACCTCGGGCAAGAGGTCCCCGACCCCGGCCGCGTCCATCGCCGCCTGCAGATCGGCATTGCGGACATGCGCCAGCACGAGCCCGCCGTCTTCCACGAGCTGGGCGGGACTCATCGGCTTGAAGTTGATCATGTCGATCGTCGGCTCGGTCACCGTGATCTCTTCGGTGCGATAGCGCAGCACCATGCGCGCGCCTTCCTGCACCGCGTTGCGCATCGCCCGGGCCGAGATGGTGGCGCCCACGACGAAGGCGGGCGGCAGCCCCCCTTCGGCGCCGAGCCGTGCCTCGCCGCCCCGCAGCGCCTCGAGGAAGGTGACAAGCCGGGCCGTGCGCGCGGCATCGTTGATGAGGTAAGGCTCACGGTGAAAGAGAACGACCGCGCCGATGATCCGACCTTCGAGCGTGACGCCCGCAACGACATCGAAGGGCGTGCTCGAATAGCCGGGCGCGCGCAGCACATCGAGCGTGGAAAAGACATAACCCGCCTGCGCCTCGCCCGCGAAGGCGGCCGCCGCGACGGGTCCGTCGTCGTTGACCATCTCGACCCGCGTCGCACCGGGAAAGACCGCGGCCAGGACCGCGGGCGTCAGGCGTTCGAGGAGCGGCGGCGCGACCGGCTCCTCGGCGCGTGCGGCCCAAGGCAGCAGGAGCACCGCGAGCACGAGCGCGAGCGCCGCGACGATCCGCCCGAGGGGCGGCAGGGCGCTAGCAGTCGCGGTCATCTTGGCGGCCATCGGGCATGAGGGTGCGACAGAGCACCGCCCGGTCGAGCGCTTCCGCCTCGGTCCGGGCGCCCGTAAGGTTTGCCCGCCGCAGCGACGTCTGTGCAAGATTCGTCTGGGAAATCGTGGCGTCCGAGAGATCGGCCGCGAAAAGGTTCGCCCCTCCGAGGTCGGCACCCGTGATCTCGGCGCCGGCAAGGCTCGCGCCGGCAAGGTTCGCGCCGGTCAGATCGGCACCGTTGAGCCGCGCGGAATCGAGTCGCGCGTGAAAGAGGTTGGCCCCCCGCAGATCGGCGCCCGTCAGGTCGCTGCCCGACAGATCCGCACCGATGAGGATCGCGTAGTAGAGGGTCGCGCCACCGAGATTGCTGCCGGTGAGGGTCGCTGCGCGCAGGTCGGAGCGCAGGAGGTTGGCTCCGCCAAGGTCGCAATCGACGCAGGAGAGCGTGGTGCGCAGGCGTGCCAGATCCGAGGCCTCCCACGCCAGGGCGGCGACGGGCAGCACGGCAAGCACGAAAGTTGCGAGAAAGCGCAGGAGCGTCATCCCTGCCCCGATCGCTGCGGCATGTCGCGGGCATGCAAAGACGGAAGGGACCCCAAGGGCCCCTTCCGAAGTTTGCCCGGCCTGCGGGGCCGGTTTGTCCGGCAGGGGGCGGCACCGACGCACCGCCCCCACGCCGAGGGTCAGAGCGCGACCTTCGAGAGGGGTGTCACGCGGATGCGCTTGCCCGTCGCGTAGAAGATCGCGTTGGCGACCGCCGGCGGGGTGGGCGGGCCGGTCGGCTCGCCCAAGCCGCCCCACCACTGGTTCTCCGAGTTCTCGAGATGGACCTCGATCGTCGGAGGTGTGTCGGGCATCCGCACCATCGGATAGCTGTCGAAGTTGGTGTTGACGATCCGGCCGTCACGCACCACCAGCCCGCCGAAGAGCGTGTGGCTCAGTTCCCAGATGGCCGAGCTTTCAGCCTGCTCGCGTGCCGTGAGCGGGCTGATGACGTAGCCCGAGTTGATGTAGTAGTCGAGCTTGTCGATGTAGATCTGGCCGCGGCGGCTGACCTCGACGGTCGCGACGCAACCCGCGATCGTGCCGTGCGATTCGACCACCGCGCAGCCCATGCCCGCACCGTCACCAAGATCGGTCCGCCAGCCGGATTTCTCCTTCATGGCCAGCAGGATGCGCTGCCAGGGCTCGTTGCCCTCGGTCATCTTGATGCGCCACTCAAGCGGATCCCAGCCACCCGCCTGCGCGAGTTCATCGACCATCTGCTCGACGATGAAGCCTGTGTGGTTGGCCCCGGGCGCGCGGTGATAGCCGATCGGGATGTGGTTCTGCACGGCGCTGTACTCGTGCCGGCGATTGGGCACGAGGTAGGGCATGTTGGCCACGCCGCGCTGCGAGAACGCGGGCATCTTCTCTTCGCCGACAAAGTGGGTGAGAAGCGCCACCGGCAGACCGTCATCGCCGAGCGCCGCCTTGTAGGTGCCCCACACGGGCGGACGCTGCGAGTCCTGCGCGATGTCCTCTTCGCGGCTGCGGATGACCTTGACCGGACGCCCGATCTCGGCCGAGATCGCGGCCGCCTGACGGTGGACGTCCATGTTGTAGCCGCCGCCGAAGCCCCCGCCCAGATAGGTCTGGTGCAGGAACACGTTCTTGGTGTCGCGTCCGAGCTGGTCGGCCACTTCGTTGAGCGAGCGCGCGATGTCCTGCGTGAAGGTCCAGACATCGGCCCGATCCGCCTTGACGTCGGCGACCGCGCAGGGCGGCATCATCGTGGCGTGGGTCTCGAACGGGCGGTGATAGACCTCGCCCTGCACGACCTTCGACGAGGCGGCGATGAGCTCCGGCACGGCGTCGTGGTTCACGCCCTTGTCGAGACCTTTGCCGATGTTGCCGTCCTGATCGAGAACGACCGCACCCGAACCGGCGATGAGCTGGAGCGCTTCGGCATTCTGGCTTTCCGAACTGATCGAGGCACCACGCCCGAGATCCCACACGATGGGCATGACCGCGAGAGCGTTCTTGGCCTGATACCACTCGTTGGCGACGACCGCGATCGCGCTGCGCAGGTCGGTGAAGGCCGGAACGTCCTTGACCTGCTTCAGTTCGACCGCCGCGATCACGCCCGGCATCGCCTTGATGGCCTCGAAATCGAAGCTCACGAGCTTGCCCTCGGGGACAGGGCAGGCCTGCACGGCAGCATGGACCATGTCGGGCAACATGACGTCGATCGGATAGGTCGCCGTCCCGTTGGTCTTGAGCGGGATGTCGAGGCGCTTGACGTCTTCCTTGCCGAGCAGCCACCAGTCCTTGTAAGCCTTGATCTTGGGCTCTTCGGCAAGCGTGACGTTGACGGCATCAGCCGCGAACTCGCCATAGGTGCCCGTGTTGCTGCCCGCCGTCAGCACGCCCTGCTTGGCCGTGACCTGATCGACCGGCACGCCCCACTTGGTCGCGGCCGCAACCCGCAGACGCTCGCGCGCCGAGGCGCCAGCCTGCATCATGTAGGGGTGACGACGCGAGACGGTCGTCGAGCCGCCCGTCGAGGTCGTGGTATAGAGGTTGTCGTTGTTCACATGCCGGTTGGCGTCGGCGAAGACGTGGCGGACATTCTCCCACGGAATGTCGAGTTCTTCAGCGATCATCATCGGGATGGCGGTGAAGGCGCCCTGCCCCATCTCGGTCTGCGGGGTGACGATGCTGACGATGTTGTCGGGATCGATCGTGAGCCACGCGTTGATCTCGACGCCCGCACCGTGGGCACCGGCTTCGGCTGCCCTCGGCAGATGGAAGCCGAGCATGAGGCCGCCAGCCGCCGAGGCCGAGACCTTGAGGAAGGCGCGTCTGCTGAAATTCATCTTGGTCATGACATGCCCCCCCATCAGGCCTTGCTGAGCTCGGCCGCGCGATGGATCGCGGCGCGGATGCGCGGATAGGTGCCGCAGCGGCAGATGTTGCCGGCCATGGCGCTGTCGATCTCATTGTCCGACGGATCGGCCGTCTTCTCGAGCAGCGCGACAGCGGACATGATCTGCCCGGACTGGCAGTAGCCGCACTGGGGCACGGTCAATTCCTGCCAGGCGAGTTGCACGGGGTGGTCGTTGCCCTCCGACACGCCCTCGATCGTGCGCACCGCCTTGCCGACCGCCGTCCCGGCCGGCACGTTGCACGAACGCACGGCGTTGCCGTCGACGATGACCGTGCAGGCGCCGCACTGCGCGATCCCGCAGCCGAACTTCGTGCCGGTGAGCCCCGCCTTGTCACGGATCGCCCACAAGAGCGGCATCTGCGGATCGGCGTCGATCTCGTAGTCCCGCCCGTTGATGTTGAGTGTTATCGCCATTAGCCTTCCTCCCTCAGGACGCGAAAAGGGTGGCCAGCGGCCCCCCCGCGATGCACGCCTCTAGCAGATCGGACCGTTGCCCCGCCCGATCCCCGGGCGACAGACACAGGCGCGGACTGCACGCCGCACGCCATTGAAGGACACAACAAGTGCCCGGCGCGCTCAACCGCTATGTTGGGGGAAAGGGCAATGTTGTGAATTGATGATTCTTATGGTGTCGACACGCGCCAGAGACTCACCCGGGCGCGAATCGTCCCGTCAACTGCGCGCGAAGGTGCAGTAGATGCCGGTATCGCTGCCATTCTTGTAGAGAGTGCCGACCTTGAGGTCGAAGCGCATCTCGCCGAAGTCACCCGTGAGGACGATGGCGTCTTCGTTGATCGAGACCTCGGCCATGCCGATCCCGGCGACCTCCTGCGAGGGTTTCGACGCATCTATGGCGTAGACGTCGAGGTTGAACATTCCCGTGCAATTGGCTGTAATGATCTCGGCCGAGGCCGCCTGCCCCGCCACGATCGCCCCGAACCCGATGATCGCGGCAGCGCCGCGCATACCCGTCATGGTCATCGATCCTGTCCTTCGCTTGCGCTGATGCGGCACCGCTCATGCGCCTGCCGACGTGCCGATCACCTAGTCCGGCAGTTCACGCGCTTCAAGCCCCGGACCTTCCGGGTTGTCTTGGCTGCCAGAGACTGATCTCCTGTCTTCGGTCGACACTAGAGGAGCGGGAAGATGCGGACTGCCCTGGTCTTTGCGGCATTGCTGGGGGCCGCAGAAGCGGTGGCGCAGCAAGAACAGGAAGATCCCTCGGGGGGGCGCGCCGCGATCGCTTCGGACTTCTTCATGCCCACGGGCGACACGGTCGCGCTCTGCCTCAGGCCCGAAGCGCACTGGCAGGATTTCTGCAACGGCCTCGTGCAGGGCTATGCCGAACATGCGGTGCTGACGGGCAAGGCCTGCATCCCGCCCGGCACCAACCGGCGCCGTCTCGTCGAGGTCTTCACGGGCCCCGATGTCGTGGTCAGCACGGGCTACATC
>JBIKVM010000173.1:0-6296 GCA_044356825.1 Limisphaerales bacterium
CGAAGAAGGCGACGAGCGGCCCGTATTCCAGCACGCCCCGCAGCAGCGGCGATACGTTGCGCCCCCCCATCGTCACCTCCTCGGTTTCCACGAACCCCGATAGCGCCGCGCCCCCCGGCCGCGCAAGGCCGCTCAGACCGGGATCGCGGTTGTCTGAACGACGGTGCGCAGCGCGAAGGAGGAATGCATCTGCGCGACACCGGGCAGGCGCGTCAGGTATTGGCGGTGGATGCGCGCGAAATCGTCGGTGTCGCGCGCGAGGAGCTTGAGCAGGTAATCCGCCGTCCCCGCCATCAGGTGGCATTCGAGCAGGTCGGGCACGCGCGCCACCGCCCGCTCGAACGCCTCGAGCACCTCGTCGGCCTGGCTTTGCAGCGTGATCTCGACAAAGACCGTCGTCGGCCGGCCCATGCGGCGGGCATCGAGGATCGCGACATAGCGCGCGATGATGCCCTCGGACTCGAGCCGCTGCACCCGGCGGTGGCAGGCCGAGGCCGAGAGGTTCACGGCCTCGGCCAGCTCGGCGTTGGTGATCCGGCCCGACCGCTGCAGCACCGACAGCAGCCGCCGGTCCGTTGCGTCAGGTTCGGACATCGCGCAACTTCCTTCGGTCAAATCATGACTTCACGCAAGATCCTACGCAAGACAGGCCGGAAAGCCAGCGAATAATGATACGCCTTCGCGCTCCGGCGCGCTAGGATCCGTCAAAATCTGGAGGAGGTTCTCATGATCGTCGGATGCCCCAAGGAAATCAAGCCGCAGGAGTTCCGCGTGGGCCTGACGCCCGCCGCGGCGCATGAACTCGGCGCGCACGGCCACCGCGTGCTGATCGAGGCGGGCGCGGGCGTGGGCGCGGGCTTTGCCGATGCCGCCTATGTCGCGGCCAGGGCCGAGATGGTCGCGACCGCCGAAGAGGTCTTTGCCCGCGCCGAGATGATCGTGAAGGTCAAGGAGCCGCAGGCGGTCGAGCGCAAGCGGCTGCGGGCGGGGCAGGTGCTCTTCACCTATCTCCACCTCGCGCCCGATCCCGACCAGACGCGCGACCTGCTCGCCTCGGGCGTCACCGCGATCGCCTATGAGACGGTCACCGATGCCGCGGGCGGGCTGCCGCTGCTTGCGCCCATGTCCGAGGTCGCCGGGCGGCTCGCGCCGCAGGTCGGCGCCTGGACGCTGCAAAAGGCCAACGGCGGGCGCGGCGTGCTGCTCGGCGGCGTGCCGGGCGTGCTGCCGGCGCGCGTCGTCGTCATCGGTGGGGGCGTCGTCGGCACCCATGCCGCGCGCGTCGCGGCCGGGATGGGGGCGGATGTGACGGTGCTCGACCGCTCGCTGCCGCGGCTGCGCTATCTCGACGACGTCTTCGGCCGCGACTTCCGCACCGCCTATGCGAGCGGCGCCACGACGGCCGAACTGGTCGCTGAGGCCGACATGGTGATCGGGGCGGTGCTTGTCCCCGGCGCGGCGGCGCCCAAGCTCGTGACGCGGGCGCAGCTTGGCACGATGAAGCCGGGCGCGGCCATCGTCGATGTCGCGATCGACCAGGGCGGCTGCTTCGAGACCTCGCGCGCCACGACGCATCAGGATCCGATCTACGAGGTCGACGGCATCATGCACTACTGCGTCGCGAACATGCCGGGCGCGGTCGCGCGCACCTCGACCCAGGCGCTCGGGAACGCGACCCTGCCCTTTGCGCTCGCGCTTGCCGATCACGGCTGGCGCAAGGCGTGCGGGGCCAACCCGCATCTGCTCGCGGGCCTCAACACCCATGCGGGCCGGCTGACCTATGCGGCTGTCGGCGCCGCACTCGGGATCGAGTCGCTGCCGGCCGCCGAGGCGCTGAAGATCTGACGCCCCTCAGCCCCGCGCGCGCAGCAGATCGCGGATCTCGGCCAGCAACTCCTCGCTGGTCGGGCCGCGGGGTGCGGCGGGCGCGGGAGCGGGCGCGGGCGGGGTGGCGGCATCGCGCAGGCGATTCACCGCCTTGACGAGCAGGAAAACCGCCCAGGCGACGATCAGGAAGTTGATGACGGCCGTGAGGAACGCGCCCCAGGCCAGAACCGGGGCGCCGGCCGCGCGCGCATCAGAGAGCGTGGCATAGTCTGCTGCGCCGAGGCTTATGAAATGGTTCGAAAAGTCGATCCCGCCTGTCGCGAGGCCAATGACGGGATTGATGAGGTCGCTCACGAGGCTTGTCACGACTGCGGTGAAGGCCGCCCCGATGATGATGCCGACGGCGAGATCGACGACATTGCCGCGCGCGATGAATGTCCGGAATTCCTTCAGCATGGATACCTCTTGTCACAAGGGGGGCGCGCGGGCATGGACTGCACGCGGCGCGGATGAAAGCGGTTCGATTCTGACCCGGGACCACCGCCAGAGGCAAGGATAGACGCAATGAGCGCGATCGGACGCAATCTGCGCGGAGCACTGCTGGCGCTGGGGGCGTTTGCCGTCTTTTCAGCCCACGATGTTTCGGTAAAGGCGCTGGGCGGGGCCTATCACGTCGCTCAGATCGTCTTTTTCGCGGCCCTTCTCGGTCTGCCGGCCGTCTTCGTGCTGCTGATGCGCGACCCAGAGCCGGGCACGATCTGGCCGCGATCTCCCGCGATCGTCTTCGTGCGCAGCGGGGCGGTTCTTGTATCTGCGCTGAGCGCCTTCTTCGCCTTCGCCGAAATCCCGCTCGCGCAGGCCTATGCGATCTTCTTCTCGACCCCGATCCTAGTCACCTTGCTCGCCGTTCCGCTGCTGGGGGAAAAGGTGGGCATCCGGCGCGCGACGGCCATAGCCGTGGGGATGGCGGGCGTTCTGATCGTCCTGCGCCCCGGGCAGTCCGAATTCGGGCTCGGCCATCTCAGCGCGCTTGTCGCGGCGCTGTCGTCGGCCCTCACGGCCGTCCTCACCCGGCGGATCGGCACATCGGAGCGTGCGGTGGTGGTGCTGCTCTATCCCATGCTGGGCAACATCGCGGTGCTCGGGGCCTTCATGCCGTTCGTCTACCGGCCGATGGAGGGGGGCGACTTCCTGCTTGTGACGCTGGTCGCGCTGGGCTCGGTCGGCGGCATGGTCCTCATCATCGCGGCCTACCGCGCGGCCGAGGCTGTCGTGGTGGCGCCGATGCAGTATTCGCAGATCGTCTGGGCGGTCTTCTATGGCGCGCTGTTCTTCGAGGAATCTCCCGATGCGATCACCCTCGTCGGCGCGGCTGTGGTGATGGGCAGCGGCATCTACATCCTTCTGCGCGAGCAGAAGTTGCACGGTGCCCCGGTTGCCCCCGCTGCGCCAGCGTCCACCGCAGGGGTAGGCCTCAGACCCCGTCGATGAGGTCGACGAACTGGCGTAGCGGCACGCCGCGGCGCGCGGCGAGTTGCGCGCGCGCGGAAAGCCGGGCAAAAAGCGTCTCGTTTGTCATCTGGACCACGCCGCCCAGAACCGGCGCCGCGACGTTGGCGCGCCCATAGAGCAAGGCAGGCCCCAGCCCGTTCGGGCGGAAGGCCGCGACCGAGCAGATGAGGTCGGGAAACCGCGCCTCGAAGAAGTCGACCATGAGGGCGATCTGGTTGCGCCGCGCCCCGGTGTCCATCCCGCGATAGAGGCCGCCGCCGCGCACGAGTTGCACGATCACGCCCGGATCGCACAGAACAAGCCCGGCCGGACGCGCAGGGGTGCTGCGGATCGCTTCAATGCGGGTTGCATGGGCGGCGATCGCCGCACCTGTCCCGTATTCGGCCTCGAGCGTGGCTGCCGTCTTGAGATAATCGGGGAGCGTGTCGGCCATCAGCACGCAAGGCCCGGCATCGGGCGCAAGCATCACCTCGCGGCACAGCCGGTCGAGCGCGTCGAGCGTGTCGTCATGGAGGTCGGCAAAGACCGTCGTCTGAACCTCGCCAAGATCGACGGCCGACCCCAGAAAGTAGTCAACGGTGCGGTTGAGCGACCGGGCCAGCATGTAGATCGAATAGCTGTTGGGCAGCCGCCCCGTGCGCTCCGACATCAGTTGCGAGATCGCGGCCTTGCTCAGCCCCGTGCGCCGCGCGAGCTCGGCAGCGGTGATCGCGTTCTCCTGCATCGCGCTGCGCAACCGCGCAACGAAATGGGCCGCGAGCTCGGGCTGCGAGGCGAGGGCGCCCGACAGCGGCTTGTTCATCTTGTCGGCCCTGGGTGGCAGCCAGCCAGAGGTCCGGGTGCGTGGTGCGTGCAAATGGGCATGATGGCCGTTCCGCGCCGGGTGAATGCAGACAATTGAATGACGTCGCGGAAAACTATCTGGAGCATCGGCTTTCCGGTCAATATCAAACCGTCCGAAATTGCGCCATCTGGCAAAACGCAGAGGAATAAATTTATCAAAATATTATAAAGTTTATATCAATTTACAAATCATCCAGATAACCACATTGTGTCAATTTAAGTAAATACACCCCCGCGAAAATGTCTGTGCCACCACGCCCGTTGCGGGTGGCGCAGACGCGCGGCAACGGACCTCAGGCGACGTCGAATTCCAGCCGGCGCACCTGTCCGAAGACCCCTGTCGATTCCAGCGTCTCGACGATCTTGGCGGGGGCCGGTTCGTCGAGGTAGAGAATCGCGATCGCCTCGGCCCCGACCCCGGACCGCCCGAGGGTGAAGTTCGCGATGTTGACGCCGTTCTTCGACATGGTCATCCCCAGCAGCCCGATCACCCCCGGCACGTCCTCGTTCGTCGTATAGAGCATGTGCCGCCCGATCTCGGCGTCGATGTTGATGCCCTTGATCTGGATGAAGCGCGGCTTACCGTCGGAAAAGACGGTGCCGGCGACCGACCGCTCGCGCCGGTCGGTGACGACCGTCAGCTTTACATAGCCGTCGAACGCCCCCGACTTGGCCTGCCGCGTGGTCGAGACGCGGATGCCGCGCTCCTGCGCGATCAGCGGGGCCGAGACGAGGTTCACCTGCGGGTTCGAGGCGCGCAGGATGCCCGCGATCGTGGCGCAATCGAGCGCGGCAAGGTTCATCCCAGCCGCGGCGCCGTCATAGAGCACGTTGATGGCCTTGATCGGCTCATCCGTCATCTGGCCGGCGAAACTGCCCAGATGCCCCGCCAGCCGCAGCCAGGGCCCCATCACGGCGGCCTCCTCGGCCGTGACCGAGGGCATGTTGAGCGCGTTCTGCACCGCCCCCGTCAGCAGATAGTCCGCCATCTGCTCGGCCACCTGCAGCGCCACATTCTCCTGCGCCTCAAGGGTCGATGCCCCGAGATGGGGGGTGCAGACGACATTGGGCAGGCCAAAGAGCGGGCTTTGCGTCGCGGGTTCGACCTCGAACACATCGAAGGCCGCCCCCGCCACATGGCCCCCGCGCAGCGCCTCCGCGAGCGCGCCCTCATCCACCAGCCCCCCGCGCGCGCAGTTGATGATGCGCACGCCGGGCTTCGTGCGCGCGATCGCCTCGGCCGAGAGGATGTTGCGCGTCTTGTCGGTCAGCGGCGCGTGCAGGGTGATGAAGTCCGCGCGCGCGAGCAGCTCGTCAAGCTCGACCTTCTGCACCCCCATCTTCTGCGCCCGCTCCTCCGAGAGGAAGGGGTCGTAGGCCACGACCTTCATCCGAAGGCCAAGGGCGCGGTCGCACACGATGGTGCCGATGTTGCCCGCCCCGATGACGCCCAGCGTCTTGTTGCAAAGCTCGACCCCCATGAAGCGGGATTTCTCCCACTTGCCGGCATGGGTCGAGGCGTTGGCCTCGGGGATCTGGCGGGCAGCGGCGAACATCATCGCGATGGCGTGCTCGGCCGTGGTGATGGCGTTGCCGAAGGGGGTGTTCATCACGATCACCCCCTTGCGCGAGGCGGCGGGGATATCGACGTTGTCGACCCCGATGCCCGCCCGGCCGACGACGCGCAGCCGCGGCGCGGCATCGAGAAGCTTGGCCGTGACCTTGGTGGCCGAGCGGATGGCAAGGCCGTCATAGCCGGCGATGACGCTCGCCAGACGCTCCTTGTCCTTGCCGAGCGTGGGGTCGAAATCGACCTCGATGCCGCGGTCGCGCAGGATCTGCACGGCGGTGGATGAAAGATCGTCCGAGACGAGAACGCGGGGGGCCATGGCGGCTCCTTTTTTCGGGAGATGGGGGTCAGGCGGCGGCGGTGCGGGCGGCGCGTTCGGCGCCGTAGGCCCAGCCGATCCAGGGCATCAGCGCCGCGACATCGGCGCGTTCGACCGTCGGGCCGCACCAGATGCGCAAGCCGGGCGGCGCGTCGCGATAGCTGCCGACATCGTAGGCGACGCCCACCTTCTCCAGCCGTTTCGCCACCGCCGCCGCAAAGGCCG
>JBIKVM010000174.1:0-6275 GCA_044356825.1 Limisphaerales bacterium
CCCCGTCTCGAACAGGGGCCCCTCGGCTGTCTCGAGCGCCGGGATGAGGCCCGTGGGCGCCACCGCGCGATAGGCGGGGGCGTCCTGCGCGCGCGCCGCCCGGTCGACCAGCGCCGCGCGATAGGGTGCCCCGATCTCCTCGAGCGCGAGCCGCACGATGAGCGAGGCATTGTCGGGCTCGTAGTGCAGCAGATACATGGCGCGATCCTCCCCCGCGCCATCTGCCCCGGCCGCGCCGCCCCGTCGCGGCGGAATGCGACACATCGGCCGCGATCCGCGCACCCCGGCCGCCCACCCCATCAGCGCACCCCGGCCTAAACGCGCGGTCGCCACCGGGTTCGAAGGCCGCGCCCCCTTCACCCTCGCCGCAAAGGCCGCGCCCGTCGCCGCCACCTGCGCCCGATCGCCCTCGCCGCGCAGCCCGCCCCGGCTGACCGCCCCTCTCATCTTGGCCAAAATACCCTCGGGGGGAGCGCACGCCGACCCCATCGAGGGGTCGGCGTGCGCCGGGGGGCCGAGGCCCCCCGCCCGCCAACCGCATGTGGGCGTCCTTTCCCCCTCGCATCCCCCGCCCGCTTTGCGCTATGGACGCCCCATTCAGCCAAAGGCCCGCCCATGACGCTCTCGCCCGCCGATCTCGCCAAATACGCCGCCGCCGCCGGGGCGCTCGACCTCGTCGCGCCCGGGATGAAGCTCGGCCTCGGCACCGGCTCGACGGCCGAGTGGCTCGTGCGCCTTCTGGCCCGCGCGCCCGTGGCGCGGGGCCTGCTGTGCGTGCCGACCTCGCGCCGCACCGCCGATCTCGGCCGCGCGCTCGGCCTTCGGATCGAGGATCTCGACCGCGCGGGCCCGCTCGACCTCGTGATCGACGGCGCGGACGAGATCGACCCCGCCTTCGACCTCATCAAGGGCGGGGGCGGCGCGCATCTGCACGAAAAGATCGTCGCCGCCTCGGCCGCGCGCATGGCGGTGATCGCGGACGCCTCGAAGCGGGTGGCCCGCCTCGGCGCCTTCACGCTCCCGGTCGAGGTCATCCCCTTCGGCGCCGAGGGCACGCTCGGCCGGATCGCGCACGCGCTCGAGGGGGTGGGCCTTGCTGGTTGCCCCGTCGCGCTGCGCGGCGGCGGCGCCTTCCGCACCGATGAGGGCAATCTCGTGGCCGACATCCGCTGCGGCGCGATCCCCGACGCCCGCGCCCTTGCCGCGGCCCTCGAGGCCGTCACGGGCGTGGTCGAGCACGGGCTCTTTCTGGGCCTCTGCGACACGGTGGTGATCGGGGCGCCCGACGGCGGGTTCGCGCGCGAGGGGCGCTCGGGTGCCCGGGCCGAGGGGCGCGCCGATCCCGCGCGGGCGGCCGCGCTGCTGGCGGGGGGCTAGGGCGGATGTTCGATGTCGATTTCTTCGTCATCGGCGGCGGCTCGGGCGGGGTGCGCGCGGCGCGCATCGCGTCCGCCGAGGGCGGCGCGCGCGTGGCGCTCGCCGAGCAGTCGCGCGTGGGCGGCACCTGCGTCATCCGCGGCTGCGTGCCGAAAAAGATCATGGTCTTCGCCTCCGCCTATCCCGAGGCGATCGCGGATGCCCGCGCCTATGGCTGGGAGGCGGCCGCGGGCCGCTTCGACTGGCCGGCCTTCCGCGCCCGCCTCGGCGCCGAGCTTGACCGGCTCGAGGGCGCCTATCGCGGCACGCTCGGCCGCGCCGGGGTCACGGTCCACGACCAGCGCGCGACGCTGATCGATCCGCATGCCGTCGCACTCGCCGACGGCCGGCGGATCTCGGCGCGCCACATCCTGATCGCGACAGGCGGGCGGCCCTTCGTGCCCGAGGTGCCGGGGGCGGCGCTTGCCATCACCTCGGACGAGGTCTTCGACCTGCCCGCCCTGCCCGCGCGGATCGTCATCGTGGGGTCGGGCTACATCGCCTGCGAATTCGCCTGCATCTTCGCGGGGCTCGGCTCGGAGGTCACGCAGGTCTTCCGCGCCCCCCACATCCTGCGCGGCTTCGACGCCGAGGCGCGTGCCCATCTGCAGGGCGCGATGGCCGCGCAGCGGATCGCGCTGCACGCCGGCGCCGAGGTCGCGCGGATCGAGGCCGACGGCGCGACGCGCATCGTGCATCTGACCGACGGCACGCGCCTTGCGGCCGATGCCGTCCTCTATGCCACCGGCCGGCGCCCGAACACCGCGGGGCTCGGCCTCGAGGCGCTGGGCGTGGGCCTCGCGCCCTCGGGCGCGGTCGAGGTCGATGCCTACAGCCAGACGGCGGTGCCCTCGATCTTCGCGGTGGGCGATGTGACCGACCGCGTGAACCTCACCCCGGTCGCGATCCGCGAGGGGCAGGCGCTGGCCGAGACGCTCTTTCTCGGCCGCCCGACGCGGGCCGAGCACGACCTCGTGCCCTCGGCCGTCTTCACCCGGCCCGAACTCGGCACCGTGGGGATGTCGGAAGAGGCCGCGCGCGCCCGCGGGCCCATCGAGGTCTATGTCGCGACCTTCCGCCCGATGCGCAGCCTTTTCGCCGGGCGCGAGGATCGCGCGCTCTTCAAGCTTGTCGTCGATGCGGCCAGCCGGCGCGTGCTCGGGTGCCATATCGTCGCACCCGAGGCGGGCGAGATGATCCAACTCGCGGCGGTCGCGATCCGGATGGGCGCCACCAAGGAGGATTTCGATCGCACGGTGGCGGTGCATCCGACCATGGCCGAGGAGCTCGTGACCATGAAAACCCCGGTTCGCCGAGGATGATGCGCTTGATTTCCGTCGCGAAGTGACCAGTTAGAGCAGCAAGGTTCACGGGAAGGACAGCACGATGGCAGGCAGCGGTGGCCCTTGGGGCGGGGGCGGCTCTGGCGGAACGGGCGGAAATTCGGGCGGCGGCCAGGGCGGCGGTGACAATCGCGGCGGCGGGCGCAAGCCGGGTGGTGAAGGGCCGCAGATCCCCGAGATCGAGGAGATCGTCCGCAAGGGGCAGGAACAGCTTCGTGTCCTGATGGGCGGGCGGGGCGGCCAGGGTGGCGGTGGGCGCCGCGGCCCCGGCGGCGGCGCCGGTCCGCTCTTTTCGCGGCAAGGCCTGGTGATCGGCCTCCTCGCAGCGGCGGCGCTCTGGGGCTACGCTTCATTCTACCAGGTCAAGACCGAGGAACGCTCGGTAGAGTTGCTCTTTGGCGAGTTCGCCAGTGTTGGCGGTCCGGGCCTCAACTTCGCGCCCTGGCCGTTCGTCACTGCGGAAATCGTTCAGGTCACCGCACAGCGCAGCACCGACATCGGCACCGGCAAGGAAGGACTGCTTGATTCCGGGCTGATGCTGACGCGCGACCAGAATATCGTCGACATCGAGTTTCAAGTGGTCTGGAACATCTCCGATCCGGCTCTCTTCCTCTTCAACCTCGCCGACCCCAGCGAGACGATCCGCGCCGTTTCCGAATCGGCGATGCGCGACATCATCGCGCGCTCGGAACTCTCGCCCATCCTCAACCGCGACCGGGGGGCCATCGCGTCCGATCTGCGTTCCGCGGTGCAGGCGACGCTCGACAGCTATCAGTCCGGGATCTCGGTGATCCGAGTCAACTTCGACCGCGCCGACCCGCCGCGCGAGGTGATCGACAGCTTCCGTGATGTCCAGGCCGCCCAGCAGGAACGCGACCGTCTGGAAAAGGAGGCGGACGCCTATGCCAACCGCGTGCTTGCCGAAGCCCGCGGTGAGGCGGCGCAACTGCTCGAACAGTCCGAGGCCTACCGGGCCGAGGTCGTCAATGCGGCGCAGGGTGAGGCCAGCCGGTTCCTCGCGGTCTACGAGGAATATGTGAAGGCGCCCGACGTCACGCGGCGGCGTATGTATCTCGAAACAATGGAGCAGGTTCTGGGCGGGATGGACAAGATCATCCTCGATGGTGTCGGGGGTGAAGGGGCGGGGCAGGGCGTCGTGCCCTATCTGCCGCTCAATGATCTGCGTCGGTCGACCGGGGGGGGGAATTGATGCAACGTCCAGCCATATTCGTTGCGGCGGCTGTCGCCCTGATCGTGGTCGTCTTCTCGTCAGTCTTCATCGTGGACGAGCGCGAAAAGGTGCTCGTGGTGCAGTTCGGCGAGGTGAAGGCGGTCAAGGAAGAGCCGGGGCTCGGGTTCAAGATCCCCTTCATCCAGGAAGTCGTGGTTTACGATGGGCGCATTCTGGGACTGAGGTCCCAACCTCTCGAGATCACGCCCAACGACGATCGGCGGCTCATCGTCGATGCCTTTGCCCGCTGGAGGATCGTGGACCTCATCAGGTTCCGCGAGGCAGTTGGCGCCGCCGGGATCGGCAAGGCACAAGGCGATCTCCAGAGCATCATGAACGACGCCATCCGCGAGGTGCTGGGCTCGGTTGATTCCGGCGCTGTTCTGTCGGAGGATCGGGTCTTGCTGATGAACCGCATCCGCGATCTTGTGAGGAGCGAGGCGCTCTCGCTCGGCATCGATGTCATCGACATCCGCCTCACCCGTACCGATCTGCCCGAGCAGAACCTGGCGGCAACCTTCGCGCGGATGCGCGCCGAGCGTGAGCGTGAAGCGGCTGATGAACGGGCGCGCGGCGGCGAAGCGGCGCAGCGTGTGCGCGCGACTGCCGACCGGACGGTGGTGGAACTTACCTCCGAGGCACGCAAACAGGCCGAGATCGTCCGCGGCGAGGCCGATGCCGAACGCAACCGCATCTATGCCGAAGCCTTTGGCCGCGATCCGGAGTTCTTCGCCTTCACCCGCTCTCTCACCTCCTATGAGCGCGCGCTGGGCGGGAGCAACTCTTCGATCGTCATGCAACCCGACAGCACCTTCTTCGACTATCTGCGTTCGGACCGCCTGCAGGAATGACGGGGTTCTGGGGCGCGCTGCTCCTCGGCTTGGGGCTTTGCCTCGTGCTCGAGGGGCTCGTGTTCGTCGTGCTGCCGCGGCGGCTCGATGCGATACTCGACCTTGTCGCGCGCATGCCTCAGGCGACGCGCCGGAGGATCGGGCTTGGCATGGTGGCGGTCGGTGTCGGGATGGTGTGGATCGTTCAGCGCGGCTTCACATTGGATTGAGCGGGCAAAGCCGACCTTTGATTTCGCGCCCGGGCATGGCCATCTGAATCGCGGCACACGGGGCGCCGACACTTGCGCGCCCCACTCTGACGGGAGATCGACAATGCAGGCTTCGTTTCAGACCGTGGCGGCGCGACTCAGCGGATCGGCCATGCCCGGCCAGGCCGTCGCGCGCGCGACCTTTGCCTTTGTCCTGGCACTCGTTCTGGCGCTCGTGCAGGCAGGGTCGGCGCTTGCGCGCGGGGCGCCGGAAAGTTTCGCCGATCTTGCCGAGCAGGTGAGTGGCGCGGTCGTCAACATCACCACCTCGACCGTCATCGCGACGCCGACCCAGCCCATGCCGATGGTGCCGCCCGGATCGCCGTTCGAGGAGTTCTTCCGCGATTTCCTCGACCCAGAGGGTCGAGGCGGCCCGGGTGAACGGCGCGGGTCCGCGATGGGTTCGGGCTTTGTCATCTCCGCCGACGGGTTCATCGTCACGAACAACCATGTCATCGAAGGGGCTGACGGGATCGAGGTCGAATTCTTCTCGGGCGAGGTTCTCGAGGCCAAACTCGTTGGCACGGACCCCAAGACCGACATCGCGCTTCTCAAGGTCGAAGCCGAGGCGCCGCTGCCCTTCGTGCCCTTCGGTGACAGTGATGCCATGCGCGTAGGCGATTGGGTCATGGCCATGGGTAACCCGCTAGGCCAGGGCTTCTCGGTCTCGGCCGGCATCGTCTCGGCGCGCGGCCGGACGCTTTCCGGCAGCTACGATGACTATCTTCAGACAGATGCCGCCATCAACCGCGGCAATTCGGGCGGGCCGCTTTTCAACATGGATGGTGAAGTCGTCGGCGTGAACACGGCGATCCTCTCGCCCAATGGCGGATCGATCGGGATCGGCTTCGCCATGGCCTCGAATGTCGTGACCAAGGTCGTGGCGCAGCTCCGCGACTTCGGCGAGACGCGGCGCGGCTGGCTTGGGGTGCGCATCCAGGACGTGACGCCCGATGTCGCCGAGGCCATGGGACTGCCCGGCACCGAGGGCGCGCTCGTCACTGATGTGCCCCCGGGTCCGGCCCTTGATGCCGACATGCGCGCGGGCGATGTGGTGATTGAATTCGACGGAGAGGCCGTGCCGAATACCCGAGAACTGGTGCGCCGCGTCGGCGAATCCGAGGTCGGCAGCACGGTTCCCGTCGTCGTGCTGCGCGAAGGAGAGCGCACGACACTCATGATCACG
>JBIKVM010000175.1:0-6195 GCA_044356825.1 Limisphaerales bacterium
GCTGAGCCTTCTGTTCATCACCCACGATCTCGGCATCGTGCGGCGCATCGCCGACCGCGTCTGCGTCATGAAGGACGGCGCCATCGTCGAGACGGGCCCGACCGCGCGGATCTTCGAGGCCCCGGCCGAGGCCTATACCCGCGCGCTCGTCGCGGCCGAGCCGTCGGGGCGCCCCGAAACCGTCGCGCCCGATGCGCCCGAGGTCGTCTCGGCCGAAGGGCTGCGGGTCTGGTTCCCGATCCGGCGCGGCCTCTTGCGGCGCACGGTCGGCCACATCAAGGCGGTCAACCCCACCGCGCTGCGGCTCCGCGCGGGCGAGACGCTTGGCATCGTGGGCGAGAGCGGATCGGGCAAGACGACGCTCGCGCTCGCGCTCCTGCGTCTTCAGCAGGCCGAGGGGCGGGTCGTCTTCATGGGGCGCGACATCACCGGGCTGGGCGGGCCGGAGCTGCGCGCGCTGCGGTCGGACATGCAGATCGTCTTTCAGGATCCCTTCGGCAGCCTTTCGCCGCGCATGACGGCGGGCGAGATCATCGCCGAGGGGCTCGGCGTGCACGGCCGCGCGGGCAGGGCCGGTGCGGCCGAGGCGGTCGCGCGCATCATGGCCGAGGTCGGGCTCGATCCCGCGACGGCGGGGCGCTATCCGCACGAGTTCTCGGGCGGGCAGCGCCAGCGCATCGCGATCGCGCGCGCGATGGTGCTGCGGCCACGGATGGTCGTCCTCGATGAGCCGACCTCGGCTCTCGACGCGACGGTGCAGGTCCAGATCGTCGAGTTATTGCGCGAGATGCAGCGCCGCCATGGCCTGGCCTATCTCTTCATCAGCCACGATCTGCGCGTCGTGCGCGCGATGGCGCACGAGGTCATGGTCATGCGCGCGGGCGACATCGTCGAACGCGGCCCGGTCGAGCAGATTTTCAATGCACCGACAAGCGATTACACCAAGACCCTAATGCGCGCTGCCTTCGCGATGACAACCCTCGCGCAGACGTGAACCCCGGGGGGCGCGCGGCTGTGGCAGGGTGGTTCCAGTTCAGGAGGCGACCATGAAGGCAGCACGCACCGCAGGTTTCGCAGTTCTCGCAATGATTGCCGTGGCGGGGCAGGCCCCGGCCCAGCAGGCCGGCGGGCACGACATGCACGCGGGCCACGGCGCCCCCGCCGCCAGCGGCGACACCCCGTCCGCGCGCGCCTTCGCCGAGGCCAATGCCCGGATGCACGCCGCCATGGACATTCCCATGACCGGCGAGGCCGACATCGACTTCATCCGCGCGATGATCCCCCACCACGAGGGCGCGGTCGAGATGGCGCGGATCCTGCTGCAATACGGCCGCGATCCCGAGGTGCGCGCGCTGGCGCAGGCGATCATCGACAGCCAGTCGGCCGAGATCGCCTGGATGCGCGCCTGGATCGAGGCGCACGAGATGCACGCCGATCACTGAGGCACGCACCGGGACCGGAATCGCGCTTGACGCCCGGGGGGCGGTTGGCTATCCCGCGCGAGCGTCGGGCGACGTGCTGCAAGGTGCGGCAGCGGACTGTAACTCCGCCGGGGAGACCCATGCCTGGTTCGATTCCAGGGTCGCCCACCACCCCCCCAATCCGGACGCTTCAGAACGGCATGCCGCCGTCGCTGTCGTCGCCCGCCTCGTCGATGAGGCGGCGCATGTCGGGCACATCAACCCGCCGCGTCCCTGCCAGCACGATCACCCCGTCGCGCTTCAGCGCCGAGATCTGGCGGCTCACGGTCTCGAGCGTGAGGCCGAGGTAATCGGCCATCGCCTCGCGCGTCAGTGGCAGATCGAAACTCGCGCGGCCGCGGGGCCCCTGCGCCTTCAGCGCCGCATCGCGCCGGGCAAGGATCACGAGCAGGCTCGCGATCTTTTCGCGCGCGGTCTTGCGGCCCAGGAGCAGCATCCATTCGCGCGCCGCATCGAGTTCATCGAGCGTCATCTCGAGCAGGCGCTGCCCGATGTGGGGCAGCTCTTTCAGGATCGTCTCGAACCGCGCCTTGCGAAAGCAGCACATGACCACGTCCGTCGTCGCGGTCACGTCATAGGCGGCGCGCTCGCGCCCCGGTCGGCCCACGAAATCCGACGGCAGCAGCAGCCCGACCATCTGGCGCCGCCCGTCCTCCATCGTCTGCGTGAGCGTCGCGATGCCCGAGACGACCGAGGCCACGAAATCCATCCGCTCGCCCGACAGCACGATGGTCTGGCCGGCCTCGAAGCTGCGATAGTATTTCGCCTGGTCGAGAAGGACGAGTTCATCCTCCTCGCACCGGGCGCAAACGGCCCTGTGGCGGATCGGGCAATCGCCGCATGCCTGACGGCCATTCTGGTGAAATGCCTGCAACCGCACGTTCGGCCTTTTGATCCAAGTCAATGCTTACAGCTGCCCTGTAAACCAAACTAGCCACATGACAGCTGATCCGCAACTCGCCGCACTGGGGCTATTTGACGCGCGCGTGCCGCGCTACACGAGCTATCCGACCGCGCCCCAATTCGGCGCCGCGGTCGGCCCGGATGATTTCACGCGCTGGATCCGGGCGATCCCGCCAGGGTCGCGGATCTCGCTCTATCTGCATGTGCCGTTCTGCCGGCGGCTGTGCTGGTTCTGCGCCTGCCGCACCCAGGGCAGCCCGACCGAGCGGCCCGTCATCGCCTATGCCGAGACGCTCGCGGCCGAGATCGCGATGCTCGGGCGCCTCCTGCCCGAGGGCGTCACCCTCTCGCGGCTGCATTGGGGCGGGGGGACGCCCACCATGCTGCCCCCGGCCGAGATCCGCGCCCTCTCGCGCGCCATCGCCGCCATCGCGCCGATGGCCAGGGGCGGCGAGTTCTCGGTCGAGATCGACCCCAATGAAATCGACGCGCCGCGCCTCGATGCGCTGGCCGAGGCGGGGATGAACCGCGCCTCGATCGGGGTGCAGGATTTCGACGAGGTGATCCAGAAGGCGATCGGCCGCGACCAGAGCTTCGAGATCACCGCCGAGGCCGTGGCGGGCCTGCGCGCGCGCGGGATCGCGAGCCTCAATGCCGACATCGTCTATGGCCTGCCGCACCAGACGCCCGAGCGCATCGCGGCCTCGGTGCAAAAGCTCCTCTCGCTCTCGCCCGAGCGGGTCGCGCTTTATGGCTACGCCCATGTGCCGTGGATGTCGCGCCGACAGCAACTCATCCCCTCGGATGCGATCCCGGGCGCGGAGGAGCGGCTCGATCTCTTTGAGGTCGCGCGCGAGCTTTTCGAATGGGACGGCTTCGTGCCCGTCGGGATCGACCATTTCGCGCGCCCCGCCGACGGTCTCGCGCGCGCGCTGGCCGAGGGGCGGCTGCGGCGCAACTTCCAGGGCTATACCGATGACGCCGCGCCGGTGCTGATCGGGCTCGGCGCCTCGGCCATTTCGCGCTTTCCGCAAGGCTTCGCGCAGAACGCGGCCGCCACATCCGATTACGCCCGCGCGATCCGCGAGGGGCGGCTTGCCACGGCGCGGGGCCATGCCTTTGCGGGCGAGGACCTCTTGCGCGCGCGGATGATCGAGATGCTCCTGTGCGATTTCGCCATCGACCGGGCCGCCATGGTGCGCGCCTTTCCGGATGGGGCGGCGACGGTTGATGCGCTCCTGTCCGAGGCGGCGGCGCAATTCGGCCCCATGGTGACGCATGACGCGCGCGGACTGTCCATAACCCGGCGCGGACGGCCGCTCGCGCGGATGATCGCGCGGGTGTTCGACGCCTACGACCTCTCGAAGGCGGGGCATTCGAGCGCGGTCTGAAGCCTTCAGCCGCGCGCCTCGGCCAGCGCGTCTGCCAGCGCGCCGGGCAGGGCGGCGGCAAAGGCGCGATGCTCGGCCTCGCGC
Organism: Limisphaerales bacterium; assembly: GCA_044356825.1. Classification (GTDB taxonomy): domain Bacteria; phylum Pseudomonadota; class Alphaproteobacteria; order Rhodobacterales; family Rhodobacteraceae; genus JAUREX01. Next base: position 3,860 of record JBIKVM010000175.1, read on the forward strand.
CCGCAACTGACGCGGATGCAGCGGTCGTGCGGGGCGACGAAGGGCATGCGCACGAAAACCCCGCGCGCCACCAGCCCGGCCAGCACGCGGCGGGCAAAGGCGCCGTCGGCGCCGCAGTCGATGGTGACGAAGTTCGTGGCAGAGGGCAGGGCGCGCAGCCCGTGCTGCGCCGCGATCTCGCCGATGCGGGCGCGCGAGGCGGCGACCTCGGCCCGGACCGACCCGATCCATCCCTGATCGCCCAGCGCCGCAAGCGCCCCGGCCTGCGCGATGCGTCCGAGGCCGAAGTGGTTGCGCACCCGGTCGAAGGCCGCGATCAGCCCGGGCGCCCCGATGGCATAGCCCACCCGCAGACCCGCAAGGCCGTGCGCCTTGGAAAAGGTCCGCATCCGGATCACGCGCGGGTCGTCGGGGTCGATCCGCGCGGCCGTCCCCTCGGGCGCGAGATCGACATAGGCCTCGTCGAGGATCAGCAGCGTCCCCTCGGGCAGGCGCGCGAGCATCGCCTCGATCCGCGCTCCCGGATGGTGCGAGCCCATCGGATTGTCGGGGTTGGCCAGATAGAGCAGCTTCGCCCCCGTCGCCGCGGCGCGCGCGATCAGCGCGTCGGGGTCCTCGTGGTCGCCCGCATAGGGCACCCGCTCGAGCACGCCGCCAAAGCCCGCGACATGGAAGTTGAAGGTCGGATAGGCGCCATCCGACGTGACCACCCGGTCGCCCTCGGCGACCGTCAGGCGCACGAGATAGCCCAGCAGCCCGTCGATGCCCTCGCCCGCGACGATGTTCTCGGGCTTCGCCCCGTGATGGGCGGCGATGGCCGCGCGCAGCGCATGCACCTCGGGGTCGCCATACATCCACGCCTCGGGCGCCGCCGCCTGCATGGCGGCGATCGCGGCGGGCGAGGGGCCGAAGATGCTTTCATTCGCGCCGATGCGGGCCGCGAAGGGCGCGCCGCGCCGGCGTTCCTGCGTCTCGGGCCCGACGAAGGGCACGGTCGCGGGCAGGGACGCGACCAGATCGGTCAGGCGCGCGCCCATCGCGCGATCAGCCCTCGGCGTCGCCGCCGTCATCCTCGGCGGGGCGGGCGGGACGGGCAAAGCTGCGCAGCAGGAAGTCGGGCATGTGATCGCCCATGCCGACGACATCGCCGCCCGAGGGACGCTCGCGCCGGTCGCGGCGCGGCTCGGGCCGGTCCTCGCGCTGGCGCTCGGGCCTCGGTTCGCCGCGCGGCTGGCTGCGGCGTTCGTCGCGCCGCTCCTCGCGCCGGTCATCCCGCCGGTCATCCCGCCGGGCGGGGGCCTTCTCCACCGCCGGTTCGGGTTGCGGCGCGACCACGACCTGCGCGACCTCGAGCGGGGTCATCGAGGCTTCCTGCCCGTGCGGCTTCACCGGGCGTTCGCGCGCGTCGCGGCGGCGATCCTCGCCCCGCTTGCCGCCGCCGCGCCGGTCATCCTCGCGCGCGACGCGGGTCCGCAGGCTGCGCGCGGGGGCGTGCTCGCCCCGCTCGGGCCGGTCGTCGAAGGTGATCTCGGGCGCCGGGATCGGGGGAATGGGCTTCTTGATGAGGCTTTCGATGCCCGCGACGTATTTCTCGTCCGAGGGCGTCGCGATCGTCAGCGCCTTGCCCAGACGGCCGGCGCGGCCGGTGCGGCCGATGCGGTGGACGTAATCCTCCGAATGGCTCGGCACGTCGAAGTTGAAGACATGGCTCACGGCCGGGATGTCGAGGCCGCGCGCCGCGACGTCTGAGGCGACGAGCAGCCGGATCGTGCCCTCGCGGAAGCCGTCGAGGGTACGCGTGCGCACCGACTGGTCGAGATCGCCGTGGATCGGGCTCGCGTTGAAGCCATGCGCCTTCAGCGACTTGGCCACCACGTCGACATCCATCTTGCGGTTGCAGAAGATGATGGCGTTGGTGCAGGCCTCGCCCTCGGCGGTGATGAGGGCGCGCAGCATCGCGCGCTTTTCGGCGAATGCCCGGTCGCGGCGCGAGGGGGTGAAGGTCACCAGACCCTGCTCGATCGTCTCCGAGGTCGTGGCCTGGCGCGCCACCTCGACCCGCGCGGGGTTCGAGAGGAAGGCGTTGGTGATCCGCTCGATCTCGGGCGCCATCGTCGCGGAATAGAAGAAGGTCTGGCGCGTGAAGGGGGTCAGCGAGAAGATCCGCTCGATGTCGGGGATGAAACCCATGTCGAGCATCCGGTCGGCTTCGTCGACGACCATCACCTCGACCCCGGTCAGCAAGAGCTTGCCGCGCTCGAAATGGTCCAAGAGCCGCCCGGGCGTCGCGATCAGCACATCGACGCCCCGGTCGATGGCGGCATCCTGATCCTTGA
>JBIKVM010000027.1:0-20679 GCA_044356825.1 Limisphaerales bacterium
GCGCCATGGCCTCGACGGGGTGCATCTGACCGACGGGGCACGCAGCCTGCGCGCGGCGCGGCGCGATCTGGGGGCCGATGCGATCGTGGGCGCGTTCTGCGGCACGACCCGGCACGAGGGGATCTCTGCCGCCGAGGCGGGGGCGGATTATGTGGCCTTCGGGCCCTGCGGCGAAACCGCGCTGGGCGACGGGCGGCAGGCGGCGGACGACCTCTTTGCCTGGTGGTCCGAGATGATCGAGGTGCCGGTCATTGCCGAGGGCGCGCTCGACCCCGCCCGCGTCGCGGCGCTGGCGGCCAGCACCGATTTCTTCGCCTTCGGTGCCGAGGTCTGGGCCGCGCCCGATCCGCTGGCGGCGCTGCGCCGGCTTGTCGCCGCGATCGGCTGACCCCTCAGCCCGACCCGCCGAAGCGGCAGGCGCGCACCCACCATTCCGGGTGCTGCCGCGCGAGCAGCCGCGCGCCCACGCGGGCCGTGGCGCGCGAGGGCATGATCGCGAAGGCGCTCGCCCCCGACCCCGACATCCGCGCAAGCCGGGCGCCCGGCAGCGCGCCGAGTGCCGCGATCAGCGCGCCCACCTCGGGCATGAGGGCGCGCGCGGGGGCCTCGAGGTCGTTGCGCGTCCCCGCAAGCCACGCCACGAGGTCCGCGCCATCCCGCCAGCGCGCGGGCAGGGGCGGCAGCGCGGGCCCGAAATCGCCGCGCCGCGCGCCGAATACCGCCGCCGTCGCCAGCGGCCGGCGCGGATTGACGAGCACCGCCCAGAGCGGCGGCAGACCCGAGAGCGGCAGAACGGCCTCACCGATCCCCGACATGCGCGCGGGCCGCGCCTCGAGGCAGACGGGCACATCGGCCCCGAGGCTCAGGATCGCGGCCGCATCGGGCATCGCCCGGCCCGATGCGGCCCCGACCAACCGCAGCGCCGCGGCCGCATCCGAAGACCCGCCCCCGATCCCCGAGGCGACGGGCAGGCGCTTGGTCAGCGTGAGCGGCGGCGCCTCGGGCCCCGCGACCAGATGCGCCGCGCGCAGCACGAGGTTGTCGGCCGCCGCGTTCAGCGCGCCCGCCTCGGGGCCGCGCAGCGTCAGGGGCGGCCCACCCGCGGGCGCCAGCGCCACCCGGTCGCCCGTGTCGGCAAAGACGACAAGCGAATCGAGCAGGTGATAGCCATCCGCGCGCCGCCCCGTCACATGCAGGCAGAGGTTGACCTTGGCGGGCGCGAAGCCCGGATCGCGCGCGATCATCGGCGCGCGCGGTCCGCGAGCGAGGGCGCCCCCTCCTCGGCCAGCGTCGCGTCGAGGCCGATCTCGAGCTTGCGGCGGATGCGTTCGGCAAGCTCGGGCTCGGGGTCGAACGACAGCGCGCGACGCCACTGGAATTCCGCCTCGCGCTTGCGCCCGACCGCCCAGTAGACATCGCCCAGATGGTCCGTCACGATCGGATCGACCGGCATCAGGAGCGAGGCGCGCTCCATCGGCACCAGCGCGGCCTCATACTCGCCGAGCAGGAAATAGCCCCAGGCGAGCGAATCGACGATGTGGCCGCTGTCGGGGCGCTGGTCGACCGCACGGCGGATCAGCGTCATCGCCTCATCGAGGTTCGTGCCCAGCTCGAGGAAGGAATAGCCCAGATAGTTCAGCACCATCGGCTGATCGGGCGAAAGCTGCAGCGCCAAGCGGAAATCAGGCTCGGCCAGATCCCACATCTTTGCCCGCTCGTAGGCGATGGCGCGGCTGTAATAGAGCGTCCAGTGCCGTGGCAGCGGCGGACCGATGATGGCTATGGCGCGCCCATAGGCTTCGGCGGCGCCCACATACTCCTCGGCGCGACGCAGCAAATCGGCCAGGGCCACGTGCACTTCCGCATAGGCGGCGTGGGTCTGCGCCAGTTCGGTGAGGGCCGCGCGCGCCGCTGCGTCATCGCCAAGTTCGACCAGGGCCCCCGCCTTGCCGATCCGGGCCGCGACATACAGGGGGTTCTCGGGTGCGACGCCGTCATAGGCCTCGCCCGCGAGGGCCCACTGGCCAAGATCCTCGAGCATCCCGGCCACATGTAGCGCAGCATGGGCATGACGGGGATCAAGGTGCACCGCAATCCGGCCATAGGCCAGCGCGAGCGGCCGCGACTGCTCGTCGTTGAGGGCGAGCGAGAGGGTGTGGAACACCTCGGCTATGCCGGTACGGGCATCTTGCGGAAAGCTGTAGGATGGCACCTCGCCCGCGGCAAGCATGGCGCGCAGCGCGACGATCTGCGGATCGGGCGGGCCATCGAACGAGCTGTCGATCAGTACAATCGCGGCTTCGGTCTGGTCGAGCTGGGCAAGGATCTCGACCCGGAGCAGGACGCCGCGCCGATCCTGCACGATGGGAGCTGCCGGCCCGAGCAGAAGGGCGTGCGCCGCCTCGAAGTCCCCGGCTGCGGCCCGGGCAAGGGCGAGCGTGTAGCTGGCGATTACCTCGGCCCCCTGAAGCCGGCCTGCCTCTTCGAGGGCCGAAATGGCCGCAGCCATGTCGCCCTCGCCGACGCGGATCCATCCCAGAAGCAACCCGTCGCCAAGCGGCCCGGCAACCCCGCCCGACCCGAGCGCGGTACGCAGGGCCGGATAGTCGGCGCGCATCAGGTCATCGGCAAAGATCGCGAGCGCGGCAGGCTGCGAGAAGGCCCCTGCGGCGCGCAGGCTGCGCGCGATCTCGGACGCGCGCGCGATGTCGCCTTCGCCGAGCGCGGCAGAAACGGCCGCGTCGATCAGTTGCAGATTCGCCGGGTCGGCCGGAATCGCGCGGGCCAGCGCCTCGGAGGCGGCGGGAAAGTCGCTCTGGCCCATGGCGAGGCGCGCCGCGAGATAGGGCCCCGAAACACCGTCCTGCGCGCGCGCCGCACCGGCCACGAGTATCGCGGAAAGCACGGCCGCAACTGCGGCGCGCGGCAGCGGGGGTGCGGAGAAAACGAGGGAGCGCATCCGGAACATGCTGCGACCTTAGGCCGGCCTCGGGGCCAAGACAATGCGCTTGGGCATGGCGCATGGCACCGGGCGTGCCGCGGAGGGTCCGCTCGCGCAGGCGTGATCAGAGGAAGAACACGAGGAATGGGCCGTGCCGCGACTCTGCGACCGTGCAGGATTTGGTGGAGCCGAGGGGGATCGAACCCCTGACCTCGTCATTGCGAACGACGCGCTCTCCCAACTGAGCTACGGCCCCACGGGCGCGGGGTGTGGACCCAAACGCGGACCTTGTCAAGCAAGGCCCGCGTCCTGCGCGACAAAGCGCGCGACTCAGTGTCCGTGGTCGTGGCCGTGGCCACCAGCGCCATCGCCCGAAGGCTCGCCGACCGGGACCGACACGACGATCTCGCCTGCCTTCTCGAAGACGAGCGTGAGGTCGATCCGCTCGCCCTGAGCGAGCGCCCGCAGCAGGCCCAGAAGCATGATGTGGTCGCCCCCCCGATCAAGCGCGTGGCTTCCGGCTGCGGGGATCGCGAAGCCCTCGTGGACATGGACCATCTGCATCACCCCCCCGGCATCCTGCCGATGGGTGTGCAGTTCGGCCCGTTCGGCCACGTCGATTCGCGCCGCGATCAGCCGGTCCTCGGCGGCGGCGGTGTTCTCGATCGTCATGAAGGCGGCACCCGCCTTGGCCATTGGGCTTGAGACAAGAATGTAGGGGTCGATTACGCGGATCGCGTCGGCGGCGAAGGCCGCAACGGGTGCGATCAGGGCATGTGCCGCGAGGGCAACGATGTGGATGTGGCGCATGATGTTCTCCTGCCTTGGGGTTCCGGACGAGGTCTGCGGAACAGGGCGGGAGGGGCGCGCGCGCAAGGCGCGGGAACAGGGCGCGACTCGAGCGCGCGGAATGCTGGCCTGCGCAGGGGGCGCAACCGCCCGAAGGCCGCCGGCGGCAACCGCGGCGCGATCCCGTCGGCAAGGAAGAGGGCGCCGAGCGCGTCCGGGCAAGGCTGGGCGGGACCGGCGGGCCTGCCCAGCGAATCGATCCGGATGACGACGAGTGCCGACCCTTGACAGATCACCGCCTCGGTCAGAGCAGGCCCACCGATGCGGCTCTGGGCTGCGGTGAAGCCGGTGAGGGCGACGATTGCCGCGACCAAAAACGAAAGAAGGGGCATGCGGCCCAGCCGCTGCCCCCTTCGCAGGATCGTCACGCACATGGCCTCAGGCCGTGGCGGCAGATGCCTTGGCGATCTCGTGCTTGACCTTCAGCGCGCGGTCCGAGAGTTCCTCGTCGCGGGCCTTGGCAAGATAGGCGTCAAGCCCGCCACGATGATCGACACTGCGCAGCGCCGCCGCCGACACGCGAAAACGGAACGACCGGCCGAGCTTGTCCGAGATCATCGTGACCTCGTTGAGGTTCGGCAGGAAGCGCCGCTTGGTCTTGTTGTTGGCATGGCTGATGTTGTGGCCCGACATGGGCCCCTTGCCGGTCAGTTCGCAGACGCGCGACATGGTCGTGATCCCTCGCAACACGGATGCTCCCCGGACGGGACCGAGGCGCGACATCGAGGGCGTTTACGGACAATCGCGCGGGCCGTCAAGCGCCACCGCCCCCCGCCCTGCCGCCCCCCGCCCCGGCGCCGAGGCGGGCGATCATCTCGGCCGCGGCCTCGTCGGGGGTGCGCAGGCCCTGGGCGACCTCCTGCCCGAGGCGCTCCATCCGGGTGCGCGCGGCCGCATCGCCCGCGACCAGGTCCATGAGGCGCGCGCGCACCTCGGCCTCGAAGGCGCGCCGGCGCTGCCCGGCCCGCCGGGCGACAAGGTGCCCCTCGGCCCGCCGCCACGCCGCCAGCCGCGCGATGGTCGCGCGCACCTCGGCGATCCCTGTGCCGGTCAGCGCCGAGACCGCGATTGCGAGCGGGAACCCCTCGGGGTCCTCGGCGCGCGGCCGCATCAGGCGCAGTGCGCCTGCATAGTCGGCCAGCGTGCGCTGCGCCGCCGCCGCGGTGTCGCCATCGGCCTTGTTGACGAGGATGAGGTCCGCGACCTCCATGATGCCGCGCTTGACGCCCTGCAACTCATCCCCGCCCGCAGGCGCGAGGATGAGGACGAACACGTCGCAGAGGTCCGCCACCAGCGTCTCGGACTGGCCGACCCCGACCGTCTCGATCAGCACCACGTCGAACCCCGCGCCTTCGCAGAGTTCCACCGCCTCGCGCGTGCGCCGCGCCACGCCGCCCAGATGCGCCCCGCTGGGCGAGGGGCGGATGAACGCCGCCGGATCGCGCGCGAGCAGCGGCATCCGCGTCTTGTCGCCGAGGATCGAGCCGCCCGAGCGCACCGAGCTCGGATCGACGGCCAGCACCGCGACGCGGCTGCCCTGCGCCGTCAGGAGCCGCCCGAAGGCCTCGATGAAGGTCGATTTCCCCGCCCCCGGGGTTCCGGTCAGCCCGATCCGCAGCGCCTGCCGCCCCGTCGCGGCGGCGGCGGAGAGAAGGGCGCGCGCGGCTGGTCGGTCGGCGGCGCGCGTGCTCTCGATCAGCGTGATCGCACGGGCGAGCGCGCGACGGTCGCCCGCGATCAGGCCCGGCGCCAGCCCCTCGGCGATCGGATCGGGCGCGCGGTCGGGCGGGTGTGTCATGGGGGCGTCCGGTCGAGGGTTGCGCCCCGCTCGCGCGGGGTTCATCGCGCGATTGTCAGCGGGTGGCTGCATTCACCCCTTTTCTGCCCGCTCCGCCGCTCCATGTCCAGCAGCCAGCAGATGGGGGCGGCATGAGGACGCGCGGATTGGCGGGGTTGCTGGGCGCGGTGGCACTGGCACTGGGCGTGGCCGGGGTGGCCGCGGCCGAGACGCGCCAGTCGGCGCGCTTCGTGTTGTCGATCGCGGGCTTCTCATTTGGCGAAGTCAGCTTCGAGGCGACCGAGGCCGGCGCGCGGTATGGCATCCGGGCAAGGGCCGAGGGGCGCGGCGTCGGCCGCCTGGCGGGGCGGGGCTATTTCGAGGCCGAGACCGAGGGGCGGCTGCGCGGGGAACGGCTCGCGCCCGCGGGCTATGCCGAACGCACCCGCTTTGGCGATCGTGCGCATGAGACCGAGCTGCGCTGGCAGGGGGCCGCGCCCGCCATCGTCGCCACCACCCGCGAGCCCGAGCCCCACGACATCGGCCCCGAGGGTCAGGCGGGCACGCTCGACCCGCTCACCGCGCTCTGGCTGCTTGCGCGCGACGCCCCGGCCGAGGCGCTCTGCCGGCAGGAGGCGGCCGTCTGGAACGGTCGCAGCCGCAGCCGATTCGACCTCTCGCCACCCGAACCCGACCCCGAGGATCCCGCCCGCCTCGTCTGCGCCGGCACCTATCACCGCGAGGCGGGTTTTCCCCCCGAACGCCTGCGCGGCGGCCGCACCACGCCCTTTCGCATCGTCTATGTCGCTATGGGTGACGGCCTCTGGCGGGCCGAGCGGGCCGAGATGGCGACGCGCTATGGCACCGCGCGGCTGATCCGGCAATAAGGGCGCATGCCCGACAGCCTGCCCATCGACGCCGTCCTGCCCGACCTCATCGCCGCGCTTGGCGCGGCCGGGCAGGCCGTGCTCGTGGCCCCGCCCGGCGCCGGCAAGACGACGCGGGTGCCGCTCGCGCTGCTCGAATCGGGGGGCATCGCGGGCCGGATCCTGATGCTCGAACCCCGCCGGATCGCGGCACGGATGAGTGCCCAGCGCATGGCCGAGACGCTGGGAGAGGCGCCGGGCGCCACCGTCGGCTACCGGATGCGCGGCGAGGCGGCCGTCGGCCGCGCGACCCGCATCGAGGTGCTGACCGAGGGCATCCTCGCGCGGATGATGCAGGATGATCCCTCGCTCGAGGGTGTGGGCGCCGTCATCTTCGACGAATTCCACGAACGATCCCTTGCCGCCGATCTGGGGCTTGCGCTCGCGCTCGAGGTGCGGGGCGCGCTGCGGCCCGATCTGCGGCTTCTGGTCATGTCGGCCACGCTCGACCCCGTGCCGGTCGCCAAGCTGATGGGCGGCGCGCCGGTGATCGTGGCCGAGGGCCGGGCCTTTCCGGTCGAGACGCGCTGGCTCCCGCGCCCGCTGCCCGCCGGCCGCAGCCCCATCGACGAGATGGCGGCACTCCTGCCCGACATCGTCGCGCAGACCGAGGGCACGATCCTCGCCTTCCTGCCCGGCGAGGGCGAGATCCGCCGGGTCGCGCGCGCTCTCGCGGGGCGCCTGCCGGCGGGGGTCGAGGTCGCGGCGCTCTATGGCGCGCTGCCGCTCGCCGAGCAGCGCCGGGTGCTGGCCCCCGACCCGGCGGTGCGGCGCGTCGTGCTGGCGACCGCGATTGCGGAAACCTCGCTCACCATTCCCGGGGTGCGGGTGGTGGTCGATGCGGGGCTCGCGCGGCGGTCGCGCTTCGATCCGGCGCGGGGCATGGCGCGGCTGGTGACCGAACGCGCGAGCCGGGCCGAAGCCGACCAGCGCCGCGGCCGCGCCGGGCGGACAGGCCCCGGCATTTGCCATCGCCTCTGGGCCGCGGCCGAAGAGGGCGCGATGCCCGCCTTCGCCCCGCCCGAGATCGCGGTCGCGGACCTCGCGCCGCTCGCGCTCGATCTCGCGCGCTGGGGCGGCGGGGCGGGCCTGCGCTTCCTGACGCCACCGCCCGAGGCGGGGCTGGCCGCGGCGCGCGCCCTTCTCCAGCGTCTCGGCGCGCTCGATTCGGGCGGGCGGATCACCGAGCATGGCGCGGCAATGGCGGCGCTGCCCGTTCACCCGCGCCTTGCCCACATGGGCCTTCGCGCCGGCCGTGCGGCCGCCCCTCTCGCCGCGCTGCTGGCCGAGCGTGACCCGCTGCGCGGCGCGCCCCCCGACCTCGCGCAGCGTCTTGCCGCGCTCGCGGGTGGCCCCGCCCCGCACCCGCCGGACCGCGACACCCTCGCCCGCATCCGGGCCGAGGCGGGGCGGCTTGCCCCGCTGCTGCCTGCGCGCCCGGCCCCCTCGCCCGGCGCCATGGCCGCGATCGCCTATCCCGACCGCATCGGCATGCGCCGCCCCGGCGAACCGCCGCGCTGGATTCTCTCGGGCGGGGGTGCCGCCACGATGCCAGCGGATGCCCCGCTTGCCACCGCGCCCTTCCTCGTCGCGACCGACATCGAGCCCGGCCAGCCGCTCGGGCGCATCCGGCAGGCCGCGGCCCTGACCGAGGCCGAACTGCGCGAGACCTGCGCGGGCGCGATCACCCGCGCCGATGTCTGCGCCTGGTCGGCGCGCGAAGGGCGCATCCTCGCGCGGCGGCAGGAACGCCTCGGCGCGCTGGTCCTGACCGAGGCACCCTGGCCCGACCCGCCGGCCGAGGCGCTCGCGGGCGCGGCGCTCGAGGGCGTGCGGGCAGAGGGGCTGATGCTGACCGATGCCGCGCGGCGCCTCTGCGCCCGGGCCGAGGGGGCGCGCGCGCTCGGCGCCGACCTGCCGCCGATGGACGAGGCGACGCTGCTCGCCGATGCCGCCGACTGGCTGCTGCCCTGGCTCGGCGGCGTGCGCAGCCGCGCCGACCTCGCGGGCCTGGATCTCATCCCCGCGCTCCGCGCGCGCCTCGGGGCGGGGGCGGCGATGCTCGATGCCGCCTGGCCCGCGCATTACGAGACCCCGCTTGGCCGGCGCGTCCCGATTGACTACGATGCCGAGACCCCGACCGTGACGCTGCGCCTGCAAGAGGTCTTCGGCGAGACGCGCCACCCCGTCGCGGGCCCCGCGCGCACGCCGCTGCGCCTCGTGCTGCTCTCGCCCGGCAACCGACCCGTCGCGGTCACGACCGACCTGCCGGGGTTCTGGGCCTCGGGCTACCGCGAGGTACGCCGCGACATGCGCGGCCGCTATCCGCGCCACCCCTGGCCCGAGGATCCGACCACCGCCGACCCCACCACGCGCGCCAAGCCGCGCGGCACCTGACGCCCGGGATTTCGCTTGCCGGGTGCGGCCAAAGGCGCTACCTGCCCCCCGCGCGCGCCCCCGCCGCCGCAATCCTGACGGGAGGGCACCATGCTCGGCACACCCCATTACCTCATCGACCTCGGGCAGATCGGGCGCAACATGGAGCGCATCGCCGCGCTCGAAGCCGGCTCGGGCGCGAAATCGCTCCTTGCGCTCAAGTGCTTCGCGACATGGTCGGCCTTTCCGGCGATGCGGGGGGCGATGGCGGGCACGACCTCGTCCTCGCTCTATGAACTCCGCCTCGGGCGCGAGAAGTTCGGGGGCGAGACGCACGCCTATTCCGTCGCCTGGGCCGAGCACGAGATGGCCGAGGTCGCGACCCTTGCCGACAAGGTGATCTTCAACTCGCTCTCGCAGCTCGACCGCTTCGGGCCGATGGTTGCCGGGCTGCCGCAGGGCCTGCGCGTCAACCCCGGCATCAGCAGCTCGGGCTTCGATCTGGCCGACCCCGCGCGGCCCTTTTCGCGGCTGGGCGAGCACGACCCCGAGGTGGTGGCGCACGCGCTCGGCCGCGTCACGGGCTTCATGTTCCACAACAACTGCGAGAACGCCGACTTCGACCTCTTCGACCGGATGCTCGGCCAGATCGAGGCGCGTTTCGGCCATCTGATCGGGCGGATGGAGTGGATCAGCCTCGGGGGCGGCATCCACTTCACCGGCGCGGGCTATCCGCTCGAGCGCCTCGCGGCGCGGCTGGCGCGGTTCGCGGCCGATCACGGCGTGCAGGTCTATCTCGAACCCGGCGAGGCCGCGATCACCGGGGCCGCGACGCTCGAGGTCACGGTGCTCGATACGCTCTGGAACGGGCGCAACATCGCCATCGTCGATGCCTCGACCGAGGCGCACATGCTCGACCTGCTGATCTATCGCCAGTCGGCGCGGATCGAGGGGCCGACCGGCCCGCATGAATGGATGATCTGCGGCAAGTCCTGCCTTGCGGGCGATGTCTTCGGCACCTTCCATCTGCCCGCGCCGCTCAAGGCGGGCGACCGGGTCTCTTTCGCCGATGCCGCCGGTTACACGATGGTCAAGAAAAACTGGTTCAACGGCCTCAACATGCCCGCGATCGTGCTGCGCGAGGCGGACGGGGGCCTGCGCGTCGTGCGCAGCTTCGATTATCGCGACTATGCCGCGAGCCTGTCGTGACGCGCTGAAGGAGGGATCGCCATGAAACGCAACGTCCTCATCATCGGGGCCGGAGGGGTCGGGCATGTGGTCGCGCACAAATGCGCGCAGAACGCGGCCGTCTTCGGCGATCTGCACATCGCCTCGCGCAACCCGGCCAAATGCGCCGCGATCATCGCCTCGGTCGCGGCCAAGGCGGGGCCCGAGGCCGCGGGCCGGTTCACGGCGCACGGCATCGACGCGATGGACAGCGCCGCCGTTGCCGGGCTGCTCCGCCGCACGGGGGCCAGCATCGTCATCAACGTCGCGCAGGCGTTTTGCAACATGCCGATCCTCGAGGCCTGCATCGCCACGGGGGCGGCCTATCTCGACACCGCGATCCACGAGGATCCGGACAGGGTCTGCGAAACCCCGCCCTGGTATGCCAACCACGAATGGAAGCGCCGCACGGCCTGCGCCGATGCGGGCGTGACGGCGATCCTCGGCGTGGGCTTCGATCCGGGGGTCGTGAACGCCTATGCCCGCCTTGCCGCGATGGAATACCTCGACACCGTGCGCGCGATCGACATCATCGACATCAACGCCGGCAGCCACGGGCGCTATTTCGCCACGAACTTCGACCCCGAGATCAACTTCCGCGAATTCACGGGCACGGTCTGGTCCTGGCAGGGCGGCGCCTGGCGCGACAACCGCATGTTCGAGGTCGGGCGCGAATGGGATCTGCCCGTGGTCGGCCGGCAGAAGGCGTATCTGACGGGCCACGACGAGGTGCATTCCCTCTCGGCCCATTTCCCGCAGGCGGATGTGCGCTTCTGGATGGGCTTTGGCGATCACTACATCAACGTCTTCACCGTGCTGAAGAACCTCGGCCTCCTGTCCGAACAGCCGGTGCGCACGGCCGAGGGGCTCGAGGTCGTGCCGCTCAAGGTCGTGAAGGCGGTGCTGCCCGATCCGGCCTCGCTCGCGCCGGGCTATACGGGCAAGACCTGCATCGGCGATCTGGTCGCGGGCACCAAGGACCGCGCGCCGGCCGAGGTCTTCATCTACAACGTCGCCGACCACCGCGAGGCCTATGAGGAGGTCGGATCGCAGGGGATTTCCTACACCGCCGGCGTGCCGCCGGTGGCGGCGGCGATGCTGATCGCCGACGGCACCTGGGACGTGCACCGGATGGTGAACGTCGAAGAGCTTGACCCCCGCCCGTTTCTGGCGATTCTGAACCGGATTGGACTGCAGACATTCATCCGCGACTCGCAGGGCGACAGGCCGCTGACCTTCGACTGAGTGTGCAGCGGGTGCCGTATGGCGGGCCGTTCGGCCGATCGTTCGCTGGGGAAAGGGCACTGATGCGTCGGGCAGCGGGAGTGGTACTGGCGGCTGCGCTGACGCTCGCGTGGCCCGTGGGCGCGCTCGATGGCGTGCGGTTCCGCGTCGCGCAATCCGACCCGGGTGTCGAGGCGGCTTTGCGCGCCGCCTCGCTCGTTCTTGAGGCCGAGCGCGAGGGGCGCGTCTCGGCACAGGATATCTTCGCGGCCGCGCAGGCGGACTATCAGCGGTTGCTGGCCGCCCTCTATGCCTCGGGGCGCTACGGGGGCGCGATTTCGATCCGGATCGACGGGGCAGAGGCAGCCGATATTGCCCCCCTCGACGCGCCGCGGCGCATCGGCACGGTCGAGGTCGGAGTCGATCCCGGGCCACTCTTTACCTTCGGCGCCGCGCAGATTGAGCCGCTCGCCCCCGGAACGGAATTGCCCGAAGCCTTCGCACCCGGCCTGCCTGCCCGCAGCCCGGTCGTGAGCGACGCGGCCCGTGCCGCGATCGAGGGCTGGCGCGCGGCGGGCCATCCCAAGGCCGCGATCGTGGATCAGGGGCTGCTGGCCCGCCACGGCGCGCGCGAACTCGACGTCCGCGCGGGGATCGACCCCGGGCCGCGGGCGGTGCTCGGACATTTGCGCATCGTGGGCGAGACGCAGGTGCGGCCCGAGCGGCTCGCGGCCATCGCCGGCTTCGAGGCGGGAGCGGCGTTTTCACCGGAGGCGCTCGAGCGCGTCGTCGAACGGCTCCGCCGCACCGGCACCTTCCGCGCCGTCAGCATCGCCGAGGCCCCGACAATCAACACCGACGGCAGCCTCGACGCCGAGGTGACCGTGCTCGACAACGCGCCGCGGCGGATCGGCTTCGGTGCCGAGACCTCAAGTTCCGAGGGGGTCGGTGTGTCGGCCTACTGGTTGCACCGCAATCTTGCGGGCGGGGCCGAGCGGCTTCGACTTGATGGTGCGATTTCCCAGATTGGCGCGAAGTTGCCGGGCATCGACTACCGGCTGAGCGCGCTCTTCGAGCGGCCGGCGACCCTGTCGCCCGACACGAGCCTCGGGCTCGGCCTGACGCTCGCACAGACCGAGGACGGACCGGTCCTCACGAAATCGGCCGAGATCGCTGTGCGCTTCACCCACCTGCTCTCGCCGGACCTGACGCTGCGCGGCGGGGTCGAGATCGACATCGAAGAGTCGACCGACAGCGACCCCGCTCCTGGAACGCGCAGCACCTTCAGGTCGGTCGCGCTGCCCTTGGGTGCGATCCGCGACCGGCGTGACAATGTCCTCGACCCGAGCGAGGGGTATCTGATCGACGCCGCTGTGATGCCGTTCCGCGGCGTGGGCGCAACCGATGACGGGGTGCGCCTGACGCTCGACGCGCGCGGCTATCGCCGGATCGGCGAGCGCGTGACCTTCGCCGCGCGGCTGCAGGCCGGGGCGGTGGAAGGGGCCGAGATCGCGCGCACACCGCGCGAATACCTCTTTCGCTCCGGCGGGGCGGGGACGGTGCGCGGCCAGCCCTATCGCTCGCTCGATCTCTCGGTCTGCCGCGGTCCGCTTCCGGTCGCTTCGAGCGGGTGCAGCGTGGGCGGGCGGTACTTCGTGGCGACCGCATTCGAACTGCGGGCGCGGCTTCAGGGCAAGCTCGGGGCGGTCGTCTATGCCGACTACGGGCGGATCGGAACGACCTCCTTCACCTTCCCGGAAGGGCTCTGGCACGCGGGTGCGGGCATCGGGTTGCGCTATGAGACCGGCATCGGCCCGATCCGCTTCGATGTCGGGATCCCAACCGGCGGGGCCACAGGGAACGGATCGCAATTCTACGTCGGGATCGGGCAAGCGTTCTGATGCGGATCCTCGCCATCCTCGCGATCTCGCTCGCGGCGCTTCTGGCCATGGCGCCCGCGGGGCGAACGGCGGGCGAGGGGGCGGATGAACTGGCCGCGCTGCTGCAGGATCTCTTGTCGGGCGCAGGGCGGACGGTGCGGATCGAGGGGTTCGAAGGCGCGCTCTCGGCGCAGGCGCGCGCGGCATCGATCACGGTTGCCGACGACGAGGGCGTGTGGCTGAAACTCGACGATGTCGCGATCGACTGGTCGCAAAGCGCCCTCATGCAGCGCTCGATCGAGATTTCCTATCTGCGCGCCGGGCGCATTACCCTTGATCGCCTGCCGCACCCAACACCGGACGCCCTGCCATCGCCCGAAGCGCGGCCCGCCTTCGTGCTGCCCGAACTGCCGCTCGGGATCGCGATCGACGAGGTTTCGGCGGCCTCGCTCGTGCTTGGCCCCGAGATCCTCGGCCGGCGCGTTGAGGGGACGATGACGGGTCGGGCGCTGTTGCGGGGTGGCGAGGGCTCGGGCGAGATCGACCTGCGACGGACCGACGGGGCCGAGGGGGCGCTGCGCCTCGCGCTGGCCTATGCCAACGCGACCGGCAGGCTCGATCTCGACCTCAGCCTCGAGGAGGGTGCGGAAGGCATCGTGGCCACGCTCTTGCGCGTACCCGAGCGGCCGGCCATCAGCCTTGGCATCGCGGGGTCCGGGCCGATATCGGATTTCACAGCCGACATGCGCCTTGCCAGCGGCGGGCAGGAGCGGATCACCGGCGGAATCGGCATCGGGCGGGACGCGACAACGGGCGACCGCGTCCTCACGGCGGCACTTGCGGGCGATGCGACGCCGCTTCTTGCCCAAGAGCACCGTCCCTTCTTCGGCCCCGACGGCAGCCTTGCCTTCCGCGCGGTCCTGCCCGCAGCGGGCGGGATCCGGATCGAGACGCTGCGCGCTGATGCGGCGCAGATCGGGCTGTCGGGTCAACTGGGGATCGGCGCGGATGGCTGGCCCGAGCTGATCGACCTCGGGATCGAGGTGCTCGATCCGGCTGGAGGCAAGGTTCGCCTGCCCGGACCGGGCGCGACGATCGAAATCGCGGGGATGCAACTCGACCTCGGCTTCGATGCCGCGCGCGATCAGGAATGGCGTCTCTCGGGAACGCTGGCGGGGGTCACGCATCCGGCGGGCAGCATCGGCCGGGTGCAGGTCGACGGGGGGGGGCGCATCGCCCTCGACCGCAGCGGCGCTGACGAGGGGAATGCGGCCGAAGGGCGCATCGTGCTTCAGGCGGGCGAGATCGCGGCAACCGACCCGGGCGTCGCCCGCGCGATCGGCACGGCGCTCGGGGGCGAGATATCGATGCGCTGGCGGCAGGACGAACCCGTGGCCATCCCGAAGTTTGACCTGCGCGGCGCCGGGATCGTCCTTGGCGGATCCGTCACCATCGACAGCAAGGGCACCGCCACCGCCGTTGCCGGCACCGTGATCGCCGATGTCGAGAACATCGCGCGATTTTCAGGCGTCGCGGGGCGGCCGCTCGGCGGCAGCGGTCGGATCGTCTATGCCGGCACCTTCGCACCCCTGACCGGGGGCCTCGAGGGGACGCTCAACCTCGATGCAACCGACCTGCGCATCGGGCAGCCGGAGCTTGACGGGCTTCTGGCGGGTGGCTCGCGTCTGGTGGCAACACTTCGCCGGGACGAGAGCGGGATCGATCTTGCCGGCCTCACGATCGAGGCACCGGCACTGGGTGGCGTCGTGGCCGGGCGGCTTGCGACCGGATACGCCGACATCTTCGGAACACTCGATCTGCACGACATCGGGGCGCTGGGCCCGGGATATGGCGGCAGCGCCGAACTCGCAGTCGCCTACAGCCTTGCGAACGGGATCGAGGCGGTCGATGTGACGGCGGCGGGGCGCGATGTCGCGATCGGGCGCAGTGCCGAACTCGACGGGCTGCTGGCCGGCGACAGCGACCTCGTGCTCGAGGCGACGCGCGACCCCGACGGGCTGCGCATCGGGCGCTTCGATCTGACCACACCCGCGCTGGTAGCGGTGGCCTCGGGCGATGTCCGCGACGGGGCGTCGGACTTCGAGGCGTCGCTCGCGGTCGCCGACCTCGGGGCACTCGGGTCCGTCTATGGCGGGGCGATCGACCTGCAGGCGCGGATCGAGCAGGAGGGCGGCGTGGACCGCATCAGCCTTGCGGGCGAGGCGCGCGACGTGACCCTCGGGGCCGGGCCGCTCGACCAGCTTCTGGGCGGGACGACGACGCTTGCCCTCGAGGCGCGCCGGCAAGACGGTTCGATCCAGCTCGCCTCGATGCGCGTCGCGGGCGCGCAACTCGGGATCGAGGCGGCAGGCACGATGGACGGCGAGGTGTCGCGGGTCGAGATCAGCGCGCAGCTCGCGGACCTCGGGCTGTTCCTGCCCGACTTCCCCGGCCCCGTCACGCTCGGCGGCACCGTCGAGCAGCGCGAGGTGAGCGCGATCGTCGCCCTGCGCGCGAAGGGTCCAGGCGGGATCGAGGCCGATCTCGGCGGCGAGATCCTGACCGCGGTCGGTCGTGCGAACCTCAGCCTGCGCGGCACGGCGGATGCGATGCTGGCAAATCGCTTCGTGAGGCCCGTGTCGTTGCGCGGTCCGGTGCGGTTCGATCTTGCGCTGCGCGGAGAACCGGGCATCGAGGCGCTGACCGGGCAGATCGACATCGCGGGGGTCCGCGCGCTCAATCCCGATCCGTTCTTCGCCGTGGGCAAGATCGAGGGCACGGTGCGCCTGTCGGCCGCCGAGGCCGACATCGCGTTGCGCGGCCGGCCCGAAGGCGGCGGAGAGTTGCTCATGGCTGGCAGCATCGGCCTTGGCGGGGATCAGACTGCCAACCTCGGGATCACGCTGCGCGATGCCGTGCTGCGCGATCCCAAACGCTATTCGGCGCGTGCTTCGGGCACGCTGACGGTCCGCGGGCCTCTGCGCGGTGGCGCGACGCTGGCCGGGCGGCTCGACATCGCCGAAGCGGAACTGCGCCTCGCGCGCAGCACGGCAGCGACGCTTGGTGCAGGTTTGCCCGAATTGCGCCATTCGGGCGACAGCGGCGCAGTCCGCCTGACACGCGCCCGGGCAGGGCTCGATGGCAACGGGCTGGCAGAAGGCAACGGTCGCGGGCCGGCCTATGCCGTCGATCTCGACATCGAGGCTCCGCGGCGGGTGTTTCTGCGCGGTCGCGGCCTCGACGCCGAGATGGGCGGCGCGCTGCGCCTGCAGGGCACGTCGCAAGCGGTTCTGCCGAGCGGGGGCCTGAACCTTATCCGCGGCCGGCTTGAGGTTCTGGGCAAGCGCTTCGATCTGACCGAGGGCAACCTCTCGCTCGAGGGGCGGTTCATGCCGCGCCTCTCGCTCGTGGCGGCGACCCGGACGACCGACGGCGAGGCCCGCGTCGAAGTCGGCGGCACCTCGGCCGCGCCCGAGATCCACTTCCGCTCTACCCCTGAGCAACCCGAGGAAGACGTGCTGGCGCAGCTTCTGTTCGGGCGCAGCATCTCGAACCTTTCGCCCGTGCAGGCCGCGCAACTGGCCTCGGCACTCGCGCAGCTGGCCGGCGGGGCGGATGAGGGGATCGTTTCGCGGTTGCGGCGGGAGACGGGTCTCGACGATCTCGACCTTGTGGCCGAGGATGACGGGCAGGCCGCGGTGCGGGCGGGAAAATACCTCTCGCAGAATGTCTACGCCGACATTCTGATCGGACCCGAGGGGCGCAGCGAAGTGACGCTGAACCTCGACCTTACTCCGGCGCTGACGGCCCGGGGGCGGGCGGGGGCGGACGGGACGACAGGCCTCGGCCTGTTCTTCGAACGCGACTACTGACCGCGGTCAGCGCCTCAGCACCAGCCGGTCGCCCGCGATCTCGACCGCGGCGAAGCGATCGAGGAAATCCATGCCCAGAAGCGACATCTCGAGTTCGCCATCCCCCACCCAAGCAACGACGGGCTGCTGCGGCACACCGCCGAGCGTCACATCCTGCAATACGACGCGGGCTGTCCGGATCGTCCCGTTGGCGGTGCGCGCGCTGCCGGTGAAGGCCAGCGTGCGCCGGTCGATCCCAAGCCGCTCGGCATCGCGGTTCGACAGCACGACCGATGTCGCCCCGGTATCGACCATGAAGCGCACGGGCACGCCACCCACCTCGAGCACGAGGTGGAAATGCCCGTCAGGATCGCGCGGCAGTTCGATCCGCCCGCCCTCGGACATCACCGCCTGGCGCGGCATCACCTCGTCGCGGACATCGAGCCACAGCCCCCGCGCCGCGATCACGCCCAGAAATATGAGACCCCAGACAAGGACCATCCGCAGCGCGGCCCCCATCCGGCCGCGGTTCTCGACGACGAACCAGCCCCCGACCGAGACCAGGAGCAGCCCGAGATACCCGAGCCTTGCCAGAGTGTCGCCATCCATCGCCCGACCCTTTCACCCAACACAGCGGATATAGGGCGCCGGGCGGCGCGGGCGAAGGGGTCAGGCCCGGATCGCGCGCCCCCAGGCCGGGCGGGCGGCTGCGCGGGCGTGGTGGTCGGCGATCGCAGCCGGCGGGTCGGGAAACTTCGCAGCCTTCGCCCAGCCGATGCAGTGCGCCAGCAACAGGTCCGGCACCGTGAAGAGATCACCCATGAGCCATGGCCCTCGATCGAGGCGGGGCGCCAGCCGATCCAGGCTGCGCGAGAATTCCCACATCAGGCTTTGCTTGATTGCGGGCAGGCGCATCTCGGGCGGCAGGATGAAGCTGTGCCGCGCGGCAGTCCAGAGGACGGCGTCGATCTCGTCGAGCACGAGTTGCGTGAGGCCGTCCTGATGGGCCCGGTCGATGGTGCCGGCTCGATGGGTCAGACCGCCGTGGCGATCTGCGAGGAATTGCACGATCGCGACCGAATCGGTGATCGGCACACCGTCGGCAACCAGCACAGGCACCTTGCCCGAGGGGTTCAGCGCACGCACGTCCTCGGACTGCGGCAGCGCCGGGTGGTGAACATAGGCAAGCCCGAGTTCCTCGAGCGCCCAGAGCACGCGGGCGGTGCGGCTGCGGGTCGTGCCGATGACGGTATAGGCGGGGTCGGTCATGTGGCCTCCTGTCTGCGCGGAAGCCGCGCGATGCGGATGAGGGTGCGTTCCACCGCCGCATGGGCGGGCACGCGCGAGGATGAGCGGAGCTGGAATTCGGTCTCGAGCAGCATGGACAGCACCTCTTCGAGACGCGCCCGCCCCCAGGCGGCGGCCTGCCGCACCATGCGGTCGCGCCGCGGGCCAAATGGCGGCGGACGCAGCCGTGCAACCCCCGCCTCGGGCCCGCCCGGATCACTTGCGGCGGCGTGAAGCTGGCGGAAGTGGCGCGTGACACCGCCGCAGAGCGGAACCGGGCCGATCCCCTGCGCCGCGAGCCGCGCAAGCAGGCGCGCGAGTTCCTCGGGGCGCGCGTCGGCGACGCTCTCGACCGCATCGTCGAGTTCGGCCGCGACCGAGAGCGGCGCGCAGGCGGCGACATCGGCCTCGGTGACGGGGCCGGCTGCATCGAGGGCATAGAGCGAGAGTTTCTCCACCGTCTGGCGGAAATCGCCCGGATCGAGCGCGCGCGCGAGCCCCTCAAGATCGGCCAGCGCCCGGGGCGCCACAGACTTGAGGCCCGCGGCCGCGAGCGTCGCGGCAATCTCGTCGGCTGTCGGCGGATCGTCGTAGATGCCGATCGCGACGGCCGCGGCATGATCCTCAAACAGCTTGCGCAGGGCCGATCGCGGCCCGAGGCCCTGCCCCGTCACGATCACGATGCCGTCGCCGGCCTGCCAGCCCCCGAGGGCCGCGGCACAGGCGGGCGCGGCCGTGTCGGTCGCATCCTCGACCAGAACCACGCGCGTGCCGCCGAAAAAGCCGCGCGCGCGCATGGCATCGCCAAGCAGGGCGGGATCGCGCCGCAGGTCCTGCGCCGCGATGCGCTCCAGCCGGAATTCATCGGCACCCGCGGGGCCGATCAGCGTCCGCACGAGGTCCTGCCGCTTCAGCGCGACGCGCATCGGGTCCGCACCGTGCAGCAAGACGCCAGCCCGACCAGGGTCGGGACGGGCAAGAAAGCGCGCCGCGTCGCGCCCGCCAAGCTTCATGTCCCACCCTCGGCCACTGCCGCGAGGATCGTGGCGGCTGTCCGGTCGGCAAGGATGCGCACGAGGCGGCGCACGGCATCCTCTTCGGCCGCCGCCGCCGCCGCCGTGGTGCCCCCGGTCGACCACGTGGTGGTATCGAGGATCCGGCCCGAGGCGACGACCACCCCGTCATCGTCGCGCAGCATGAAGTTCATGGTGCCCTCGAGGACGTTGCGCACGACCGTGCCGTCCGAGAGCACCCCCGCCGCCCGCTGCGAGAGCGACAGCGCATAGCCAAGTCGCAGCGCATCGGGGCCGGGGGGGCCGAAGCGTTCCTCGATGACGCGGACGAATTCGAAATCGGCCACCGTCGCGGGCGGGATCGGGGCGACGCGCCCGCGCAAGGCCGCGCCTGCCTCGCCGGGTGCCAGCGCGGGCGCGAACCCGCACCCAGCGAGTGCCGCGCTGGCGGCAAGGGTCGCGATCAGGCGGCGGCGGTCAGACCACCACATTGACGATGCGGCCCGGCACGACGATGATCTTGCGCGGCGGCTGCCCGCCCAGATGGCGCAGCACGTCGGGGTCGGCCATCACGCGGGCCTCGACCTCGGCCGGGCCGAGGTCCTTGGGCACCACGATCTCGCCACGCCGCTTGCCGTTGATCTGCACCGGGAGCGTCACGCTGTCCTCGGCCAGCAGCGCGGGATCCGCGACGGGCCAGGGAACGGTCGCGACCAGCCCCGCCCCGCCCAGCATCGACCAGACCTCTTCGGCCAGATGCGGCACCATCGGCGCCATCAGGCGCGCCATGATCCGCATCGCCTCGGCCCGCGCCCCCCGCCCCGCCGAGGACCGCGCGACCGCGTTCGTGAGGGTATAGAGCGCCGCGATCGACTTGTTGAAGGCAAAGCCCGCGATCCCGGCCGAGACATCGGCGATGGCGCGGTGCGCCGCGCGCATCAGCGCCTCGTCCTCGGCCGGATGGTCGGGCGCGGCCGAGGCCGCGGCCTCGTCGGCCAGACGCCAGACGCGGGCGAGGTGCTTGTGCGCGGCCTCGGCCCCGGCCGATGTCCACTCCACATCCCGCTCGGGCGGGCTGTCCGAGAGGATGAACCACCGCGCCGTGTCGGCCCCGAAGGCCGCGATGATGCTGACCGGATCGACGACGTTCTTCTTGGACTTCGACATCTTGGCCGAGGGGAGAACGTCGAGGTTGTTGCGTTCCTGATCCCTCATCGTCAGCTGGGAGGCATCCTCATGATCCCACGCGTCGGCCAAGGCGGCCGTATCCGAGGGATCAATCCCGCGCTGCTCGACGAACGCCTTTCGAAGCGCCTTGCGCTTTCCGC
>JBIKVM010000067.1:0-12405 GCA_044356825.1 Limisphaerales bacterium
GGATGCGCGCATTGTCGAGCCGCGCCCGCTCGGCCAGCCCGGCGACGTCGAAGGCCGCGAAGACATAGCCCATGTAGAGGACGAGCAGCACGGGCACCGACAGCGCCACCATCCGGCGGCGGCGAAAGGCGCCCAGCACATCGGCGCGCAGGTCGGCTGTGGCGTCCGTCATGCCGGCGCTCCCTTGACAAGGCGGGTGCGCGCGCGCCCCGAGATCTGGTCGACGATCACGATGGTGACGAACAGCAGCGCGAAGATCGCGACGACCTGGTCGTATTTTCCCTGCCCCCATTGCATCGCGAGCTTGAGGTCATGCCCGATCCCGCCCGAGCCGACGAAACCGAGGATCGCCGAGGCGCGGATGTTGATCTCGAACCGCAGGAGGCCATAGCTCAGCCAGTTCGGCGCGACCTGGGGGATGACGCCGATCCACATCCGCTGGATCCAGTTGGCGCCGACGGACTGCAACCCCTCGACGGGCCTGAGGTCGGCATTCTCGGCCACCTCGGAGAAAAGCTTGCCGAGCGCGCCCGCCGTGTGGATCGCGATCGCGATCATCGCCGGCACCGGCCCGCCGCCCAGGATGAAGATGAGGACGAGCGCGATCACGATCTCGGGCACCGCGCGCATGGCGTCCATGATCCGCCGCAGCACCGGGATCAGGCGCGGCCAGCGCGCGAGTCCCCGCGTCGAGAGGAGCGCGAGCACGATGGCCGCCAGCGCGCCGAAGAGGGTCGAGACGGCCGCGATGTTGACCGTCTCGATCAGCGAGGGGAAGAAGGCGAAGAGAAGCGCCGGCATCTCGGCCCGCTTGGCCCAGCCCTCGGACACCACCTCGGAGGGAAAGTCGAGGATCTGCCCGATCCCGACCAGAAACCCGCCCGCGTTGCGATCCTCGGCGAGGCGGAACCCCGAGGCCATCAGCGCGATGAACACGACGAGCAGGATGCCGCCATACATCCGCTTGCGGCGGACATCGGCAAGATAGGTCTCGCGCAGGGCGCGGCCTTCGGGCAGCGATAGGTCGGTCATGCGCGATCCTTCAAGGCGACGGGCCGGGGGGCTTCATGCCCCCCGACCCGCGGGGTTTCGGCCGATCAGTTCGACTGCGCCTTGCGCACGGCGATGATCGACTCATAGGCCTCGTGCGAGATCGGGGTGAAGCCCGAGGTCTCGCCGGCCGCCATGTTGTAGGCGCACTGCGGATCCTTGCCGTGCAGTTCCTTGAGGAAGGTCACGACCTTCTCCTTCACGTCGGCCGGCAGCGCGCGGCGCAGCACGATCGGGCCCTCGGGGATCTCTTTCGACTTCCAGATCTCGACCAGGTTGTTCATGTCGACGAGGCCGGCATCGACCGCCTTGCGCAGCGCGCCCGAATTGTAGCCGTCTTCCCAGTTGCCCTGGCCGTCGGCCCAGGTCACGCCCGCGTCAACCTCGCCGTTGTTGACGGCGACGATGGTCTGCTCGTGCCCGCCGGTAAAGACGACCTCGCCGAAATAGTCGCCGCTCGCCATCGAGGCGCCGGTGGCCTGCGGGATCTCGATCGAGGGGATGAGATAGCCCGAGGTCGAGTTCGGATCGCCGAAGCCGAAGCGCTTGCCCTTCATGTCGGCAAGCGAGGCGATGCCCGAGTCCTTGCGGGCAAAGCCGATCGAGTAATAGCCGACCGAGCCGTCGAGGTTCGTCTTGACGAGGACGACGTCGAGCGCCTCGGGATCGGTCAGATAGGCCTTGGCATAGGCCGATGCGCCAAGCCAGGCCATGTCGAGCGAGCCGCCGAGCAGGCCCTGCACCACGCCGTCATAATCGGCGGGGGTAAAGAGCTTCGTCTCGACCCCGAGCAGGTCCTGCACATAGGCGCGGACGCATTCGTTCGAGGTCAGGCGGTCCTGGGCGTTCTCGCCGCCGAGGATGCCGATGCGGAATTCGGTGATGCCTTCGGCCTGGGCGGCGCCGACGGTGGCGGCCGTGGCGAGAAGTGCGGCAAGGATCGTCTTCATCGTCTCTCTCCGGATATGGGCCCGGGATCCGGGCCGGGTGAAGGGGTCAGGCGAGCATCGCCCGGGCAAAGGCCCGATCGCCGAGGTCGAGCGCGCCGATCTCGGTCGAGGTCGCATGTTCGGAAAAGCTCTCGTCCGCGCCGTAGATCTCGCGCGCGACGGCGGTGGTCAGCTGGCCGGGCGAGCCGTCGAAGACGATCCGACCGGCGCGCATCCCGATCACCCGGTCGCAATAGCGCCGCGCGGTGTCGAGCGTGTGCAGGTTGCAGATGACCGTGCGGCCGTCCTCGTCGTGGATGCGGCGCAGCGTGTCCATCACCACCTGCGCGTTCATCGGATCGAGGCTCGCGATGGGCTCGTCGGCGAGGATGAGCTTGGGATCCTGCATCAGCGCGCGCGCGATCGCGACGCGCTGCTGCTGCCCGCCCGAGAGCGCCTCGGCCCGTTTCGGCCCCTGCTCGGCGATGCCCAGACGCTCGAGGATGTCGATGGCGCGCAGGATGTCGGCGCGCGGCCAGAGGTTGAAGAGGGCTGCCACCGAAGAGCGGCGGTTGAGCGTGCCGTGCAGCACGTTCGAGACCACATCCATCCGCGGCACGAGGTTGAACTGCTGGAAGATCATCGCGCAATCGGCCTGCCAGGAGCGCATCTCGGCACCCTTCAGCGAAAGGATGTCGCGCCCCATGAAGCGCATCGTGCCCTGCGTCGCATCGGTCAGGCGGTTCATCATCCGCAAAAGGGTCGATTTCCCCGCCCCCGAGCGGCCGATGATGCCGATCATCGCGGGGCGCTCGACGCTGAAAGAGGCACGATCGACGGCGGTGTTGGTGCCGAAGACTTTCGTCACCTGTTCGACGGACAAGAGCATGGCGATCCCGTTCTGTTGCCTGCACCGCGTAGGGCGCGGATGCGACAGACGGGTGAAGCCCGTGTGACGGGGACGCGAAACTTTGGAATCCGTTGCGTTACGCTTGTGTGACGCAGCGGTGGCGCGCGCCCCTCAGCGCCCCGCGAGGCGCAGCCCGATCCGCGCCAGCGCGCCCGCCGTCCCGCCCGCGCGTTCGCGCGCATCCGCGGCATCGAGCAGCCGGTACATCCCCCGCAGCGCGAGGAAGCGCAGCGGTTCGGGCTCCCACCGGCGGACGGGAAGGTTGACCCAAGGCAGGGCTGCCAGCGCGCTCTGCCGCCCGAGTGCCAGATCCGCGAGCGTCCGCCCCGCGAGGTTCGAGGTCGCGACCCCGATCCCGACATAGCCGCCCGCCCAGCCCATCCGGCTGCGCGGATCAAAGCCCACGCGCGCGCACCAGTCGCGCGGCACGCCCAGCACCCCGCACCAGGCATGCGCGATCGGCACCGCGCGCAGTTGCGGCAAGATGCGGTGCAGCCCCGCGATCAGGCGCGCGACTGTCACCCCGTCCGCTGCGCCGCCCGCGTCGATCCCCGAGGCGAAGCGATAGGGCACGCCGCGCGCGCCGAAGGCGATGCGCCCGTCCTCGGTCCGCTGGGCATAGAAATAGCTGTTGGCGGCATCGTGCAGCAGCTCGTATCCCTGCCAGCCGATCTCGGCCCAGAGGTCGGGCGGCAGCGGGTCGGTCACGATCTGCGCGGAGTTGAGCGGCAGCCAGTCGCGCCGATGCCCGGGCAGGCGCGCGGTGAAGCCCTCGGTCGCGCGCAGGACCACCCCGGCCGTCACCGTGCCGCGATCCGTCATCACCCGCCCGGGCGAGAGGGCAAGCGCGCGCGTTCCTTCCCAGATGGTGGCGCCCGCGGCCTCGACCGCGGCCGCGAGGCCGCGCACGAGCTTGGCGGGCTGGATGCGCGCCACGCCGCCGACCGCGATCCCGCCCAGCGCACCCGCCACCGCGACCCGCCCCGCCATCTCGGCGGCATCGAGCCTGCGCGCCGGCATCTCGGGCGCGCCCCATGCCGCGCGCCCCTCCATCTCGGCATCGAGGCGCCCGAGCTGGGCGGGGTTCGTCGCGACGCGCAGTTCCTCGGTCTCGCGGATGTCGGCGTCGATGCCGAGCTCGCGCGCCCGCGCGATCACCTCGGGGACCGAGCGCGCCAGTTCGCCGATCAGCCGGCGCACATCCGCCGCGCTGCCGTTCGTCAGATAGCGCTCGGGCTTCCACGCGAAATCGCCGCTGAGCCACCCGCCATTGCGCCCCGAGGCGCCGAAACCCGCCCGTTCGGCCTCGATCAGCCCGACGCGCAGCCCCGGGCTCGCCCGCAGCAGGTAAAGTGCCGTCCAGAGCCCCGTATAACCCGCGCCGACGATCGCGACATCGACCCGCGCATCACCCCCGAGGGGCGCGCGCGGCGGCGCCATGCCGCCAAGCGCCGCGTGCCAGAAGGAAACCTCGCCATTGCGGCGCGGCAGGTCGGGGGCGTGGGCGGTCTCGGGCATCGCGGCACCTCGGCAGGTGCCCGACCCTAGGGGCAGGACCCCCCCGCGGGCAAGCCCCGGCTTGGCACGCGGCGCGCAGCAGCCCATGCGACGGACCGAGGCCGAGACATGCAGGAGCGGCGTCTTCTCCGTCCGTGGGCGGCGGCGCGCCCTGCCGCGCCGGCGAACACCCGCCGCGTCCGCCCCCGTCTCCAGAGGATGCCGCAGGTGCCCCGCGTCGCGGCCCGTGCCGCATTAAGCCCACTGTGCGCAACGCCTGTCCGCGACCCGCCGGGGCCGAGACGTGCGGGCGTGGTGTCTTCCTTTCGCCGGAGGGGTGCGGCGCGCTACGCCGCGTCCGCCCTCGTTCCCCCGGGATGGCGCGGGTGCCTTCCGTCGCGGCCCGCGCCCCCCTCAGCCCGCCGCCCGCAGCACCTGCGCGGGGCGCACCGACAGCGGGCGCAGCACGAAGCCGAGGCTTGCCAGCAGCACCCCCGCCACCCCGCCCGCGACGATGCCGATCGCCGAGAGGGGCTCGAACGCATAGGGCGCCTCCATCACGAAGCGCATCACCCCCCACCCCGCGAGGCCCCCGGCCGCGACCGCGACAGCCCCCGCCGCCGCCCCCATCAGCGCCGAGCGCAGCGCGAAGGAGGCGAGGATCCGCCGCCGCGACGCGCCGATCGTGCGCAGGATCGCGGCCTCGTAGACGCGCGCCTGCTCGCCCGCCGCGGCCGCCCCGATCAGCACGACGAAGCCGGTGATGAGGGTGACGCCCGCGGCCCAGGCCGTCGCCGTCGCGATGGTGCCGAGCGCCGCCGTCACCTGATCGATGGCATCGCGCACCCGGATGGCGGTGACGTTGGGATAGGCCCCCGCCAGCTCGCGCAGGAGCCGACCCTCGGCCTCGGGCGGGGCGTAGATCGTGGCGATGTGGGTGTGCGGCGCACCGGCGAGTGCCGAGGGCGACATCGTCATCACGAAGCCGATGCCGCCGGTCGAGAAATCGACCTCGCGCAGGCTCGTGATCGTGGCCTCGATGTCGCGACCGAGCACGTTGACCGTGATCCTGTCGCCCAGCCCGAGGCCGATCTCGGCTGCCTCCTCGGCGGCGAAGCTGACCTCGGCGGGGCCGCTGTGGTCGGGCGCCCACCATTCGCCCGCGACGACCTTGGTGCCCTCGGGCGGGGTCGCGGCATAGGTCAGGCCGCGGTCGCCCCGCACCACCCAATGCTCGCCCGCCACCTCGCGCGCCGGGCGGCCGTTGATCTCGGTCAGGACACCCCGCAGCATCGGCGCGGTCTCGACCTTCTCGACCTCCGGGTCGGTCCGCAGGCGGCCGAGGAAGCCCTCGATCTGGTCGGGCTGAATGTCGACGAAGAAATAGGCGGGCGCGCGTTCGGGCAGGTCGCGGTCGATCGCAGCGCGCAGGTTGGCATCAATCTGCCCCACCGCCGCCAGAACCGACAGCCCGAGCCCGAGCGAGAGGATGACCGAGGTCGCCTCTTCGCGGGGGCTCGCGATGGCGGCAAGGGCGAGGCGCAGCGCCGGCCGGCCGCGCACCGCGCCCAGATGGGAGGCGCGCCGCGCCAGCCTGCGCACCGCCCCCGCCACGAGGACGAGAAGCCCGAGCGCCGCCGCGATCCCCGCCGCCGACCAGAGCGCGATCGCCGCCACGCCCGACAGCACCGCCGCCCCGCCCACGAGCAGAACCGCAAGCGCCGCCGTCGCCAGAAGGATCCCCCGTCGCGGCAGGGCGCGCGGTCGTCCACCGGCCGAGCGATAGAGAGCGGCCGCGCGCACCTCGCTTGCCGCGGCCAGCGGCCAGAGCGTGAAGAGAAGCGCGGTCAGCACCCCATAGAATGCCGCCTCGGCCAGCGCCGCGGGATAGGCCGCAAAGACCGCCGGCATGGGCAGGATCGGCGCCAGCAGCGGCCCCGCGCCATAGGGCACCGCCAGCGACAGCAGAAGCCCCGCCGTGACACCAACCGCCGTCAGCGCGCCGATCTGCGCCAGATAGACCCACAGGATCAACCGGCCGCTGGCGCCGAGGGTGCGCAGCGTCGCGATGGTCTCGGTCTTGCGGTCGAGATAGGCGCGCACCGCCGCCGACACCCCCACGCCCCCGACCGCCAGCCCCGCGAGCCCCATGAGCACGAGGAAACTGCCCATGCGGTCGACGAAGGTCTCGACCCCCGGCGCGGCGCGGCGGCGGTCGGTCCAGCGCATGCCGCTGTCGCGAAAGAGCGCCTGCGCCTCGGCCTTCAGCGCCTCGAGGTCCGCGCCCGCCGGCAGGCGCAGCCGGTATTCGGTATCATAGAGCGTGCCGGGCCCGATCAGCCCCGATTGCGCCAGATCCGCCGTCCGCACGATGGTGCGCGGCCCGAAGCCGAAGCCCCCCGCCGCGCTGTCGGGTTCGCGCACGAGGAGTGCCGAGAGGTGGAATTGCTGCAGACCGAGCGCAAAGCGCGCGCCCACCCCGATCCCGAGCCGCGCCGCGAGGATCGGGTCCATCACCGCGCCGGGCAGCCCGTCCCGGGCCGCGAGCGCCGCGTCGAGGGCCATCGGCGGGTCGAGCGTCACGCTGCCAAGGAGCGGATAGGCGTCATCCACGGCCTTGACCTGCGTCAGCCCCCGTTCGGCCGCAGCACCGTCGCCGACCACGGCCATCGAGCGGAAATCGACGACCTCCGACACCGCATCGGCCGCGCGCGCCATGAAGGCGCGCTCTTCTTCGGTCGCGAAGCGATAGGTGAACTCAAGCTGCGCGTCGCCGCCGAGGATGACGGCCCCCTCGCGCGCGAGCCCCGCCTCGATCGCGCCGCGCACATGGCCCACGGCCGCGATCGCCGCGACCCCGAGCGCGAGGCAGGCCAGAAAGACGCGAAACCCGCGCACGCCCCCGCGCAACTCGCGCCGCGCGATGCGCAGCGCAAGCGTCATCTCGGCCCGGGTCATTCCGCCGCCTCGCGCCGGGTCCGGCCGCTGTCGGCAACGACCTTGCCATCGCCAAGCTGCACCACGCGGTCGCAGCGCGCGGCAAGCTCGGGCGCGTGCGTGACAAGGACAAGCGTCGCGCCCTGCCGGTCGCGCAGCGCGAACAGCAGATCCATGATCGCGGCGCCATTCGTCTGATCGAGGTTGCCGGTCGGCTCGTCGGCAAGCAGGATGGCGGGGGCGGGCGCGGTCGCACGCGCCAGCGCCACGCGCTGCTGCTCGCCCCCCGAGAGCTGCGCGGGATAGTGATCGGCCCGATGCCCGAGGCCCACGGCCGCCAGCGCGGCCCCTGCGGCCTCGAACGCGTCGGCCCGGCCCGCGAGTTCCAGCGGGGTCGCGACATTTTCAAGCGCCGTCATGGTGGGAATGAGGTGGAAGGACTGGAATACGATCCCCATATTGCCCATGCGGAACCGCGCGAGCGCGTCCTCGTCCATCGCCGTCAGGTCCTGGCCGAGGGCGCGCACCTCGCCCCCGGTTGCGCGTTCGAGACCGCCCATGAGCATGAGGAGCGACGACTTGCCCGACCCCGATGGCCCCACGAGCCCCACCGTCTCGCCCCGCCCGATGCCGAGCGTGATGCCCCGCAGGATCTCAACGGGGCCGGCGTTGCCCGCAAGCGTCAGGCGCGCATCGACAAGGGTCAGGGCATCGGGCGTCATTTCGGCCATCCTCTCTGGTCTCTGGGTGCGATATGGGGCGTGGGCGGGAAATCGCAACCCGTGGGCGGTGCTGGCCCTTGCCGCGGCTCTTGCGCTCGGTCCGTTCGCGGCGCGGGCCGAACAGATCCTTGTCGCATTGGGCGACAGCCTGACCCAAGGCTATGGCCTGCCGCAGGAGGAAGGCTTCGTGCCGCAACTCGAAACCTGGCTGCGCGCGAGGGGGGCGGATGTGCGCGTCGTCAATGCGGGCGTCTCGGGCGACACCACGGCGGGCGGGCTGTCGCGGCTCGACTGGACGCTCTCCGAGGGGGCGGACGCGATGATCGTGGCGCTTGGCGGCAACGACCTGCTGCGCGGGATCGACCCCGACGTGTCGCGCGCCAATCTCGATGCGATCCTTGCCCGCGCGACCGAGAAGGGGGTGGCGATCCTGCTTGTGCCGATGGAGGCGCCGGGGAACTACGGCCCCGACTATCAGGCCCGCTTCGATGCGATCTTCCCCGACCTCTCGGCCCGCCACGGGGCCGCATTGGGCCCGAGCTTCCTCGCGCCCATCGTCAAGGACATCGAGGATCCGGCCGCGGTGCGCGCGCTGATGCAATCCGACGGCCTCCACCCCTCGGCCGAGGGGGTCGCGCGCATCGTCGAGGCACTGGGGCCCCATGTGCTCGATCTGCTCGCCCGTGCCGGCGCGCGCGCGGGCGGCTAGCGGTCAGTCCTCGGCGAACCAGTCCTCGTCGATCGTGCAGACCGCGTGGCGGACGCGTTCGCGCACCCCGACCCGGTGGCGGATGAGCAGCCCCGCGAGGTGCTGGCCGTCGATCAGCACGACGCGCTGCTGCACCTTGCCGAGGAAATCGCGCGCCTCGCGCGAGAAGCCCGAGGTGGTGACGAAAACGCCCTTGGCCGCGCCTTCGCCCGTCAGCGTGCCGATGAATTGCTGGATGGCGGGGCGGCCCACCGTGTTGCCGGGGGCGTAGCGCTTGGCCTGGATGTAGACGGCATCGAGGCCGAGCGCGTCCTCGTAGATGATGCCGTCGATGCCGCCATCGCCCGAGCCGGGCGTCATCATCGCCTTCGAGAGATCGCCCCCGCCATAGCCCATGGCCGAGAGGAGATCGAGGATCAGCCGTTCGAACCGCTGGGGCGACAGCGCCGCGAGGCGGGTGAGGAGATCGTCGCGCAGCGCGGCGTCGAGGGCGGCGACGGCGGCGGCGATGGTTTCCTCAGGCGTGACGGGGGCGGGTTCGGGTGTGCTTTCGGGGCGCGGGGCGGCGCGCGCGGCGGTGCGCCAGTCCTCGAACCCGTCGAAGCGGGCGAGGAAGGCGCTGTCGAGCCGTTCGGGCGGTTTCCGAGCACCGCGCGGCCGGCCTCGGTGATGGCGTGGCGATTGCGGCCGGGGGAATGCAGCAGCCCCGCCTTCGAGAGGTAGGTGCGCGCCCAATGGGCACGGCTTTGCAGGATGGTGAGGCGACCGCTCGGCAAGAACTCGTCCGCCTCGGCCTCGGTCAGGGCGAATTCGGCGCGCAGGCGCGGCAGGCAGGCGGCGACGTTGGGCAGGCCCTCGCCGAAG
The DNA here is from genome assembly GCA_044356825.1 of Limisphaerales bacterium. Taxonomy (GTDB): domain Bacteria; phylum Pseudomonadota; class Alphaproteobacteria; order Rhodobacterales; family Rhodobacteraceae; genus JAUREX01. The sequence continues at coordinate 9,619 of JBIKVM010000067.1, forward strand.
AGGCGCAGGACCGGCAGCATGAGGGTTTCGTAATCGGGAACGGGCATGGCGGAATTCCCTGCGTCGAATGCGGGGAGGCTAACGGGGGGGCGGGGCCGGTCAACCGCGCGGCGGGAGGCCATGCGGGCGCTGGCACCCGGTGGCGGCGCGACCTCAGGCGCGCCGGTCGAGCCGGGCGACGCCGAGCGTCTCGAGGGTCTTGGCCACGATCTGCGCCGCGTCGAGCCCCGCGACGCGATACATGGCCTCGGGGCTCGCCTGATCGATGAAGATGTCGGGCAGCACCATCGCGCGCAGCCTGAGCCGCCCGGCATCGAGCGCGCCGAGTTCGAGCAGGTGCTGCGCCACATGCGCGCCGAACCCGCCGGTCGCGCCCTCCTCGATGGTGATGAGCGCCTCGTGTTCGCGCGCGAGGCGTTCGATCAGCGCGGTGTCGAGCGGCTTGGCGAAGCGGGCATCGGCGACGGTGGGCGAGAGGCCGGATTGGGCGAGCTGATCGGCGGCCTTCAGCACCTCGGCCAGCCGCGTGCCGTAGGAGAGGAGCGCGACCCGCCCCCCTTCGCGCAGGATGCGGCCCTTGCCGATCTCGAGCGGGGCGGGGCGGTCGGGGATCTCGACCCCCACCCCCTCGCCGCGCGGATAGCGCAGCGCGATCGGCCCCTCGTCATGGGCGGCGGCGGTCGCGACCATGCGGGCAAGCTCGGCCTCATCCCCCGCGGCCATGACGACGAAACCGGGCAGGTTCGCGAGAAAGGCGATGTCGAAGGCGCCCGCATGGGTCGCGCCGTCCGCGCCCACGAGGCCCGCGCGGTCGATGGCGAAGCGCACCGGCAGGCGCTGGATCGCGACGTCATGCACGATCTGGTCGTAGCCGCGCTGCAGGAAGGTGGAATAGAGCGCGCAGAAGGGGCGCAGGCCGCCCGCCGCCATGCCGGCGGCAAAGGTTACGGCGTGCTGCTCGGCGATGCCGACATCGAAGAGCCGCGCGGGGAAGCGTTCGGCCATCAGGTTCAGCCCCGTGCCCTCGGGCATGGCGGCGGTGACGGCGACGATGCGCGGATCCCCTTCGGCCGCGCGCAGGAGCGTGCGGGCAAATACGCTCGTGTAGCTTGGCGCGTTCGACTTCACGCGCACCTGCTCGCCCGTCAGCACATCGAAGCGGCCGGTGGCGTGGCCGCGGTCGCGCGCGGCCTCGGCCGGGGCATAGCCCTTGCCCTTGCGCGTCAGCACATGCAGCAAGACCGGCCCCGTCGCGCGCGCCTTGAGCGTGCGCAGCACCGGCAGGAGTTGGTCGAGGTCGTGCCCGTCGATCGGGCCGACATAGGAGAGGCCCAGCGCCTCGAACATCGTGCCGCCCATGGTCAGGCCCTTCAGCGCGTCATGGGCGCGCCGGGCGCCCTCCTGAAAGGGTTCGGGCAGGAATTGCAGCGCCCCCTTGGCCATCGCGCGCAGGTCCTGAAAGGGCGCGCCGGCGTAGAGGCGCGAGAGATAGGCCGAGAGCGCGCCGACGGGCGGGGCGATCGACATCTCGTTGTCGTTGAGGATGATGAAGAGGCGCTTTTTCAGATGGCCCGCGTTGTTCATCGCCTCGAAGGCCATGCCGGCCGACATCGCGCCATCGCCGATGACCGCGACCGCGTCGCCCGCCTCGCCGCCGAGGTCGCGGGCGGCGGCAAAGCCCAGCGCCGCCGAGATCGAGGTCGAGGAATGCGCCGCGCCGAAGGGGTCATAGGGGCTCTCGGAGCGCTTGGTGAAGCCCGACAGCCCCCCCTCCTGACGCAGCGTCCGGATGCGGTCGCGCCGGCCAGTCAGGATCTTGTGCGGATAGCACTGGTGGCCGACGTCCCAGATGATCTTGTCGCGCGGCGCCTCGAAGACGGCGTGCAGCGCGACGGTCAGTTCCACGACGCCGAGCCCCGCGCCGAGGTGGCCGCCGGTTTCCGAGACGGCCGAGATCGTCTCGGCGCGCAACTCGTCGGCAAGTTGGCGCAGTGCTGCGGGCGAGAGGCCGCGCATGTCCGAGGGCAGGCGGACGCGATCGAGCAGCGGGGTGGCGGGGCGGTCGGGCATCGGGGCCTCAGGTCTTGCGGGCGACGACGAAGCGCGCCGTCTCGATCAGATCGGCCGCGCGGGGGCCATAGGGGGAGAGCGCGGCCTCGGCCTCGGCCACGAGGGCGCGGGCGCGGGCGCGGGCACCCTCGAGCCCCAGATGCGAGACGAAGGTCGCCTTGCCGGCGGCATCGTCCTTGCGCAGCCGCTTGCCGGCGAGGGCCGCGTCGCCCTCGACATCGAGGATGTCGTCGGCGATCTGAAAGGCAAGCCCGATCGCGCGCGCATACGCCGCGAGCGGTGCGGGGTCGGCCCCTGCGAGGATCGCCCCCGCCGTCGCCGACCAGCCGATCAGCGCGCCCGTCTTGCCCGCCTGCAGCGCGGTGATCCGTTCGAGCGTGAGCGGCGCGGCGGCCGTCTCGGCCGCGATGTCCTGCGCCTGCCCGCCCACCATGCCGTCGATCCCCGCCGCCGCCGCAAGGCCCGCGACCAGCGCGATGCGCCGCTCGGCGGGCCCGAGTGCGGGGCGCGCGATGAGTTCGAAGGCCAGCGCCTGCAGCGCGTCGCCCGCGAGGATCGCGGTTGCCTCGTCCCATTTCACATGCACCGTGGGCTCACCCCGGCGCAGGTCGTCGTCATCCATCGCCGGCAGGTCGTCGTGGACGAGCGAATAGGCGTGCATCGCCTCGATCGCGGCGGCGGCGTCGATGGCGCCCGCCTGCGGGATGCCGTGCAGCG
>JBIKVM010000240.1:0-4153 GCA_044356825.1 Limisphaerales bacterium
AGCGCGGCCCCCGCCAGCACCAGAAAGCCGCGCAGCCGCTTGCCGCCCCTGAGCGCGTGGCGCATCGCCTGCGCGACGGGCGCATCGCCGCGCGGCGCGAGTGCGGCATCGAGATGCGCCCCGATCAGCGCGGCGGCGCGGGCGCGGGCCTCGGCGGTCATGCGGTTCAGAACCCCTCGGCCGGGGTGGTGCCGATGGCGCGGCCCTCGGAAGCGCGGATCATCTCGATCCGTTCTTCGGCGGCGCGCAGGCGGGCGTCGCAATGGGCGCGCAGCGCCGCGCCTCGTTCATAGAGCGCGATCGATTCCTCGAGCGCGACCTGCCCGCTCTCGAGCTTGCGCACTACGGCCTCAAGCTCGGCCATCGCGGCCTCGAAGCTCAGCCCCTCGATTGCCTCGGTCATCACGCGCCCCCCGCCATCAGTTCCGCCACATGCGCCGCGGCCGAAGCCCCGAGCGAGGGCAGATCATAGCCCCCTTCGAGCACCGAGACCACCCGCCCCGCGCAGACATCGCGCGCGACCGCGCAGATCTCGCGCGTGAGCCAGGCGAAATCCTGAACCTGCCAGCACAGCCCCGCCAGCGGATCGGCCCGATGGGCATCGAAGCCCGCCGAGATCACGATCAGATCGGGCGCGAAGGCGCGCAGGCGCGGCAGCACCTGCGCGACATAGAGCGCGCGCATCGCCGCCCCGTCGGATCCGGGCGCAAGCGGCAGGTTCACGATCTGGCCGTGCGCGCCCCGTTCCGAGGTCTCGCCCGTCCCCGGCCAGAGCGGCATCTGATGCGAGGAAAAGAAGAGCGCGCGCGGCTCTTGCCACAGCACGTCCTGCGTGCCGTTGCCGTGGTGGACATCGAAATCGACCACCGCCACCCGCGCCGCGCCGCGGGAGTCGAGCGCGTGCAGCGCCCCGATCGCGGCATTGGCATAGAGGCAAAAGCCCATCGCCCGGTCGCGCTCGGCGTGATGCCCAGGGGGGCGGACGGCGCAAAAGGCGTTCGCCGCGCCCCCGCCCATCACCAGATCGACAGCGGCCGTCACCGCCCCCGCCGCCCGCCGCGCCGCGACCAGCGATCCGGGCCCCACATGGGTGTCGGCATCAAGCGCGCGCAGGCCGCGTGCCGGGCTCGCGGCCGCAAGGCGCGCGAGATAGCCCGCATCATGGGCGCGCGCCAGCGCCGCCTCGGTCACCTCGGGCGCCTCGAGGCGCAGGAGCGCATCGAAGCCCGGGCCGGCAAGCGCCGCCTCGATCGCGCGCAGACGATCGGAGCGTTCGGGGTGGCCAGCGGGCACCTCGTGGCCGAGGCAGTCGGGATGGGAATAAAGCGCGGTCGTCATCGCCGCGCTGTGCCCGTGCGGGGCAGGGGGCGCGCGCGCACCCCTAGCCCTTCATCCCGTCCCAGAAGCCGCGCACCTTGGAAAAGAAGCTCTGGCTTTCGGGGTTGTTGTGCTCGCTCTCGCGCTCGAACTCGCGCAGGAGATCCTTCTGGCGGGGGCTGAGGTTCACGGGCGTCTCGACCGCGAACTCGATCAGCATGTCGCCGGTGGCGCCGCCGCGCAGCGCGGGCATCCCCTTGCCGCGCAGGCGCATCTGCTTGCCGCTCTGGCTGCCCTGCGGCACCTTCACGCGCGAGCGTCCGCCATCGATCGTCGGCACCTCGACCTCGCCGCCGAGCGCCGCCGTCGTCATGCTGACGGGCACGCGGCAGAAAAGCGTCGTGCCGTCGCGCTGAAAGATCGCGTGCTCGCGCACCTCCATGAAGATGTAGAGATCCCCCGCCGGTCCGCCGCGCAGGCCCGCCTCGCCCTCGCCGGCCAGCCGGATGCGGGTGCCCGTCTCGACGCCCGCGGGGATATTGACCGAGAGCGCGCGCTCCTTCTCGACCCGGCCCGCGCCGCCGCAGGCGCGGCAGGGGTTCTTGACGATGCGCCCCGAGCCCGCGCAGGTCGGGCAGGTCCGCTCGATCGTGAAGAAGCCCTGCTGGGCGCGCACCTTGCCCATGCCCGAACAGGTCGGGCAGGTGACGGGTTCGGCCCCGCCCTCAGCGCCCGAGCCCGAGCAGACCTCGCAGGTCTGGGCGGTGGGAAGGTTGATCGTCTTCTGCGCGCCGCGGAACGCCTCTTCGAGGGTGATGCGCATGTTGTAGCGCAGGTCCGATCCGCGCTGCGCGCGCTGCGGCCCGCCGCCGCCCCGCCCGCCGCGTCCGCCCATGAAATCGCCGAAGATGTCCTCGAAGACATCCGAGAAACTCGAGGCGAAATCGGGCCCGCCCGGCCGGCCCCCCTGCCGTCCGCCCCCCATGCTGCCATCGAAGGCCGCATGGCCGAAACGGTCATAGGCGGCCTTGCGGTCGCCGTCCTTCAGCACGTCGTAGGCCTCGTTCACTTCCTTGAAGCGGGCCTCGGCGTCGGGGTTGTCGGCGTTGCGGTCGGGGTGGAACTCCTTGGCCTTCTGCCGATAGGCCTTCTTGATCTCATCGGCCGAGGCGCCGCGGGCCACGCCCAGAACCTCGTAATAGTCGCGTTTCGCCATCGCGGGACCCCCGGCACGCCGGACCGCGCGTCACGCGCGGCCCGGCCCTGTTGCGACGCCTCAGCGGCGGCCCTTGCGGTCGAGATCCTCGAAGTCGGCATCGACGATGTCGTCGTCGACCGGGCGCGGATCATCGCCCGGCGCGCCGCTCCGCCCCGCCGCCTCGGCCTCGGCGGCCTGCGCCTTGTAGATCGCCTCGCCGAGTTTCATCGACGCCTCGGTCAGGTTCTGCACCGCGCCGCGGATCTTGCCCGCATCCTCGCCCTTGGCGGCTTCCTCGAGCGCGCCGATCGCGAACTCGATCGCCTCGACCGTGGCGGGGTCGACCTTGTCGCCATGCTCGGCAATCGACTTGCGGGTCGAATGCAGCAGGCTTTCGGCGTGGTTGCGCGCCTCGACGAGGTCGCGCCGCTTGCGGTCCGCCTCGGCGTTGGCTTCGGCTTCCTTGACCATCTTCTCGATCTCGTCGTCGCTCAGTCCGCCCGAGGCCTGGATCGTGATCTTCTGCTCCTTCCCGGTGCCCTTGTCCTTGGCCGAGACCGAGACGATGCCGTTCGCGTCGATGTCGAACGTCACCTCGATCTGCGGCACGCCGCGGGGCGCGGGGGGGATGTTCTCGAGGTTGAACATGCCGAGGATCTTGTTGTCGGCCGCCATCTCGCGCTCACCCTGAAAGACGCGGATGGTGACGGCGTTCTGGTTGTCCTCGGCGGTCGAGAAGATCTGGCTCTTCTTCGTCGGGATCGTGGTGTTGCGGTCGATCAGGCGCGTGAACACCCCGCCCAGCGTCTCGATGCCGAGCGAAAGGGGCGTGACGTCGAGCAGCACGACGTCCTTGACGTCGCCTTGCAAGACGCCCGCCTGGATCGCGGCGCCCATCGCCACGACCTCATCGGGGTTGACGCCCCGGTGGGGTTCCTTGCCGAAGAAGGCGGTGACCTCCTCGATGACCTTGGGCATCCGCGTCATGCCGCCGACGAGCACGACCTCGTCGATCTCGGCCTTCGAGACGCCCGCATCCTTCAGCGCCGCCGCGCAGGGCTTGAGCGAGGCCTTGATGAGGTCGCCCACGAGGCTCTCGAGCTTGGCGCGGGTGAGCTTGACCACCATGTGCAGCGGCTGGCCCGTGTTGCGGTCCATGCTGATGAAGGGCTGGTTGATCTCGGTCTGCTGGCTCGAGGACAGCTCGATCTTGGCCTTCTCGGCGGCTTCCTTGAGGCGCTGGAGCGCCATCTTGTCGAGCGTGAGATCGACGCCATGCTCCTTCTTGAACTCCTCGGCGAGGAAGTTCACGATCCGCATGTCGAAGTCCTCGCCCCCGAGGAAGGTGTCGCCATTCGTTGATTTCACCTCGAAGAGGCCGTCGTCGATCTCGAGGATGGTGATGTCGAAGGTGCCGCCGCCGAGGTCGTAGACCGCGATCGTCTTCGTTTCCTTCTTGTCGAGACCATAGGCGAGCGCCGCCGCGGTGGGCTCGTTGATGATGCGCAGCACCTCGAGGCCCGCGATCTTGCCCGCGTCCTTGGTGGCCTGGCGCTGGGCGTCGTTGAAATAGGCGGGCACCGTGATGACGGCCTGCGTCACCGTCTCGCCGAGATAGGCCTCGGCGGTCTCCTTCAT
>JBIKVM010000004.1:0-42269 GCA_044356825.1 Limisphaerales bacterium
CATCTTCTGGAGGATGAAGGCGGAAATCTGGGCGGGGCTGTATTTCTGGCCGCGCACCTCGACCCACGCGTCGCCGTTGCCGCCGTCGACCACTGCATAGGGCAGGTTCTTGCGATCCTTGGCGATCATCGGATCGGTGGTGCGCCGGCCGATCAGGCGCTTGACCGCGAAGACGGTGTTCGCAGCGTTCGTGACCGCCTGGCGCTTGGCCGGCTGGCCTACGAGACGCTCGTTCTCGGTGAAGGCAACGATCGAGGGGGTCGTGCGCGCCCCTTCGGAGTTCTCGATCACGCGCGGCTTGGCGCCGTCCATGATGGCGACGCAGCTGTTGGTGGTTCCAAGGTCGATGCCGATGACTTTGGCCATGTTCTCCGGTCCTCTTGGTTGCGGCGACCAAAGGGGGGCCCGGATCCGGCACCCGCCCAGGTCCCTTGGGCGTTTCAGGGCTGGTCAGGGACGCCGACGGGCGTGGCCTGACGATGGAGGCTATATAGGAAGGCGGTTTTGCCGCCGCAAGGCGCTGCCCATCATTGTCCGAGGCCGCGCGCGCTCCAGCTCAGAGAGACGCGCCGGCGCGTGTAGAACTCTCCCAGAAGCCCGATCGCCAGGCACACGAGCGCGAGCCGGACCGGATATCCGATCGCGGTGAAATGTGGCACATAGTTGATGAAGGCAAACCCCCGCGCCTGGTCCACGATGTGAAAAAGCGGATGCCAGTCGAACAGTGCGCGCATCTGGGAGGGCAGCATGTTGGCCACAAACATCTTGCCCGAGGCGAACATGCTGATGCGCACATATCCCTTGTTCACGAGGCCCACGAGGGTGGGGGCCCAGGGGCTGAATCCCATGAACACCATCCCGATCGCGGCACCCGTGAACCAGGCGAGCAGCAGCATCGCGAAGGTCGCGACCGGCTGGTCGATCTTGAGCGGGTGGATCAGCGCGTGATAGACAAACAGCATCACCGCCACCGCAAGCACCTGCTGATAAAGGGCCGAGAGCGCCGCCGCGCAGATCGAGATCGTGGTGTTCATGGGCGAGTGCTTCATGATCGCCGAGACCGCGCCCTCGGCCCCCGCCACCGCCCCCACCGTCTTGACATGCGTCATGAAGATGAAGATCCCCGACAGGATGTAGATGATGTAGTCGCCCCGGATCTTGATTCCCCGCATCCCCAGCACCTCGAAGACGACGTAGAAGATCGCGACGAGGCCGACCGATTGCGCGATGGTCGTGACCATGCCCACGATGGCGTTGCCCTGACCCTTGCGGACGTTGTGAACGGTCGCGTGGAAGATCAGCTCGAGGATGACGAAGGCATCCCGGGCGGGCGTCTTGCGCGAGGGGGCGGAGAACTTCATCGGGCGATGCCTTGTTGCCGGGTGGCGGAAATGCTAGCGCGAAAGGGATTTGAGAGGGGTTAAGTTCTTCCCTAGCATGTCCGCGCCACGCGGCAAGACCGGAGGCAGCATGGATCCCGCGCACCTTGAGCGCACGCTGCGCGATCTCGCCCTCGCGGCCGGGGCCGAGATCATGGCCCACCGCGCCGCCGGCGTCTCGGTCGAGAGGAAATCCGACCGCAGCCCGGTGACCGAGGCCGACCGCGCGGCCGACGCGCTGATCTCGGCCGGGCTCGCGCGCGCATTCCCCGACATCCCCTGCGTCACCGAAGAGGCCGCCGAGAGCCATGCGGTGCGGGCGCCCCGTTTCTTCATCGTCGACCCCCTCGACGGCACGCGCGAGTTCATCCGCGGGGATGGCGATTTCACCGTCAACATCGCGCTCGTTGACGGCGGCGTGCCGGTGGCGGGCGTGATCTTCGCGCCGGTCCGCCGGCGGCTGTTCTATACCACCGCCACCGGCGGCGCGGTCGAGGAGGCGCCGGGCCCCGGCGGCGGCTGGCCGGGCACGCGCCGGCCGATGCGCGTCGCGCGCCCCGATCCCGCGGGGGTGCGCGTGGTCGCCTCGCGCTCGCACCGCGACCCCGAGACGGAGGCCTTCATCGCCCGCTTCGATGTGGCCGCGGTCGCGAGCGCGGGCTCCTCGCTCAAGTTCTGCCTCGTCGCGGCGGGCGAGGCCGACCTCTATCCGCGCTTCGGCCCGACGATGGAGTGGGACATCGCCGCGGGCGATGCGATCCTGCGCGCCGCTGGCGGGCAGCTCATCGATCTGCGCACGCGCGCGCCGATGGCCTATGGCAAGCCGGGCTGGCTGAACGGCCCCTTCGCGGCGCTGGCCCCCGGCGTGCCCGACTGGGACTGACGCGCGTGGCGGACCTGCCCGCGCTGTCGGTCCTGATCGCCAGCCACGGGCGCCCGGCCTATCTGATCCGCGCGCTGCGTTTTCTCGCCCAATCCGACCACCCCGCGCTCGAGGTCGTGGTGGCGGCCGATGCCCTGGGCCTCGCGGCGCTGGCGGGGGCGGGGTTCGCGGGGCGGATCAAGTCCTGCGCGGTGGCGGAACCCAACATCTCGGTGGCGCGGAACGCAGCCCTCGCGCTCGCGGGGGCGGAGACCGTGGCCTTCATCGACGATGACGCGGTGCCCGAACCGGGCTGGGCGCGCGCGCTGGCCGCGGCACTCGCCGATCCGCGCCATGTCGCGGCGGGCGGGCGCGTGCGCCGCCGCGGCGGTTGGGAGGCCGAGGCGCCGCCGGTCGCGGTCGATCCGCTCGGCGCCGATCACCCCCTCGGCCGGTGGGAGGATGTCGCGGCCGGCACCCTGCCAGCCCCCGCCCACGGCCTGATCCCGAAGGTGCAGGGCACGAATTGCGCCTTTCGCGCCGATGCGCTGCGCGCGGCGGGCGGGTTCGATCCGGCGTTTGCCTATTTCCTCGACGATGCCGACATCTGCCGCAGGCTTGCCGCGCGCGGTGCCGTCGTGTTCGTCCCCGGCGCCGAGGTCCAGCACGACCGCGCCGCGGGGCTCCATCGCGGGCCCGACCGCGCGCCGAGCGACCTCTTCGAGGTCGGCGCCTCGCAGGCGGTGTTCCTGCGTCGTCACGCGCCTGCGGGCGACCATCCCGGGGCGCTCGCGGCCTTTGCGGCCGAGCAGCGGCGGCGCCTTTTGCGCCACATGCTCGCCGGGCGCCTCGGCCCCGAGGAGGTCGCGCGCCTGATGCGCCGCCTCGGGCAGGGGATCGCGGCGGGGCAGGGGCGCGCGCTCGGCCCCCTTCAGCCCCGTGCGGATGCGCCGCCCCCCTTCCTCCCGCTCGGCGGCACGGGGCCGCGGACCGGCCTGATCCTGCGCGCCCCCCTGCCGGGCGGCGCCGCCACGCGGGCCGACGCCGCGCGGGCGTGCGCCGCGGGGCAGGTCGTGACGGTGCTGGGCCGGCGCATGGGGCTCGGCGGCGCGCGGATCGGCTGCGATGCGGACGGGGTGTGGCACCACGGCCTCGCGCTCTGGTCGGGCCCGGGCGCCTTCGCGGCCGAGGTTGCGCGGATCGCGGCGCTGCGCCCCGCCGGCCCGCCCGACCGGCCCTGAGGCGCCCAAGCGCAGGCTTTACCTCGGGCGGTTTTGTGTTATGCGAGCATCATTGAGCCGCAAACGCCTTGTTAAGGTCGTTCACGCATCGTCGCGCAGGCAGCCGGGCCCGGGGGCCCCGCGCCGCCTCTGGAAAGGAACGGATCATGCCCAAGCGATCCCTGATGCGCGCCCCGAGGGTGACGAAGGCGGTCTTTCCCGTCGCGGGGCTCGGGACGCGCTTCCTGCCCGCGACGAAGTCGATCCCCAAAGAGATCCTCACCCTCGTCGACCGCCCGCTGATCCAGTATGCGATCGACGAGGCGCGCGCCGCCGGCATCACCGATTTCATCTTCGTCACCGCCCGGGGCAAGAGCGCACTCGAGGATTACTTCGACCGCGCGCCCGAACTCGAATCCGCGCTGCGCCGGGCGGGCAAGCGCGACCTCCTGCGCGCGCTCGCGCAGACCGACATGCCCTCGGGCGCGATCGCCTATGTCCGCCAGAACCGCCCGCTCGGGCTGGGCCACGCGGTCTGGTGCGCGCGCCATCTGGTGGGCGATGAGCCCTTCGCCGTCATCCTGCCCGATGACGTCATCGCGGCCGAGGTGCCCTGCCTGCGCCAGATGGTCGAGGCCCATGCCGAGACGCGCGGCAACATGGTCGCGACGATGGAGGTCGCGCCCGCGCAGGTCTCCTCCTACGGCATCCTCGATGCCGCGCCGGGGCAGGGGCGCCTCGTGCAGGCGCGCGGCATGGTCGAGAAACCGCGCCCCGAGGCCGCGCCCTCGACGCTGGCCGTGATCGGGCGCTATATCCTCGAACCCGAGGTGATGGGCCTTCTGGGACGGATCGGGCGCGGCGCGGGGCGCGAGGTGCAGCTGACCGACGCCATCGCCCGGCGCATCGCCGAGGGCGGCGCTGTCTGGGGCTATCGCTTTGCCGGCGAGCGGTTCGATTGCGGATCCAAGGCGGGCTTTCTGCGCGCGACGGTGGCCTTCGCGCTGGCGCGGCCCGATCTGCGCGACGATCTCGCGGCCTATCTCCAGACCCTGCCACGGACACGCCTTGCGGCCGAATAGCCCCGATGCGACCGCCCGGCCGGACAGGCGCGCCGCGGCCCATCTGCTCGATGTCGGCCGCCTTCTGTCGCGCGCGGGGAGCGGGCCGCTGACCGGGATCGACCGGGTGGAGCTTGCGTATCTGCGCGAACTCCTCCTGCGCGGCGGGCCGGTCTGGGGCATCGTGCGCGTCGCGGGGGGCTGGGGCCTTCTTGATCGCGCGGGGCTCGAGGCCGTCGCGGCGCTGGCGCGGGGTGAGCGCGGGTTGCCCCTGCGGGCCGACCTGCGCGCGCGCCTCTATTGGCGCGACCCGGTGCGCGCGCGCGCCGATACGGCGGCGCGCGCCTTCGCGCAGGCGACGGCCACGCGGTTCGGCCTCGCGCGCCTTTTGCGCCGGACGCTGCCGCGGGGTGTCGAATACCTCAATGTCGGGCACAGCCCCCTGCCGCCCGTGCTGGTCGAGGCGATCCGTGCGGTGCCGGGCGCGCGCATCGGCGTGATGGTGCACGACACGATCCCGCTCGATCATCCGGCCTTCACGCGGCCGGGGCAGGGGGCGCGTTTCGGCGCCTGGCTGCGCCGGGCGGGAGAGGTCGCGGACCGCATCATATGCAATTCCGCCCACACCCGGCTGCACGCGGGCGAGTGGTTCTCGCGCTGGGGCCGCGTGCCGCCGGCCGAGGTCGCCCATCTCGGCGTCGATCTGCCGGCGGGCGCTGTCTGGGCCCCCGCCGCGGGGCGGGCGTCGTTCCTCTGCCTCGGCACGATCGAGCCGCGCAAGAACCACGCCCTTCTGCTCGATGTCTGGGCGCGGCTTCAGGCGGGGCTCGCACCCCAGCAGGTGCCGCGGCTTTGGATCGTGGGACGGCGCGGCTGGCTCAACCGCGAGGTGTTCGACCGGCTCGATGCGCTCGCCCACCAGCCCGATCCGCCGGTCGTCGAACTGGGCGCGGTCGATGACGCGATGCGGCTCAACCTGATGGCCGGGGCGCGCGCGCTCGTCTTTCCCGCCCATGCCGAGGGCTTCGGCCTGCCGCTGGCAGAGGCGATGGCGATGGGTCTGCCCGCGCTCTGCACCCCGCTTGCGCCCTTTCGCGAATTCGCGGGCGACTGGCCCACCTACCTGCCGCCCGATGCCCCCGAGGCCTGGGCGCGCGCGATCCTCGCCCTCGCGGCGAGCCCCGCCATCCCCGATCCGCCGGCGCGCGCGCCGCCCGACTGGGCCGCGCATTTCGACCGCGTGCTGGGCCCACCCGCTTGAAATCGCCCGCCTGAACCCGCCGCTTGCACCGATTTGATCCGATGTCATTCGTCTCGCCGCTTTTCACCCGATTGCGCCTGCGCCTGCGGCGCGAGCGCCTCTTGGCGCGCGCGCGCCGGGCCTATCGGGCGCTGCGGCCGCTCGCGGACCGGACAGGGACGATCGCGCCGGGCGCGGTGCTGCTTTGTGCCACGATCCGCAACGAGGTCGGGCGCCTGCCCCATTTTCTTGCCCATCACCGGCGGATCGGGATCGGGCACTTCCTCATCATCGACAACGCCTCGGACGACGGCTCAGCCGAGGTGCTGATGGCCGAGCCCGACGTGTCGGTCTGGTCGACGGGCGCGAGCTATCGGCGCGCGGGGTTCGGTATGGACTGGGTCAACGGCGTGCTGCACGCCCATGCCCGCGGGCGATGGGTGCTGACGGTCGATGCCGACGAGGCCTTCGTTCATCCCCATGCCGACACCCGGCCGATCGGGGCGCTGACGGACTGGCTCGAGGGGCAGGGCCTGCGCTCCTTCGGCGCGGTGCTGATCGACCTCTATCCGCGGGGGCCGGTCGAGGCGGCACTCTGCCCGCCCGGCGCCGACCCGCTGACGGTCGCGCCGTGGTTCGATCCGGGCAACCTGACGTTCCGGCGCAACGCCACCCATGGCAACCTCTGGATTCAGGGCGGGGTGCGGGCGCGGGTCTTCTTTGCCGACGCGCCCGAGCGCGCGCCGGCGCTGAACAAGATCCCGCTCGTGCGCTGGGCCCCCGGGATGGTCTATGCGAGTTCCACCCACATGCTGCTGCCGCGCGGCCTCAACCGCGTCTACGACCGGGCGGGAGGAGAGTTCGCCTCGGGCGCGCTCCTGCATTCCAAGTTCATCGCCGGTCTCGCGGGCAAGGCCGCCGAAGAGCTGCGCCGGCGCGAGCATCACGCCGCCAGCCGCGAATACCGCGCCTATGCCGCGGGCCTCGCGGCCGGGGTCGATCTGTGGTGCCCGCAGTCGGTCCGTTATGAGGGGTGGCGCCAGCTCGAGGCGCTCGGCCTCATCTCGGCGGGGAACTGGGCATGAGGGGGCGGCTCGGTGTCATCGTGCTCTGCCACGGCCGGCTCGACCGGGCCGAGGCGCTGGTGCGCCATTTCGTGCGGGGGGGCGCGCGCGTCGCGGTCCATGTCGATGCCGCCGTTCCCGAGGCGCAGGCCGCCCCCGTCATCGCGGCGCTCGCGGCGCTCGAGGGCGTCGCGCTGGTGCCGCGCCACGCCTGCGACTGGGGCGGCTGGTCGATCGTGGCGGCGACCGAGGCGGCGGCGCGGATCCTGCTTTGCCGCTTTGCCGAGGTCGGGCATGTCCTGCTCTGCTCGGGCGCCTGCCTGCCCTTGCGCCCGGTCCCCGAGATCGCGGCTCATTTCGCGGGCACCCCCGACACCGACCACATCGAGACGCACCCGCTGGGCGCCGAACGCTGGACGAAGGGCGGGCTCGAGGCGGAGCGGTTCACCCTGCGCTTTCCCTTCGCCTTTCGTAGCCAGCGGCGGCTGTTCGATACGGCCGTCGCGGTGCAGCGCCGCCTCGGGCTCGGGCGGCGCCCGCCCGCGGGGATCGCGCCGCATCTGGGCGCGCAATGGTGGTGCCTGACGCGCGCGACCCTTGCGGGCATCCTGAATGATCCCGAGGGCGACCGGCTCCGGCGCTATTTCCGGGGCGTCTGGATCCCGGACGAGGCCTATTTCCAGACCCTCGTGCACCGCCACGCGCGCGAGATCGTGCCCCGCTCGCCCACCTTCGCGCGCTTCGATGCATCGGGGCGGCCGCATGTCTTTCACGACGATCAGGCCGATCTTCTGGCCGCCACCGGGGCGCTGGTCGCCCGCAAGATCTGGCCGGGGGCCGAGGGGCTCTATGAGCGCTTTCTCGGCCCCGCGCAGGGGCCGCCGCCCATGCCTGACGGGCGGCTCGAGGCGCGCCTCGCGGCCGCAGACCTGCGCCGGGCCGAGGGGCGGGCGGGGCTGGCGGCGCCGGGGCGGTTCGCCGACCGCAGCCGCGCGGCGCCGACCGCGCGGTCCTATGGCGTCTTCTGCGGGCTCGAGGCCGAGGCTGGGCAACTGGCGGCGGTTGCGGGGCTGACGCCGCACGGGCATCTCTTCGCGCCCGGGGGGGCGGCCTTTGCGGGCGGGGGCGCGACGGGGCCCGGGGCGCTGCCGGCCGCGCCCTTCTGGCGCGACTATGCGCCGGCCGATTTCCTGCGCAACCTGATCTGGGCGGGGCGAGACCGCGCGCAGGCCTTCCTTCTGCGCCCCGAGGATGCGGGCAAGATCGCGCCGTTCCTCGCGCGCGACCCCAATGCGCGCGGCCTGATCGTGCTGCGGGGCGCGCCGGCCGAGGGCGTGCTTGCTGGGGCGCTGCGCGCCCCCGGCGCGCGCCATCGCATCTGCATTGTCGATGCGCCGGATTTCGCCGCCGACCCCGCCCGCCATCTGCGCGACGCGATGGTCGCGCTTGGCCTCGGATCCGCCGGCGGGGGCACGGCATGAGCGGGCCGCGCTTCACCTCCTTCGTCGTGCTGGCCGAGATGCGGACGGGTTCGAACCTGCTGCAGGCGCAACTGAACCGCGTGCCGGGGCTGCGCTGCCATGGTGAACTCTTCAACCCCGCCTTCATCGACGAACCAGGCACCGAGCGCTTCCTCGGCCTTGACAAGGCCGGGCGTGATGCCGACCCGCTCGGGCTTCTGTCGCGCCTTGGCGAAGGGGGCGCGCTCACGGGGTTCCGCCTCTTTGGCGATCACGACCCCGAGGTGATCGCGGCCTGCCTTGCCGACCCCGCGCGCGCCAAGATAGTGCTGGGGCGCAACCCGCTCGAGTCGTGGATTTCGCTCCAGATCGCCCGGCAGACGGGCCAATGGGTGCTGCGCCCCGGGCGGCCGCGCAGGCAGACGCGGGTCCGGTTCGATCCTGCCGACTTTGCCGCGTTTCTTGATCGCCGCAGTGCCTTTCGCCGTGCGGTGATGGGGCGGCTCAAGGCTTCGGGGCAGACGGCCTTCGTGATCGACTACGATGACCTCGCGTGCCCCGAGGTTCTGGAGGGGATCGTCGCGTTCCTCGGACTTCCCGCCCCTGATCCCGCACTCTTTGCCGGACCCGTCGCGCTGCGCCGCCAGAACCCCGAACCGCCCGAGACGAAGGTCGAGAACCCTGCCGAAATGGCGCGCGCCCTTGCACGGATCGACTGGCTCGGCGCGGAGCATCCCCCGGGCGGGCTTCCCCGCCCGGTTCAGGGCATGGCGGATGCATTGATCTCTGCGCGCGCGCCCTTGCTGTGGTTTCCGGTCACGGGCGCAGCGCCGCGCCATGCGGTCGCAGACTGGCTTGCGAGGCTCGGGGCCGGGCAGGCCGAGGGTGGGGTGATCGCGGGCTTCGGCCCGCGGATGCTTGGGCGGTGGCTGGCGCGCAACGCGGGCCGACGCCGCGTGTTCACGATTGTCGACCACCCCCTGCCGCGGGCCTATCGCGCTTTTGCGGCGGCGGTGATCGGGGGCGGGATGCCCGCCCTCGGGCCGCTCATCCTGCGGCGGGCGGGCATCGCACCGGGCGATCCCGCCCCCTTCGCGGACACCGCGCAGCATCGGGCGGCCTTTGTTGCGTGGCTGCACCATGTGGCGGGGGACGGGATCGGCACGGACGCCGCCGCGCGCCCGCAGGCCGAACTGATCGCTGGCTTCGCCGAGGTCGCCGTGCCCGACCAGATCCTGCGGATGGACCGCATCGCGCGTGATCTCTCTGCGCTGTCCCGCGCGATGGACCTGCCTGATCCCGGATGGGTCCAGCCCGAACCCGATCCGATCCTGATGGGTCTGGCCGCGATCCGCGACGCCGAACTGGAGGCAGAGGCCGCGCGCCTTCTGTGGCGCGACATGCGCGCCTTCGGTTTTGGCAGGTGGGGAGGGCCTCAGGCGGCCTGACGCACGCTGGCCTCGACAAGGATCGCGTGCAGCGTCGCGGGATTTGCGTTGGCGCGCAGCTTGGTGCAGACGGCCGCATCGCGCATCGTGCGCGACACGAGCGCGAGCGTCTTGAGGTGTTCGACCCCGGAGTCCTTCGGGGCGAGCAGGGTGAAGATCAGGTCAACCGGCTGGCGATCGACCGCGTCGAACTCCATCGGCTTCTCCAGCCGCACGAAGATGCCCACGATCCGCTCGAGGCCATCAAGCCGCGCGTGGGGCAGCGCTATGCCATGGCCGACGCCCGTCGGCCCGAGGCTCTCACGCTCCTGCAGGCCGTCCACGGCCAGTCCTGCATCGAGTGCATAGACTGCGGCTGCGATGTCGCCCAGCTCCTGGAACAGGCGTTTTTTGCTGCCGACCTTGCCCAGCACGCGCACCGCGCCTGGCTGCAGTATCGAGGAAATGTCCATCCACCCCGCCCTGATCCAGACCGGCCCCCGTCCCGCGCGATGCAGCCTTCAGCGGCTGTTGCGGGGATCGATCCAGCCGATGTTGCCGTCGTCGCGCAGATAGACGACGTTGACCCCGCCGTGTCCTTCGTTGCGAAAGACGAGCAGTTTCTGCCCGCTCAGTTCCATCTGCATCACCGCCTCGCCGACCGAGAGTTCCGGCACGCGCGTCTCCATTTCGGCGATCACCACGGGTTGAAGCGAGTCCGCGTCGGAACTTTCGGCATCTGCCGAAGCAAGGATATAGGCCGCACCATCGTCGTATTCAACGGGGGCCGATCGCCGGTCATGATGGTCGCGCAGGCGGCGCTTGTGGCGGCGGAGTTGCTTGTCGAGCTTTTCGCGGCAGCTTTCAAAGGCGGCATAGATGTCGCCCGCGTGGCCGCGCGCAAGAGCGTTGAGGCCGGTCGAAAGGTGGATCGTCGCCTCGCAGACGAATTCATGCGCGGTTCGCGAGAAGACGACGACCGCCTCGGTCGGCCGCTGGGCGTATTTCTCGACCGTTTCGCCCAGTTCCGAGGTCACGTGGGTCTGCAATGCCTCGCCGATCTCGAGATGTCGGCCGCTGATCTGATAGCGCATCGGTTCTGGCCTTCCTTCAAATGCGGCCCGGGTGCGCGCCGGGTCGACTCGCATTTGGTCGCAGAGCGGGGCCGCTTGTCAACAACCGAGCGTAGCCCGGCCGCCTCAGGCGATGCGGAAGCGTTCGCCGAGATAGACGCGGCGCACGTTCTCGTCGCGCACCACCTCGTCTGCCGTCCCGCTCATGAGCACGCGGCCGTCGTGCAGGATATAGGCGCGGTCCACGATCTCGAGCGTCTCGCGCACGTTGTGGTCGGTCACAAGCACGCCGATCCCGCGCCGGCAGAGATCCTGCACGAGGTGGCGGATGTCATCGACCGAGATCGGATCGACCCCGGCGAAGGGTTCGTCGAGCAGCAGATACTTGGGGTTCGCGGCCAGGCAGCGCGCGATCTCGACCCGCCGCCGCTCGCCGCCCGACAGCGACATGGCGATCGCGGCGCGCAGATGCTCGATAGCGAAATCCGCGAGCAGTTCTTCGAGCCGTTCGCGCCGCTTGTGCCGGTCGGCTTCCACGATCTCGAGCACGGCCGAAATGTTGTCCTCGACCGACAGTCCGCGAAAGATCGACACTTCCTGCGGCAGGTAGCCAAGCCCAAGGCGCGCGCGGCGATACATGGGCAGGCCCGTGATGTCATGCCCATCGAGCGTGACACGCCCACCGTCGGGCGGTACGAGGCCTGCGATAGCATAGAAGACGGTCGTCTTGCCCGATCCGTTCGGACCGAGAAGGGCCACAACCTCGCCGCGGCCGAGCCGCAGGTTCACATCACGGATGACCTGCCGCCGGCGATAGGATTTGCGCAAGCCCTCGACAACCAGCCCCCCCGCACCCTCGGTCAGCGTCAGCCGCTGCGGTTCGGGCGCATCCGTCAATTCCCGCCCCCGCCTGCCGTCGGCACGAAGGTCGTACGCACGCGTCCTTCCATCACCCCGGTTCCCGCGACGAGGTCCGCGACCAGTCGCGGGCCCTCGATCACGGTGGACCCCTGCGTCAGCCGGACGTTGCCCGACATCTCGAGCATGCCGGTCGCGATCTCATAGATGGCGCCGTCGCCAGCGGCCGTTTCGAGCCCGGTCTCAAGCAGGACGTTGCCGGTGCCGATCAGGCGCCGGATGCCGCCTTCCGCGCCAGTGGCGTATTCGACCTCGACCTTGTCGGCGGTCAGGCGCAGCGCTCCCTGAAGGGCCAGGACCGACCCTTCGAACACCGCAAGCCCCGTGGACTGATCGACCCGAAGCTGGTCTGCCGTGACCTCGACGGGGGCCGAGGGATCCTGCCGCAATGACGAGAAGCCGATCCGCGCCTCTTGCCCGATCGCTGGCGCCACCAACAGCCCCGTCATCACCAACGCCAGCCCTGCTGCAGCGATCCGGGGGGCAAGGCAGGGGAATCGGATCATGGCTGTGGTGACTCGCTCGGACTGTCAGGAAAGTATAGCAGCCGCACACCGCCCTTGAAAACCACAACCTCCGAGCCCCGGGTGCTGCCATCATACTCCATGCTGCCGGCATCGAGCGTACCGGCCGGGCCTTCGGCCGAAACCGGACCGGGGCTGTTCAGCCATTGCCCGTCGGTCGTGCCGTTCAGCAACTCGGATCGCATCCGCCAGCCCTGTGCGTCGTCGATGACGACATCGCCCTGAAGCGCCATCTCTCCGGCTGAGGGATCGAGGCGCGCCTCGGCCGCCTTTGCCTCGATCTCGCGCCCGTCGGGCAGCACGAGCCTCAACTCGGCCTGCCGAAGCGCAGATTCCCCGCCCGGCTGGCGCGACGGCGTGGCCTCTGCGGCCCGCAGGCGCACTTCGGTGCCGTCGCGGCCGACCGAGGCGAAGGACGGATCGGTCATGGTCGGAGGCAGCGCCGGGTCCGCCCCGTCAGCACCGGGAGCCATCGGTGTGGGCGGATCGCTGCGCAGCACGAGGAACACGGTTGCAAGGATCGCCACCGCAAGCGTCGGCAGCACGATGCGCAAGACGCGCACGAGGCGCGAATGGGCGCGCTCAGCCCGGTCCATCGCGGGTGCCGTCAGTGGCGGAAGATGCAGCGCTCATCGTCCCAGCCCATGAGGTCAAGCTCGGCCCGCACGGGTAGGAAGGCAAAGATGCTCTGGGCGAGGTCGAGCCGATCCTCGCGCCGCAGCCGCGCCTCGAGTTCGGCGCGCAGGCGGTGCAGATAGAGGACATCCGAGGCCGCATAGTCGCGCTGCGCATCCGTCAGCACCTCGGCGCCCCAGTCCGAAGTCTGCTGCTGCTTCGAGATGTCGATGCCGAGCAGATCGGCGAGCAGATACTTCAGCCCGTGCCGGTCGGTGAATGTGCGCACCAGCTTCGAGGCGATCTTGGTGCACCAGATGGGCGCCGTGCGCACCCCGAGGGCCGCGCGCAGCACCGCGACATCGAATCGCGCGAAATGGAAGAGCTTCAGCACGGCCGGATCCTCGAGCATCCGCACGAGGTTCGGGGCAGCCGTTTGCCCCCGCGCGATGCGCACGAGGTGGACGCGCCCGTCGCCAGAAGAGAGTTGCACGAGGCAGAGCCGGTCTCGACGAGGGTCAAGCCCCATCGTCTCGGTGTCGATCGCAACGACCGGACCGAGGTCGAGGTCCGCGGGAAGGTCGCCCTCATGGATCGTGATGCTCACCCGGTCCTCCCCGTGCACGGGCCCG
The DNA here is from genome assembly GCA_044356825.1 of Limisphaerales bacterium. GTDB lineage: Bacteria > Pseudomonadota > Alphaproteobacteria > Rhodobacterales > Rhodobacteraceae > JAUREX01. The sequence goes on from JBIKVM010000004.1 coordinate 13,476, forward strand.
CCCCAGGGGGCGGGCCCCGCAGGTCAGTTGCTGCCGCCCTCGACGGTCTCGACGAGGCCGCTGTCGCCTTCGAGATCAAGGATCTCGTCGAAGCCACCCGCCGCGTCCGCGCCTTCGGGGGCGGGGATGCGCGCGGCCGCCTCGGCCCGACGTGCCTCGATCACCTCGAGATCGCGCTCGGTCGCGATGCGCTTGACCCTCGTCGTCGCACCGCCCGTGCCCGCCGGGATCAGCCGGCCGACGATGACGTTCTCCTTCAGGCCGATGAGCTTGTCACGCTTGCCCTGCACCGAGGCTTCGGTCAGCACCCGCGTCGTCTCCTGGAAGGAGGCGGCCGAGATGAAGCTGCGGGTCTGGAGGCTCGCCTTGGTGATGCCGAGGAGCACCGGCTCGCCCGTCGCGGGCCGCAGCCCATGGGCGAGCGCGCGCTCGTTGGCCTCGTCAAGCTCGTCCTTGTCGACCTGCTCGCCCTTGAGCAGCGTCGTCTCGCCCGACTCGGTGATCTCGTATTTCTGCAGCATCTGCCGCACGATCACCTCGATGTGCTTGTCGTTGATCTTCACGCCCTGCAGGCGATAGACGTCCTGCACCTCGTCGATCAGATAGTTCGCGAGTGCCTCGATACCCATGATCCGCAAGATGTCGTGCGGAGCGGGGTTGCCGTCCATGATGTAGTCGCCCTTCTGCACGAAGTCGCCTTCCTGCACCGGGATGTGTTTGCCCTTTGGCACCATGTATTCGACTGTCTGGAGCGTGTCGTCGGTGGGCTCGATCGTGATGCGGCGCTTGTTCTTGTAGTCCTTGCCGAAGCGCACATAGCCGTCGATCTCGGCGATGATGGCGTGATCCTTCGGGCGGCGCGCCTCGAAGAGTTCGGCCACGCGCGGCAGACCGCCGGTGATGTCCTTGGTGCGCGCCCCTTCGCGGGGAATCCGCGCCACCACGTCGCCCGGGCGCAACTCCTGCCCGTCTTCGACCGAAAGGATCGCGTCGACCGACATCGGGTAGGAAATCGGGTTGCCGTTTTCGGCCCGGACGGGCTCGCCCGTCGCGGGATCCATGATGATGATCTCGGGCTTGATCTCGTTGGCGCGCGGCGCGCTGCGCCAGTCGGCCACGATCTTCATCGTCATGCCTGTCGTCTCGTCGGTCTGGTCGCGCACCGAGATGCCTGAGACCAGATCGACGAAGCGCGCGACCCCGGCCTTTTCGGCGATGATCGGCAGCGAGAACGGATCCCATTCGATCAGTTTCGTCGCCCGCTTCACCTGCTGGCCGTCGCGCACGAACACCTTCGATCCATAGCCGACCTTGTGGACCGCGCGCTCGCGGCCCGTTTCGTCGACGATCGCGATCTGCATGTTCCGGCTGGTCGAGATCATGTCGCCCGCGGCGTTGGTGATGGTCGTCGCGTTGCGCAGCACCACGCGGCCTTCCTGGCTCGTTTCCAGGAAGGACTGCTGCCCGCCCTGCGCCACGCCCCCGATGTGGAACGTCCGCATCGTCAGCTGCGTGCCGGGCTCGCCGATCGACTGTGCAGCGATGATCCCCACCGCCTCGCCGATGTTGACAAGCGTGCCGCGTGCCAGATCGCGGCCATAGCACATGGCGCAGACGCCCTCCTCGGCCTCGCAGGTCAAGGGTGAGCGGATGCGTGCGAAGGTCACGTTCGCGGTCGCGATCGCGTCGGCGCGGCGCTCGTCGATGAGCTCTCCGCGTGCCACCACGACTTCGTTCGTGCCCGGCGCGAGGATGTCGTCGGCGGCAACGCGCCCAAGGACGCGCTCAGCCAGCGGCAGCACCACCTCGCCGTCGTTGACGGCGGCTTCGGCGTTGATCGCGCGCTCGGTCCCGCAATCGTGCATCCGCACGATGCAGTCCTGCGCCACGTCGACGAGCCTGCGCGTAAGGTAGCCCGAGTTCGCGGTCTTGAGCGCGGTATCGGACAGCCCCTTGCGCGCCCCGTGGGTCGAGTTGAAGTACTCGAGCACCGTGAGGCCTTCCTTGAAGTTCGAGATGATCGGCGTCTCGATGATCTCGCCGTTGGGCTTGTTCATCAGGCCGCGCATCCCGCCCAACTGCTTCATCTGCGTGACCGAGCCGCGCGCGCCCGAGTGCGCCATCATGTAAACCGAGTTCGGTTCGCGTTCGGCCCCGGCGTCATCGGTGCGGACGGCAGAGATCGTGGCCATCATGGCCTCGGTCACCTTGTCGTTGCACTTCGACCAGGCGTCGACGACCTTGTTGTACTTTTCACCCTGGGTGATGAGGCCGTCCATCCATTGCTGTTCGAACCCCGCGACCTGGTCGCGCGTCTCGTTCACGATGCTCCACTTGGCATCCGGGATGACCATGTCGTCCTTGCCGAAGCTGATGCCCGCCTTGAACGCCTCGCGGAAGCCCATGCTCATGATCTGGTCGCAGAAGATGACCGATTCCTTCTGTCCGCAATAGCGGTAGACGGTGTCGATGACGTTCTGGACGTCCTTCTTGCGCAGGAGGCGGTTCACGAGTTCGAACGGTGCCTTGGCATTCAGCGGCAGGAGGTTACCGAGCCGCAGCCGGCCGGGCGTCGTCTCGTAGCGCTTCCAGACCTCGTTGCCTTCCTCGTCGATCTGGCGGATGCGCCCGATGATCTTGGCGTGCAGGTGCACGACACCCTGAGCCAGCGCGTGCTCGACCTCGTCGACATTGGCGAACGCCATGCCCTCGCCCTTCATGCCCTTGCGCATGAGGGTCGTGTAGTAGAGCCCGAGCACCATGTCCTGCGACGGCACGATGATGGGGGCGCCGTTCGCCGGGCTCAGCACGTTGTTCGTGCTCATCATGAGCACGCGCGCCTCAAGCTGGGCCTCGAGGCTCAGCGGCACGTGGACGGCCATCTGGTCGCCGTCGAAGTCGGCGTTGAAGGCCGAGCAGACGAGCGGGTGCAACTGGATCGCCTTGCCCTCGATCAGGATCGGCTCGAACGCCTGGATGCCCAGACGGTGCAGCGTCGGCGCACGGTTGAGCAGGACGGGATGTTCGCGGATCACCTCGTCAAGGATGTCCCAGACCTCGGGGCGCTCCTTCTCGACCAGTTTCTTGGCCTGCTTGACCGTGCTCGAGAGGCCCTTGGCCTCGAGCCGCGAGTAGATGAAGGGCTTGAAAAGCTCGAGCGCCATCTTCTTGGGCAGGCCGCACTGGTGAAGCTTCAGCTCCGGCCCGGTGACGATGACCGAGCGGCCCGAGAAGTCCACCCGCTTGCCGAGCAGGTTCTGGCGGAACCGGCCCTGCTTGCCCTTGAGCATGTCCGAGAGCGACTTCAGCGGCCGCTTGTTCGTGCCCGTGATGACGCGGCCGCGCCGGCCGTTGTCGAAGAGCGCATCGACCGCCTCCTGCAGCATGCGCTTCTCGTTGCGCACGATGATGTCGGGCGCGCGCAGCTCGATCAGACGCTTCAGGCGGTTGTTGCGGTTGATGACCCGGCGATAGAGATCGTTGAGGTCCGAGGTCGCGAAGCGGCCCCCGTCGAGCGGCACGAGCGGGCGCAGTTCGGGCGGGATCACCGGCAGGACGGTCAGCACCATCCACTCGGGCCGGTTGCCCGAGACGATGAAATCCTCGACCACCTTCAGCCGCTTGATGATCTTCTTGGGCTTGAGCTCGCCGGTGGCTTCCTTGAGTTCCTCGCGCAGGCGGTCGGCCACGTCCTGCAGGTCGATCGCCGTCAGCATCTCGCGGATCGCCTCGGCGCCGATGTTGGCGGTGAAGGCATCCGCCCCATACTGGTCCTGCGCGTCGAGGAATTCCTCCTCGGTCATGAGCTGGCCATAGTTGAGGTCAGTCAGACCCGGCTCGGTGACGACGTAGTTCTCGAAATAGAGGATCCGCTCCAGATCGCGCAGCGTCATGTCGAGCATGAGGCCGATCCGGCTCGGCAGCGACTTCAGGAACCAGATGTGCGCGACGGGGGCGGCAAGCTCGATGTGGCCCATCCGCTCGCGCCGGACCTTCTGCAGCGTCACCTCGACGCCGCACTTCTCGCACACGACGCCGCGATACTTCATGCGCTTGTACTTGCCGCACAGGCACTCGTAATCCTTGATCGGCCCGAAAATGCGGGCGCAGAACAGGCCGTCCTTCTCGGGCTTGAAGGTGCGGTAGTTGATCGTCTCGGGCTTCTTGATCTCGCCGAAGGACCACGAGAGGATCCGTTCGGGGCTCGCGAGCGAGATCTTGATCTCGTCGAAGGTCTTGGCCGGGGCGACCGGGTTGAAGGGGTTCGTCGTCAGCTGCTGGTTCATCGGGTCATCCTATGTTCCGGGGTTGCGGGGCAGGGCGGGGCCGACCGGGGGTCAGTCCTCGCCCTCCGCATCCAGAAGCTCCATGTTCAGGCCGAGGCCGCGCACTTCCTTGACGAGGACGTTGAAGCTCTCGGGCACGCCCGCCTCGAAGTTGTCCTCGCCCTTGACGATCGATTCGTAGACCTTGGTGCGGCCCGCGACGTCGTCGGACTTGACGGTCAGCATCTCCTGCAGGGTGTAGGCCGCTCCGTAGGCTTCGAGCGCCCAGACCTCCATCTCGCCCAGACGCTGGCCGCCGAACTGGGCCTTGCCGCCCAGCGGTTGCTGCGTGACGAGGCTGTAGGGCCCGGTCGAACGGGCGTGCAGTTTGTCGTCCACGAGGTGGTGGAGCTTGAGCATGTACTTCACCCCGACGGTCACGGGGCGGGCAAATACCTCGCCCGTGCGTCCGTCATAGACCTGGCTCTGGCCGCTGACATCAAAGCCCGCGCGCTTGAGCGCGTCATTGACGTCCGCTTCCTTCGCCCCGTCGAAGACCGGAGTCGCGATCGGCACGCCGCGCGTGACGGTCGCGGCGCTCGCGACCAGATCCTCGTCCGAAAGCGCGGCGAAGGATTCCTCATAGGTCTCGTCGCCATAGGCGTGGCGGACGGCCTCGCGCACGGGGCGCATGTCGCCCTTGCGGCGGTATTCGGCGAGCGCCTCGTCGATGCGGATGCCGAGGCCGCGCGCCGCCCAGCCCATGTGCGTCTCGAGGATCTGGCCCACGTTCATCCGGCTCGGCACGCCGAGCGGATTGAGCACGAGATCGACCGAGGTGCCGTCGGCGAGGAAGGGCATGTCCTCGACCGGCACGACCTTCGAGACGACGCCCTTGTTGCCGTGGCGGCCGGCCATCTTGTCGCCCGGTTGCAGCTTGCGCTTCACCGCGACGAAGACCTTGACCATCTTCATGACGCCGGGCGGCAGGTCGTCGCCGCGGCGGACCTTCTCGACCTTGTCCTCGAAGCGGTGCTCGAGCGCGCGCTTTTGCGCCTCGAACTGGTCGTGTAGCGCCTCGACCTCCTTGGCCTCGGCATCGTCGCCGAGCGCCAGTTGCCACCACTGCCCGCGCGAGAGGCTGCCGAGCAGCTCCTCGGTGATCTCCGAGCCCGCCTTCACGCCCTTCGGCCCCTTGATCGCGACGCGGCCGATGATGAGCGACTTCAGACGCGCATAGAAGTTGCGCTCGAGGATCGCGAGCTCGTCGTCGCGGTCGCGCGCGAGGCTCTCGATCTCCTCGCGCTCGATCTGGAGCGCGCGCTCGTCCTTGTCGACGCCGTGGCGGTTGAAGACGCGCACCTCGACGACGGTGCCATAGGCGCCGGGCGGCAGCCGCAGCGAGGTGTCGCGCACGTCCGACGCCTTTTCGCCGAAGATCGCGCGCAGGAGCTTTTCCTCGGGCGTCATCGGGCTTTCGCCCTTGGGCGTGATCTTGCCCACGAGGATGTCGCCCGGCTGCACTTCGGCGCCGATGTAGACGATGCCCGCCTCGTCGAGGTTGCGCAGCGCCTCTTCGCCCACGTTCGGGATGTCGCGGGTGATCTCTTCGGGCCCGAGCTTGGTATCGCGGGCGGCGACCTCGTATTCCTCGATGTGGATCGAGGTGAAGACGTCGTCGCGCAGGATGCGCTCGGAAATGAGGATCGAATCCTCGTAGTTGTAGCCGTTCCACGGCATGAAGGCCACGACCACATTGCGGCCGAGCGCGAGCTCGCCCATGTCGGTGCAGGGGCCGTCAGCGACAACCTGCCCGCGCGCGACCTGCTGGCCCACCGTCACGAGCGGGCGCTGGTTGATGCACGAGGACTGGTTCGACCGCTTGAACTTGCGCAGCCGGTAGATGTCGACGCCCGGCTCGCCGGGTTCGAGCATTTCGGTCGCGCGCACGACGATGCGCGTCGCGTCCACCTGATCGATCACGCCCGCGCGCCGCGCCATGATGGCAGCACCCGAGTCGCGCGCGACCACCGCCTCGATGCCGGTGCCGACGAAGGGGGCATCGGATTGCAAGAGCGGCACCGCCTGGCGCTGCATGTTCGAGCCCATCAGCGCGCGGTTGGCGTCGTCGTTCTCGAGGAACGGGATCAGCGAGGCCGCGACCGAGACGAGTTGCTTGGGGCTCACGTCGATCAGATCGACCGTGTCGGCGGGGTTGAGCATGAACTCGCCGCCCTTTCGGGTCGAGATGAGGTCACTCACGAAGCGCCCTTCGGCATCGAGCTGGGCGTTGGCCTGCGCGACGGTGTGGCGCATCTCTTCGGTCGCCGACAGATAGACGACGTCGTCCGTCACCTTGCCGTCGCGCACCTTGCGATAGGGGGTCTCGATGAAGCCATACTTGTTCACCCGCGCAAACGTCGCGAGCGAGTTGATGAGGCCGATGTTCTGCCCTTCGGGCGTCTCGATCGGGCACATCCGGCCATAATGGGTGGGGTGGACGTCGCGCACCTCGAAACCCGCCCGCTCGCGCGTGAGGCCCCCCGGCCCGAGCGCCGAGAGGCGGCGCTTGTGGGTGACTTCCGAGAGCGGGTTCGTCTGGTCCATGAACTGCGAGAGTTGCGACGAGCCGAAGAACTCGCGCACCGCCGCCGCAGCCGGCTTGGCGTTGATGAGGTCCTGCGGCATGATCGTGTCGATCTCGACAGACGACATCCGCTCGCGGATCGCGCGCTCCATCCGGAGCAGGCCGACCCGATACTGGTTCTCCATCAGCTCGCCGACTGAGCGCACGCGGCGGTTGCCGAGGTGGTCGATGTCGTCGATTTCCCCTTTGCCGTCGCGGAGTTCCACGAGGGCCCTGATGCAGGCGATGATGTCCTCGCGCCGCAGCGTGCGGTGCGTGTCGGGCGCGTCGAGATCGAGGCGCATGTTCATCTTGACGCGACCCACGGCCGAAAGGTCATAGCGCTCGCTGTCGAAGAAGAGCGTGTCGAAAAGCGTCGCCGCCGCGTCGAGCGTCGGAGGCTCGCCCGGGCGCATGACGCGGTAGATGTCGAGCAGCGCCGTCTCGCGGTTGAGGTTCTTGTCGGCGTGCATCGTGTTGCGGATGTAGGGGCCGACGTTGATCCCGTCGATGTCGAGAACCGGGATCTCGGTGATGCCGCGCTCGATCAGCAGCTTGACCGTGCCGCCCTTCACCGCGCCGTCGCGGTCGCGCTCTTCGGTCAGCTCGTCGCCGGCCTCGACCCAGATCTCGCCCGTTTCCTCGTTGATGATGTCGCGGGCAACGAAGCGGCCGAGAATGCGGTCGTGGGGCACGAGGAGTTCGCGCACCTTGCCCTCGTCCATGAGCTTCTTGACCATGCGCGGCGTCATCTTGTCGCCGGCCTTGCAGATCACCTCGCCGGTCGCGGCATCGACCAGATCATAGGGCGGGCGCGTGCCGCGCACGCGCTCGGGGAAGAACTTGGTGACCCAGCCCTTGCCCTTCTCGAGCCGGTAGGTGACCGTGTCGTAATAGGACGCCATGATCGCGTCCTGATCCATCCCGAGGGCATAGAGCAGCGTCGTCACCGGCAGCTTGCGGCGACGGTCGATGCGGGAATAGACGAGGTCCTTGGCGTCGAACTCGAAATCAAGCCACGATCCGCGATAGGGGATGATCCGGCAGGCGAACAGCAGCTTGCCCGAGGAATGGGTCTTGCCCTTGTCGTGGTCGAAGAAGACGCCCGGGCTGCGGTGCATCTGGCTCACCACGACGCGCTCGGTGCCGTTGATGACGAAGGTGCCGTTCGAGGTCATGAGCGGCATGTCGCCCATGTAGACATCCTGCTCCTTGATGTCCTTGACCGAGCGGGTGCCGGTATCGGCGTTCACATCGAACACGATCAGCCGCAGCGTCACCTTCAGGGGCGCGGCATAGGTCATGTCGCGGTTCATGCACTCGTCGACATCATATTTCGGCTTCTCGAGTTCGTACTTCACGAACTCGAGCACGGCCTGATCGTTGAAGTCCTTGATCGGGAACACCGACTGGAACACGCCCTGAATCCCCTCGTCGTCCTCGTGCGTGCCGGACTCGCCCGACTCGAGGAACAGGTCGTAGGAGGATTTCTGAACCTCGATGAGGTTCGGCATCTCGAGGACTTCACGGATCTTGCCGAAATAGCGGCGGATGCGCCGCTGGCCGACATATGCCTGTGCCATTCTGGTGGTCACCTTTCGTCTGTGCGCTGCGCCGGACCGCCGGGACGCGGGCCGGACGCACGCGCTGCGTGCGACTGGGCAGTGGGTTCAATTCCTGCCGGTCGTCCCTTCGACCGGCGCCCGAACCCCGACCTTTCCCCGGAAAACGCCCCGTCGGGGGCGGCTTGCGGGCCAAGGCCGCGAAGGCGGCGCGGGCCGGGCATGCGATGGCGCGCCCGGCCCCGTGTCTGTGCCCCCGCACGCGGCGCCTGCGCGCCGCCCGGGGGGGTGAGGTCACTTCAGCTCGACCTTCGCGCCGGCTTCCTCGAGCTTCTTCTTGATGGCGTCGGCATCGGCCTTGTTGGCCGCTTCCTTGACCTTGCCGCCCGCTTCGACGAGGTCCTTGGCTTCCTTGAGGCCAAGACCCGTGATCGTGCGGACTTCCTTGATGACGTTGATCTTGTTGGCGCCCGCTTCGACGAGGACGACGTCGAATTCGGTCTTTTCCTCTTCGGCCGGGGCAGCCGCCGCCGCAGCGGCGGGGCCGGCCATCATCACTGCGCCGCCGGCGGCGGGCTCGATGCCGTACTTGTCCTTGAGGATCTGCTTGAGTTCCTGAGCCTGCAGCAGCGTGAGGCCCACGATCTCTTCGGCGAGTTTGTTCAGATCAGCCATTGTCTTGTTCCATTCCGTTCAGGTTGGGGTCCGGTGCCGCGGTCTATGTCCCGCCTCCGGTCCGGGGTTGTCCAGTGTCGCCTCAGGCGGCTTCGCGTTCCTCGATGGTCTTGAGGATGCCCGCGATATTCGCCGCCGGCGCGCCGATCGCTCCGGCAAGGCCCGCCGCCGGGGCGCCGATGCACGCGACGATGGAGCTGATGAGCTCCTCGCGCGAGGGCATCGAGGCCACGGCCGTCACGCCGGCCTTGTCCAGAACCGCATTGCCCATTGCCCCGCCGACGATGACGAATTTCTCCGTCTTCTTGGCATAGGCCTCGGCCACCTTCGCTGCTGCGACGGGGTCCTCGGAATAGGCAAACACGGTCATCCCTGTCAGCAGCCCGCCGATACCGGCGCAGGGCTTGCCTTCGAGGGCGATCTTGGCGAGCCGGTTCTTGGCCACACGCACGGACCCGCCCACTTCGCGCATCTGCGCGCGCAGGTCCTGCATCTGGGCAACCGTCAGACCTTCGTAGCGGGCAACCACCACGACACCCGAGCTTGCGAAAATCTGGCCGAGTTCCTCGACCACCTTTTCCTTTTGTGCTCTGTCCACGGTTCACTCCAAGTTTGGGGGAAATCCCCCGGCTCAGTCTGCCGCGGGCCGAAGCCCGCGACGTCGGGTCCGTTGTCCGGGTCCCGAGATCGCCCGAGGCAGTTTCGTGCCCCGACCTTCGCCCGTTCCCCGTCTCGGGAAGGATATTGAGCACCCGGGCGGGTGCACCCTCCGTCTCGGACAGGACGGGGCGCGAGCGCCCCGCCATCTTCCACCGCCATCGCTGGCGGCGATACCTTGCGACCGCCTGCGCGGGTCAGTTCCCCGTCGCAGAGGCCAGATCGACGCTCACGCCCGGCCCCATCGTCGAGGAGATCGAGACCTTCTTGAGATAGGTCCCCTTCGCCCCCGACGGCTTGGCCCGCGTCACGGCCTCGACGAAGGCGCGCACGTTCTGCGCGAGTTTATCGGCATCGAACGAGGCCTTGCCGACGCCGGCGTGGATGATCCCGGCCTTCTCGACCTTGAACTGCACCTCGCCGCCCTTGGCCGCCTGGACGGCCGTCTTGACGTCCATCGTCACCGTGCCGACCTTGGGGTTCGGCATCAGGTTGCGCGGACCGAGGATCTTGCCCAGCCGCCCGACGAGCGGCATGAGGTCAGGGGTCGCGATGCAGCGGTCGAAATCGATCTTCCCGCCCTGGATCGTCTCCATCAGATCCTCGGCTCCCACGATGTCGGCACCCGCGGCGCGCGCCTCGTCGGCCTTGGCGCCACGCGCGAACACCGCCACGCGCACCGTCTTGCCGGTGCCGTTCGGCAGCGTCACGACGCCGCGGACCATCTGGTCGGCGTGGCGCGGATCGACGCCGAGGTTCATCGCGATCTCGACCGTCTCATCGAACTTGGCCGAGGCGTTCGCCTTGACGAGTGCCACCGCCTGATCGAGCGGCAGGTGCGACTTGCCGGCGAAGGCTGTCTGCGCGGCGCGAAGCCGCTTGCCCGTGCGTGCCATGCTCAGCCCTCCACCGCAATGCCGGCCGACTTGGCCGAACCGAGGATGATCTGCATCGCCGCCTCGATCGAGTTGGCGTTGAGATCCTTCATCTTCGCCTCCGCGATCTGGCGGATCTGCGCAACTGTCACCTTGCCCGCCACGTCGCGGCCCGGGCGCGAAGAGCCCTTCGCGCGGTTGCGCTTGCCCACGGGCTTCAGACCGGCGGCCTTCTTGAGCAGGTAGGACGCGGGCGCCGTCTTCAGTTCGAGGCTGAACGACTTGTCCTGGTAGTAGGTGATGATCACGGGCGTCGGCGTGCCCGGCTCGATATCGGCCGTGCGCGCGTTGAATTCCTTGACGAACATCATGATGTTGATCCCGCGCTGACCGAGCGCGGGGCCGACGGGGGGTGAGGGGTTGGCCTGACCGGCCTTCACCTGCAGCTTGACCTGCCCCATTACCTTCTTGGCCATCTGGCCGTCTCCTTCTCACCGTCCCGCGCGGTGGCGGGGTTCAGGTTTAGTGGTCCGGTCTGCCGGGACACCGCCCCGGCGCGCCTCCCACGCACGCACGTCAGGCGCCCTTGGACACCTGCGTGAATTCCAGCTCGACCGGCGTCGCGCGTCCGAAGATCGACACCGACACCTTGAGGCGGTTGGCCGCCTCGTCCACGCCCTCGACCATGCCGTCGAACCCCTCGAAGGGGCCGTCGGTGACCTTCACCCGCTCGCCGATGTCGAAGCGGATGAGGTTGCGCGGCGCCACCTCGCCCTCGGCGACGCGGTTGAGGATCGCGTTCACCTCGTCGTCGCGCATGGGCATCGGCTTGCCCTGCGGCCCGAGGAACCCCGTCACGCGGTTGATCGAACTGATGAGGTGATAGCCGCGGTTCGACATCTCCATCCGCACGAGCACGTAGCCCGGCATGAAGCGCCGTTCCGACGTCACCTTCTTGCCGCGCCGGACCTCGAGCACCTCTTCGGTCGGCACCAGCACTTCCTCGATTTCGTCCTGAAGACCGGCCTCGGCTACCGATTTCTGGATCTGTTCGGCGACCTTCTTCTCGAAGTTCGAGAGGACGCTCACCGAATACCAACGCTTCGCCATGCCGTTGCCACCTTCTTCTTCCGCCCGCCCGTTTCCCGTCCGCAGAGAAACAGACATGCGCCCGCCCCGAATCGGGGCGTGGCTCACGGATGTTTTGCCTGCGGCGATATCGCCCCGGCGCCCCAAGTGCAAGGGGCATCCGCCCTCAGTCGAACAGCCCGAGGATACCCGACAACCCCGAGCGGATCACGAGGTCGACCAGAAAGAAGAAGATGGAGGTGATCGTCGCCATGATGAACACCATACCGGTGGTGATCAGCACCTCGCGCCGGTTCGGCCAGACGATCTTGCTGGATTCCGAGCGCACTTCGCGCAGGAACTGGACAGGGTTGATGCGTGCCATGGGGACCTCCGCTGCAAGGCGATCTAATCGCTCGGGCGGGGGAGTTCAACCGCGAACTCGCCCCCGCCCGTCGCATCATGCGGGCCCTATTTCGGAGCGATCATCATCACCATCTGACGCCCCTCGAGCTTGGGCATCGACTCAACCTTGCCGGCCTGGGCGACATCCGAGGCCACGCGGTTCAGGAGTTCGACCCCGAGTTCCTGGTGCGCCATTTCGCGTCCGCGGAAGCGCAGCGTGATCTTGACCTTGTCGCCTTCCTCGAGAAACCGCATGACCGAGCGCATCTTGACCTCGTAGTCGTGCGTGTCGGTTCCGGGGCGGAACTTGATTTCCTTGATCTCGATGATCTTCTGCTTGCGGCGCGCCTCGGCTTCGCGCTTTTGCTGTTCATACTTGAACTTGCCGAAGTCCATGATCTTGCACACGGGCGGTTCGGCGTTGGGCGAAATCTCGACCAGATCGAGCCCGGCCGCGATTGCCATGTCGAGGGCGCGCGAAGGGCTCACCACCCCGATGTTGTCGCCGTCCGCGCCGATCAGGCGGATCTCGGGGCAGCGAATGCGTTCGTTGACGCGCGGCCCCGTCTCGCGCTGTGGCGGGGCATTGTGAGGTCTGCGGGCGATGGCCGGTCTCCTTGCTTGTTACGGGCGGTGCAGAGTAGTCTTCCGCCGCCGCCCGTTCAAGCCGATTGATGCGCGCTCAGATCCCGTCGCCGACGAAGGCTTTCTCGACGACGTATTCCTGCGGGTCGGAATTGGCGCCCTCGCGCAACCCCAAGCCCTCGAGCACGGCCTTGACGTCGACGTTGAAGGCGAGGCTCCCGCAGACCATCGCGCGGTCCGCCGCCGGGTCGAAAGGCGCAAGGCCGAGATCGGCCAGTACCTTGCCCGAGGTCAGGTTGTCGGTGATCCGCCCCATCCGGGGCCCCGCCTCGCGCGTCGTCGTCGGGTAATAGAGCAGCCGCCCCGCCGCCGCCTCGCCCACCAGCGGGTCGTCGGCGAGCGCCACGATCAGGTCGCGCCCATAGGCCAGTTCCGCCTCCTCGCGGCAGGTGTGCATCATGATGACCTGCCCGAACCGCTCATAGGTCTCGGGGTCGCGCATCAGCGAGGCGAAGGGCGCGATCCCCGTCCCGGTCGCGAGGAACCACAGCCGCCCGCCCGGCTTCAGCGCATCGAGCACGAGCGTGCCCACGGGCTTGGGGCGCAGGATGATCTGGTCGCCCGGCCGGATGTGCTGGAGCCGCGAGGTCAGCGGCCCGTCGGGCACCTTGATCGAGTAGAATTCGAGCTCCTCGTCCCATGCGGGCGAGGCGATCGAATAGGCCCGCAGGATCGGCCTCCCGTCATCGCCCGGCAGCCCGATCATCACGAACTCGCCCGAGCGGAAGCGCAGCGTGCGCGGCCGGGTGACGCGGAAGGAAAAGAGGCGGTCGGTCCAGTGGCGCACCGCCGTCACCGTCTGGGCGTCGGGCAGGGCAAGGGTGCGGGGGGCGTCGGCTGTCTGGGTCTCTGGCAAGGGGCAGGCCTTCTGTCTCGGAATCCGCATCGCACGTTACACCCCACGCGTCGCGACCGGAACCCGCCATGTGAGTCGTGCGCCACCACCCTCGCAAACGGAAGGATTTTCCGCTAACAGCGGGAAACCTCTTGCCAAAGGTGCAGAATGGCCCAGATAACTTCCTGAGTTGAAACGAAGTTCCGCCATGGCCCAGACGCTCGACCCCCTCGACCGCCGCATCCTCGCTGAATTGCAGGCCGATTCGGCCCAGTCGCTCGATGACATCGCGCGCAAGGTCGGCTCCTCCAAGACCCCGGTCTGGAACCGCATCCGCCGCATGCGCGAGGCCGGCATCATCTTGCGCGAATGCGCGGTCCTCGATGCCGAGGCGCTCGGGCTCGAGGCCTGCTTCTTCGTGCTGATCCGCACCTCCGAACACGAGGCCGACTGGCAGCGCCGCTTTCTCGATGCCGTCCGCGCCCGCCCCGAGGTGCTCGAGGCGCACCGCCTCGCGGGCGACATCGACTATATCCTGAAGGTCCAGGTCAGGAACGCGCGCGCCTATGACGAATTCTATCAGGCCCTCATCGCGCAGGTGAAGATCCACAACGTCACCGCGCTCCTCTCGATGCAGGAAATCAAGGCGACGACGGCGCTGCCCATCCCCGAGGCCTGATCAGTCTGCCGGGCGCGCTATGGCGTGTCCGAGTGCCTCGGAGAAGCGGTGCCTGCGGGCGAAACCGTCGCGGAAGGCGGCGAAGACGGCCGCGCGCCGGTCTGCCGAGGCAATCTCCTCGGGTGTGAGATAGTCGGTCCCGCACGCCAGCGGGGGGGCAAGCTGTTCCGAGAACACGGGCTTGCCTGCGAGCAACGCCACCAGCAGCCGTGGCCCCTCGGTATAGATCCCGTCGGCGAAGTGCAGGTTTAGGACGCCCGCCGCCGGGGCGATTGCCGCGCGCAGCGCCGCCCCGTGTGTGCCCTCGGGCAGGATCTTCACCGGCCGCCGTTCGGCGATGGCCCGCAGCAGTGCCCGTCGCCGGTCGTTCAGCGCGCCGAAGAAGACCAGATCCGCCCCCGTGCCGGGTTCGAAGGCAGGCGGGATATCGGGAAAGAGGAAGGGGCCGAAGACCACCCGCCGCAGCGCCGCCTCGCCGAGGCTCGCATAGGCCGGTCGGTTCTCGGGCGCGAGATCGATCAACGCGGCATGCCGGCGCAATTGCCGGCCCAGTCCGCGCCCCGGACCCGCGACCGCGCGCGCCCCCCAGAGCGGTTTGCCTGTCGCATCGGCAAGCTGCTCGGTCTGCATCCCGATCCTGAGGCCTCCGGGCAGGATGCGGCGCGCAAATCCATGCACCCCCACCATCACCCGCACCGGCTGCCCCTGCGGAAGCGCAAAACCCGG
The DNA here is from genome assembly GCA_044356825.1 of Limisphaerales bacterium. GTDB lineage: Bacteria > Pseudomonadota > Alphaproteobacteria > Rhodobacterales > Rhodobacteraceae > JAUREX01. The sequence continues at coordinate 28,494 of JBIKVM010000004.1, forward strand.
ACCCGTGAGCATCTCGGCAAGGTCGCTCAGCACCGGGTGGCGGGCGTGCAAGACGACATCACCCTGCCGCGACTCGGTCCGGTCGAGGTTGAACAGGCCACGCCAGAACCGGGAGGGGCCGTTCATCCCGGGGCGCGGCGCAGCCGGTCGCGCCAGCGTCGGATCCGCCGCCGTCCCGACATCCACAGACGCTCAACCTCGGCGAGGGGGCGCAGCCAGCCGCGCGCCTGGAAATCCTGATAGACAAAGGGCCGGCGCACATTCGGATCGGTCGGGGTCAGATGGTCCTCGGCATAGGGAAACCGACCGATCGGCCGGGCGCACAACGCGCTGATCTGGTCTGCGGTCATCGGATGATAGCCCTTTGTCCTCGCATCGAGCACCGCTCCTGCGATGCGGCCCGAGAGCGTGCGGGTGCGGTTGCGATAGCAGGGCACCTCGGGGCAGTAGAAGGCGAAGGGGTCGCCTAGGAACGGCATGTCGGAAAAGAGCCGCCGCGCCTCGTCCTCGCAGAGACGCTCTTGCTGGCGGAACTGCCAGCCGGCTGCGCGCAGACGCCCGACATGGGCAATCGAGACATCCGAATAGGGGTAACGAGCGCGGCCCCGGTCGATCTCCGGCGCGCGTCCATAGGCCCGCAGCGACCCGAGCGGCACGAGTTCGCGCTCGAACTTGGCCGCCAGCGCCTCCTTCATGAAGAGCGGTTGCACGAACGCCCGGGTGGGATCGGCCTCAAAGAGCGCTGCGATGCAGCGGTAGTCCTCGGGTCCGACATCGCGCACGATCTGCATGTCGTCTTGCAGAAAGAAGATCCACTCGGTGCGCGCCGCATCAAGGGCGGCCTGCATGTTGTTGTAAAGTCCGCCAAGAAGCGTCGTGCCTGTCCGGGTGGGCTGGATCACTGGCACATCGAGGCGCCCGAGCAGCGCGCAGGTCTCGGGGTCGGTGCTGTTGTCGTCGTGGACGCTGACCGGCACGCCCGGCATGTGGCGCGCGATCGAGGCGAGGCACTGCGCGAGATAGGGGCCGCGGTTGAAGGAAAAGACGGCGACGCTCAGCCGCTCCGATCCTGCCGCCGCCATCGTCGCCTCCAATGTCGCAACCTCGCGCGGTTTCTAGCCGCTTTGGGTCACTCCCGCAACGCACCCCTCAGAAGCCCGTCGCGATCTCGTGCCCGGGCGCATAGCTCAGCCGCACGAGGGTGACGGGGCGCGGCCCCGACCGGGTCGTGCGCGTCAGCCGCAGCAGGGGGGCCGCCGGGGCGCAGCCGAGCAGCCGGGCGGTGGCGGGCGTGGCGCTCACGGCGCCAAAGGCGATGCGGCCCGCGCTGAAGCCCGCATGCGCGACCAGCCATTCGTTGGCGCTGATCGCGGCGAAGCTCTCGGGGCCGAGGTCCGGCACGGCCTCGGGGTTGATCCAGCGATCCTCGAGCACGAAGGGCGCGCCGTCGCCCGTGTGCAGCCCCACGACATGCCACAGGTGCGCCGCCGCCGGCCCCGCGCCCGCCTCGAGCGCTGCGCGCGTCGCGGCGTCGGGCCGCCCGAGCGCGGCCGAGATCAGCCGGTATCCGGGCGCGAGGCCCCGCGCCGCGATGTCGTGGCGGATGATCGGGATCGACAGCACCGCTTGCCGCACGGGGGCGAGCGGCACGCGCGTGCCGGCCTTGCGCCGCCGCTCGATCCGGCCGGCGCGCGCAAGTTCGCGCAGCGCGCGGTTGACGGTGGCGCGCGCGCAGCCGAATTCGGCCGCGAGGTCGGCCTCGTTCGGGATCGACCCGCCCGGCGGATAGTCGCGCGCCTCGATCCGGCGCAGCACCTCGGCCCGGATGCCCTGCCAGTCCATCCTCAGGCCCCGAGCAGGCGCGCCATCACGGCGCGATAGGCGGCCGTGATCCGCGCCTCGGCCGCGTGGTGGCCGTCCGCGATCACATGCCGCCCCGCCGCCCACACGTCGCGCACCATCGCATTGTCGCCCGCAAAGACGAAGGCATCGAGGATCGCATCGCCCCTGCGGCCCGCGAGGTCCGGCGCCTCGGCATCGAGCGCCAGGAGATCGGCCCAGAGCCCCGGCGCGATCGCGCCCGTCGCCCGCCCGAGCGCCTGCGCCCCGCCCGCAAGCGCCGTGTCGTATAGCACCCGGCCCGTCGAGCGGTCGGGCTCGGCCAGGACCGCGCGCGCCCCGTCGCGCAGGCGCTGCGAGTATTCGAGCGTGCGCAGCTCCTCGGCCAGCGACAGGCGGATGTTGCTGTCGGTGCCGATCCCGATCGCGCCCCCCGCCGCTCCGCCCGACGCGCGCCAGGCGGTCGCGGCGAAGATCCCGTCGCCGAGCGAGGATTCGGTGATCGGGCAGAGCCCCGCCACCGCGCCCGACCGCGCGAGCCCCGCGATCTCGGACGCATCAAGGTGCGTGGCGTGGATGAGGCACCAGCGCGGCCCGACGTCATGCGCCTCCAGAAGCCACGCGCCCGGGCGCGCGCCGCGCGCGGCCAGCACCTCGGCCACCTCGGCGGGCTGTTCCGAGAGGTGCATGTGGATCGGCCGGTCGGGCCGCAGCGCCACTGCGGCCGCAAGGCCCGCGACGCTGACCGCGCGCAGGCTGTGGGGCGCGATCCCGAAGCCCCGGTCGGCGGGCAGCGGGGCCAGCGCGCGCTCGGCCCCCTCGGCCAGCCGGGCGAAGGCGTCGGGGGTTGAGCCGAAGCGCACCTGCCCGGGGCCGAGCGGGCGGCCGTCGCAGCCGCCCTGTTCATAGAGCACGGGCAGGAGCATGAGGCCGATCCCCGTCTCGGCCGCGGCCGCCACGATGCGCGCGCTCGTCTCGGCCGGGTCGGCATAGGGCACCCCGCCGGGCGCGTGGTGGAGATAGTGGAACTCAGCCACGGCGGCAAAGCCCGCCCGCAGCATCTCCATCTGGGCGAAGGCGGTGATGGCCGCGATGTCGTCGGGCGAAAGCCGGTCGAGAAAGCGGAACATGAGCTGCCGCCACGTCCAGAAACTGTCGCGCGGATCGGGGCCGCGCCGCTCGGTCAGCCCCGCCATGGCGCGCTGGAAGGCGTGCGAGTGCAGGTTCGCGGGCGCGGGCAGCACGACTGCGCGCGCCTCGGCCCCGGGCGGCGGGGCAGGGGGGCGCGAGACCTCGGCGATCCGCCCCGTGGCGTCGATCGCGATCGCGACGCCCTCGGCCCATCCCTCCGGCAGAAGGACCTGCCCTGCCCAGATCACCCGCACCAGATCACCCGCATTTCCGCCCCGTTGACAGCGTGATTATGTGCAGACATATTCCAGAGGCGCCGGAGGAAATCAAGATGCCCGACCTGCCCCGAGAGGTGATCGGCAACGCCACCCTCGCCACCATGACGGGCGGGGGCTATGGCCTCGTGCCGCGCGGCGCGGTCGCGATCGAGGGCGGGCGCATCCGCTGGGCGGGCCCTGCCGCCGACCTGCCATCGGCCTTCGCGGGCTGGCCTGCCACGGACGCAGGCGGGCGGCTTGTGACCCCCGCGCCCATCGATTGCCACACCCACATCGTCCACGCCGGCCACCGCGCGCGCGAATTCGAGATGCGCCAGTCGGGCGCGAGTTACGCCGAGATCGCGGCGGCGGGGGGCGGGATCCTCTCGACCGTCGCGGCGACACGGGCCGCGGACGAGGCCGCGCTCGTCGCGCAGGCGCTGCCGCGGCTCGATGCGCTGATCGCCGAGGGGGTGGCGACGGTCGAGGTGAAATCGGGCTACGGGCTCGACCACGACACCGAGCTGCGGATGCTGCGCGCGGCGCGCGCGCTCGGCCGGCTGCGGCCGGTGCGGATCCGCACGACCTTTCTCGGCGCCCATGCCGTGCCGCCCGAATATCGCGGCCGGGCGGGAGACTATCTCGATGCCGTCTGCATCCCGGCGCTGCGCGCGGCCCATGCCGAGGGGCTGGTCGATGCGGTCGATGCCTTTTGCGAGGGGATCGCCTTTGCCCCCGCCGAAGTGGGGCGGCTCTTTGCCGAGGCGCGCGCGCTCGGCCTGCCGGTCAAGCTCCATGCCGAGCAGCTGAGCCATCTCGGGGGCGCGGCGCTCGCGGCGCGGGCGGGGGCGCTCTCGGCCGATCATCTGGAATATGCGACCGAGGCCGATGCCGCGGCGATGGCGGCGGGGGGGACGGTGGCGGTGCTGCTGCCGGGCGCCTTCTACACGCTGCACGAACGGCGCGCGCCGCCGGTCGCGGCCTTTCGCGCGGCCGGCGTCGCGATGGCGCTCGCGACCGATTGCAACCCGGGATCCTCGCCGCTCGCCTCGATCCTCATCGCGATGAACATGGGCGCGACACTTTTCGGCCTGACGCCGGCCGAGGCGCTCGCGGGGGTGACGGTGCATGCGGCGCGGGCGCTCGGGCTCGGCGATTGCGGGACGATTTCGGCAGGCATGCGCGCCGACCTCTGCCTGTGGGAGGCGCAGGATCCCGCGGAACTCGCCTATCGGATCGGCTTCAACCCGCTGGCGCGGCGGATCTTTGCGGGGGCTGGGGAATGACGGTGGTGCTGACGCCCGGGGCGGCGGATCTTGCGACGCTCGAGACGCTCTGGCGGGAAAGCCGCGCCGCCCGGATCGACCGGGCGGCGCGGCCCGCGGTCGAGGCCGCGGCAGCCCGGGTCGCGCAGGCCGCGGGCGGGGCGACGGCGGTCTATGGCGTCAACACGGGCTTTGGCAAGCTCGCCTCGCGCCGGATCGCGGCGGCCGACACGGCGGCGCTGCAGCGCAACCTGATCCTGTCGCACGCCTGCGGGGTGGGCGAGGCGCTCGATGAGCCGACCGTGCGGCTCATGATGGCGCTGAAGGCGCTGAGCCTCGGGCGCGGCGCCTCGGGCGTGCGGTGGGAGATGATCGCGCTGCTCGAGGACATGCTCGCGGCCGGGGTGACGCCCGTGATCCCGGCGCAGGGCTCGGTCGGGGCGTCGGGCGACCTCGCGCCGCTTGCCCATCTCGGCGCGGTGATGATCGGCGAGGGCGAGGCAACGGTCGGCGGGCGGCGGATGCCGGGGGGGGCGGCGCTGGCGGCGGCGGGCCTCGCGCCCGTCACGCTCGGGGCCAAGGAGGGGCTCGCCCTCATCAACGGGACGCAGTTCTCGACCGCCTGCGCGCTCGCGGGCCTCTTTGACGCGCGGCGCGCGGCGCGCGCCTCGCTCATCACCGCGTGCCTCACGACCGATGCAGTCATGGGCTCGACCGCGCCGCTCGAACCCGAGATCCACGCGCTGCGCGGCCAGCCCGGCCAGATCGCGGCCGCGGCGGCGATGCGCGCGCTGATGGCGGGATCGGAAATCCGCGAAAGCCACCGCGAGGACGACACCCGCGTGCAGGACCCCTATTGCATCCGCTGCCAGCCACAGGTGGTGGGGGCGGCGCTCGACCTGCTCGCGATGGCGGCGGGCACGCTCGGGATCGAGGCGAACGCCGTCACCGACAACCCGCTCGTGCTCGGCGACGGGCAGATCGTCTCGGGCGGGAACTTCCACGCCGAGCCGGTGGCCTTCGCCGCCGACCTCATCGCGCTCGCGATCGCCGAGACGGGCGCGATCGCGCAGCGGCGCATCGCCCTCATGGTCGATCCGACGCTGAGCTTCGATCTGCCCCCGTTCCTCACGCCCGACCCGGGCCTCAATTCGGGCTTCATGATCGCCGAGGTGACCTCGGCCGCGCTGATGAGCGAGAACAAGCACCTCGCCAATCCCTGCTCGACCGATTCGACCCCCACCTCGGCCAATCAGGAGGATCATGTCAGCATGGCGGCGCATGGCGCGCGCCGGCTGGCCCGGATGAACGCCAACCTCGCCCATATCCTCGGGATCGAGGCGCTGGCGGCGGCGCAGGGGATCGGCTTTCGCGCCCCGCTCGCGACCTCGCCGCGGCTCGCGCAGGCCATCGCCGCGATCCGCGCCGTCTCGCCCGCGCTCGGCCCCGACCGCAGCCTCGCGCCCGACATCGCGGCGGCGGCCGACCTCGTGCGGTCGGGCGCGCTCGAGGATGCGGTGGGGGGGATCGTGGCATGACCCCGGTCGAGGTCACCCGCGGCGCGGGGCCGATCATCCTCGGGATGCCGCATGGCGGGATGTTCCTGCCGCCCGAGGTCCGCGCCCGCCTCAACCCGCTCGGGCGCACGCTTGCCGATGCGGACTGGCACATCGATGCGCTCTACGCGGGGCTCGCCCCGGATGCGACGGTGGTGCGCGCGACCTTCCACCGCTATGTCATCGACGCCAACCGTCCCCCCGACGGCGCGAGCCTCTATCCCGGGCAGAACACCACCGGCCTCATCCCCGAGACGGATTTCGACGGCCGCCCGATCTGGGATGCGCCCCCGACACCCGCCGACGCGGCGGCGCGCCTCGCGGCCTTCCACGCCCCCTATCACGCGGCGCTTGCCGCCGAGATCGCGCGGGTGCGCGCGCGCCACGGCGTCGCGATCTTGTGGGATTGCCACTCGATCCGCTCGCGCATCCCCTTCCTCTTTGAGGGGGTGCTGCCCGACTTCAACATCGGCACCGCCGACGGGGCAAGCTGCGATGGCCGCATCACCGCCGCCGTGCAGGCGGTCTGTGCCGGGGCGGCGGGTTTCACCCATGTCATCAACGGCCGCTTCAAGGGCGGCTGGACGACCCGCCACTACGGCCGGCCCGCCACGGGCGTGCACGCGATCCAGATGGAGATTGCGCAATCGGCCTATCTCGAGACCGAGCAGCCGCCCTTCGCCTACAGCCCCGACCGCGCGGGCCGCATCCGACCCGCCCTTGCCGCCGCACTTGCCCGCCTCGCGGACCTCGCCCCCGACCTGAAAGGCTGAGCCATGACGAACCCCCGCCACAACATCCGCGACGTCTATCCGCCCACCGGTCCCGAGCGCAGCTGCCGCTCGTGGCAGACCGAGGCGGCGCTGCGGATGCTGATGAACAACCTCCACCCCGACGTGGCCGAGAACCCGCACGAGCTCGTGGTCTATGGCGGCATCGGGCGGGCGGCCCGGACATGGGAGGATTTCGACCGCATCTGCGCCGCCCTGCGCGCGCTCGAGAGCAACGAGACGCTGCTCGTCCAGTCGGGCCGGCCGGTCGGGATCTTCCGCACCCACGCCGACGCGCCGCGCGTCCTCATCGCCAATTCGAACCTCGTGCCGCACTGGGCGACCTGGGCGCATTTCAACGAGCTCGATCGCAAGGGCCTGATGATGTACGGCCAGATGACGGCCGGATCCTGGATCTACATCGGCACGCAAGGCATCGTGCAGGGCACCTACGAGACCTTCGCCGAGGCCGGGCGCCAGCACTACGGCGGCGATCTGCGCGGCCGCTGGATCCTGACGGCGGGCCTCGGCGGCATGGGCGGGGCGCAGCCGCTCGCGGCGGTGATGGCGGGCGCTTCCTGCCTTGCCGTCGAATGCGACGAGACGCGGATCGATTTCCGCCTGCGCACGCGCTACCTCGACGAGAAGGCCCGCACGCTTGACGAGGCGCTCGCGATCATCGCGCGCTGGACGGCCGCGGGCGAGGCGAAATCCGTGGGCCTCATCGGCAATGCGGCCGAGGTCTTCCCCGAGCTTCTGGCCCGGATGCGCGCGGGCGGCCCCCGCCCCGACATCGTCACCGACCAGACGAGCGCGCACGACCCCCTGCACGGCTATCTGCCCGCGTGCTGGAGCGTCGCCGACTGGCGCGCCCGGCAGGAGGCGGACCCGGCCGCGGTCGAGGCCGCCGCGCGCGCCTCGATGCGCGCCCATGTCGCGGCGATGGTGGGCTTCTGGCAGGCGGGCGTGCCGACGCTCGATTACGGCAACAACATCCGCCAGGTCGCGCGCGACGAGGGCCTCGCCGACGCCTTCGCCTTTCCGGGCTTCGTGCCGGCCTACATCCGCCCGCTCTTTTGCCGCGGCATCGGGCCCTTCCGCTGGTGCGCCCTCTCGGGCGATCCCGAGGACATCCGCCGGACGGACGCCAAGATGAAGGAGATCTTCCCCGACAACGCGCGGCTGCACCGCTGGCTCGACATGGCGGCCGAGCGGATCGCCTTTCAGGGCCTGCCCGCCCGGATCTGCTGGATCGGGCTCGGCGAGCGGCACCGCGCAGGGCTTGCCTTCAACGAGATGGTCCGGCGCGGCGAGCTGTCGGCCCCCGTCGTCATCGGCCGCGACCACCTCGATTCGGGCTCGGTCGCGAGCCCCAACCGCGAGACCGAGGGCATGCGCGACGGCTCGGACGCGGTATCGGACTGGCCGCTCCTGAACGCGCTCCTCAACACCGCCTCGGGGGCGACATGGGTGTCGCTTCACCACGGCGGGGGCGTGGGGATGGGGTTCTCGCAGCACGCCGGCATGGTCATCGTCGCCGACGGCACGCCCGAGGCCGCGGCCCGGCTCGAGCGCGTGCTCTGGAACGATCCGGCATCGGGCGTCATGCGCCACGCGGACGCGGGCTACGAGACGGCGCGAGACAGCGCGCGCGAACACGGGCTGCGCCTCCCTGGCATCATCTGAAGAGGCGGAAACAGCGGTCGGGGGGCCAGCCCCCCGTCCCCGCTGCGCGGGGACTCCCCCCGGGATATTTCGAGACAGAAGATGCAGTGAACGCTTCGCCCCCGGAACGGGGACGAAGCGCCATCTCCTGCCACGGTCATCGGCGTCCCCGCCTGTACCGTGACATATCGGCTACGCGCCGAAGATTGAGGAATAGTTAAGGCAAGCGCCCGTGCTTTGGTGTCCTGCCCATCTTCTGTCTGAAAATATCCTCGGGGGGTGTGCGTGCCCCCTCCTCGGGGGGGCAGGCACCAGGGGGGCAGACAGCCCCCCGCCTACTCGACCGTCACCGATTTCGCGAGGTTGCGTGGCTGGTCGACGTCGGTGCCCTTGGCGATCGCGGCGTGATAGGCGAGCATCTGCATGGGCAAGGTGTAGAGGATCGGGGCGAGCAGGCTGGGCGCTGCGGGCAGCGTGATCTGGCGCCAATTGCCGGAGCCCGAAGACGCGATCCCGGGGGGGTCAGAGACGAGCACGACGCGACCGCCGCGCGCCATGACCTCATGCATGTTCGAGAGAGTCTTGTCGTAGAGCCCGTCGTGGGGAGCAAGGACGATGACCGGCACGGCCGGGTCAATGAGCGCGATGGGGCCGTGCTTGAGTTCCCCCGCCGCCTGACCTTCGGCGTGTATATAGCTGATTTCCTTGAGTTTCAGTGCCCCTTCGAGGGCGATGGGGAAAAGCGCGCCGCGCCCCATGAACAAGACGTCGCGCGCGGCCGCGATCTCGGCCGCGAGCCTCGCGATGCTGCCGTCGCGCGCGAGCACCTGATGGGCGAGGCCCGGGAGGGTGCCGAGATCCGCGAGGTGGCGGGCGAGCGTCGCGGCGTCGATCCGGCCACGGTCGGCGCCGGCCTTGAGCGCCAGAAGCGCGAGCGCCAGAAGCTGGCAGGTGAAGGCCTTGGTCGAGGCGACGCCGATTTCCGGCCCCGCGCCGATCGGCATCACGAGGTCGGCCTCGCGCGCGATCGATGAGGTCGGGACGTTGATGACGGCGACCGTCTGCCCGACCTTGCCGCGGGCATGGCGCAGCGCGGCCAGCGTGTCGGCCGTCTCGCCCGACTGGCTGACGAACACCGCCCAGCCCGTGCCGTCGAGCACCGGTTCGCGATAGCGGAACTCGGAGGCGATATCGACATCGACGGGCAGGCCCGCGAGTTGCTCGAACCAGTATTTGGCGACCATGCAGGCGTAATGGGCCGTCCCGCAGGCCACGAGCGTCAGGCGCGAGACGCCCGCGAAATCCATCCCCCGCGGCAGGTTGAGGCGCGCCCGCCCGGGATCGACCGCGCGCGCCAGCGCATCGGCGAGGATGCCGGGCTGCTCGTCGATCTCCTTGGCCATGAAGTGGCGATAATTGCCCTTGTCGGCGAGTGCGGCACCCGGGGCGATCTCGGACTCGGGGCGCGCGACCTGCCGGCCGGCGGCGTCGAAGATCGTGAAGCCCGCGCGTGTGACCTCGGCGCGGTCGCCTTCCTCGAGATAGGTGATGCGCGCGGAGAAGGGGGCGAGCGCGATCGCGTCCGAGCCGACATAGGCCTCCCCGTCCGCCCGGCCGAGCGCCAGCGGCGAGCCCTTGCGCGCGGCGATGATGAGGTCGTCCTCGCCCTCGAACAGCAGGCAGAGCGCGAAGGCGCCCTGAAGGCGCGCGATGGCCGCGGCGGCGGCGGCGCGGGGCGGCAGGCCGCGGTCCATCTCGCGCCGCACGAGGACGGCGATGGCCTCGGTGTCTGTCTCGGATTCGAAGGCGTAGCCCGCGGCGGTCAGCTCCTCGCGCAGCGCGCGGAAGTTCTCGATGATGCCGTTGTGGACGACCGCGACGGGCCCCGAGCGGTGCGGGTGGGCGTTCAGTTCGGTCGGTGCGCCGTGCGTGGCCCAGCGGGTGTGGCCGATCCCGGCCTTGCCCGCGAGGGGGGCGTGCACCAGCAGGTCGGCGAGGTTCACGAGTTTGCCGGTCGCGCGGCGGCGGTCAAGGCGGCCCGCGTTCACCGTCGCGATGCCGGCGCTGTCATAGCCGCGATATTCGAGGCGCTTGAGCGCCTCGAGCAGTTGCGGCGCGGCCTCGTGCCCGCCGAGGATGCCGACGATCCCGCACATCAGCGCGCCCCCTTGCCCGTCACTGCTGCGCGCAGCGCCTGCATGAGCCGCGCCCCGAGGCCCGGCTTCGTCACCTGCCGCGCCCGCCCGAGCGCGAGCGCGCCGGCCGGCACATCCTCGGTGATGACCGAGCCCGCGGCCGTCACCGCGCCGTCGCCGATCCGCACGGGGGCGACGAGGATCGTGTCCGACCCCACGAAGGCGTGTGCCCCGATCTCGGTGCGGTGCTTTCGCACGCCGTCGTAGTTGCAGCTGATCGTGCCCGCGCCGATGTTCGTGCCCTCGCCGACATGGGCGTCGCCCAGATAGCTCAGGTGGCCGACCTTGGCGCCTTCGTCGAGGATCGTGTTCTTGATCTCGACGAAATTGCCGACATGCACATCGCCGCCGAGCTCCGCCCCCGGCCGCAGCCGGGCGAAGGGGCCGACGCGCGCGCCGGCGGCGACATGGCAGCCCTCGAGATGGCAAAACGGCAGGATCTCGGCGCCCGATTCGATGGTGACGCCGGGGCCGAAGACGACATGGCCGCCGATGACCGCATCGCGCCCGATCACCGTGTCGAGGGCAAAGACGACCGTCTCGGGCTGGGTCAGCGTCACGCCATCCGCCATCGCCGCGGCGCGCGCGCGGGCCTGAAAGGCGGCCTCGGCCGCGGCAAGCTCGGCGCGGGTGTTGATGCCGAGCGTCTCGGCCTCGGGGCAGAGCACGAAGCCCGGCGATAGCCCCTCGGCGCGCACAAGCGCCACAAGGTCGGTGAGGTAGAATTCGCCGGCCGCATTCGCCGCCCCGATCCGTGGCACGAGGCGGCGGATGAGGTCGGCATCCGCCCGCATCACGCCCGAGTTGCACAGCCCGATCGCCCGCTCGGCCTCGGTCGCGTCGCGCCACTCGACAATGGCCTGAAGGGCCGCGCCCTCGGTCACAAGGCGGCCATAGCGCGCCGGATCGGCCGGTTCGAAGCCGAGGATCACCAGCGGATGGCGTGCGCGCGCATCCTCCATTGCGGCGATCGTGTCGTCGCCGACAAAGGGCGTGTCGCCATAGAGGATGAGCACATCGCCCGTCCCCTCGGGCAGCGCGGGCAGGGCCTGCGCGACGGCATGGCCCGTCCCCCGCTGCTCGGCCTGCTCGACGACGACCGCCTCGGGGTCGAACCGGGCGACGGCGGCGCGGACCGCCTCGATCCCGTGGCCCGCGACGACGATCGTCCGCCCTGCGCCTGCGCGCGCCGCGGCGGCAAGGGCATGCGCGATCATCGGCGCACCCGCGAGCGGGTGGAGCACCTTGGGCAGGTCCGAGTTCATCCGGCTGCCCTGACCGGCGGCGAGGATCACGACTGTCAGGGACATTGGAAGACCTTTCCTTTGGCGCCCGCCCGTTCTACCCGTGAGGGCGCGCGCCGCAAGGGGGCGGGGTGCGGGGGGCTTCACGCGGCCTTTCGGATTGTTGCAGGCTGAAAGTCCGGGGGCCAGATGCGCACGGTCATCTTCGATCTCGACGGCACGCTTGCCGATACCTCGGGCGATCTGCTCGCGGCGGCGAATGCGGCCTTCGCGCTGGGCGGCTTCGGCCGCCCGCTCGGCCCCGAGGATGCGCCGACCGCGCTGATCGGGGGCAGGGCGATGCTGCGGCTCGGGCTCGGCCGGCTCGGCGTTTCGGCCGACGAGGCGCGGCTGCAGGCGATGTATGCCGATCTGATCGCGGCCTATGAGGGCGATATCGCGCGGCGCACCCGGCTCTATCCCGGCGCGGCTGAGGCGGTCGGGCGGCTGCGCGCCTCGGGGGCGCGGGTCGGGATCTGCACCAACAAGCCCGTCCATCTGGCCCATGCGCTGCTCGGGGCGCTCGGCGTGCGCGAGTGGTTCCACGGGCTGATCGGGGCGGGCAGCCTGCCGGTGCGCAAGCCCGATCCCGCACCCCTTCACGCCGCGATCGCGGCGTCGGGCGGGCATGCCGAACGCGCCTGCCTCATTGGCGATACCGATACCGACCGCGAGACGGGGCGCGCTGCGGGCGTCCCGGTCGTCCTCGTGACATTCGGCCCGCATGGAGGCGATGTCGCGCGCCATGCGCCCGAGGCACTCCTGTCGGATTATGGCGATCTCGAGGCGACTCTCTCGCGCATCGGGCGCTGAGGATCAGCGCATGCAGATGCCCTGCAGCGCGACCCAGTCGTTGTCGGGCAGGATCAGACGCGCGGGTTCGGTGCGGCTGATGTCGGCTGCGGCAAGCGTCGGATCATCGGGGCGGACAGCGCGCGCATAGGGGTCGGCGCGAACGCCGGCGGCGGCGAAGCGCGCGGCGAGTGCGCTGGAATCGATCTCGGCGGACGCGCGGCTCAGAAACGATTCGGCAAGACCGCCGAGCGCACCCTCGGGCAGCGATCCCGTCGTCAGCAGCCGCGTTGTCGCGGTCAGCCCCGCCTCGTCCAGAACCGCCGGAAGCGGGTCGGCGGATTCGGCCCTGAGGGCTTCGGCCAACAGATGGCCCGCGAGGATCTCCGGGGTGTCGTGGTTCTCGATTAGCCCACGATCCACGAGCAGCAGGCCCCCAGGCAGATGCGCTGTCATGCCGCGCGCTCCGAGGCCTTCGCGCAGCACCTCGATCCGATAGGCATCCGGACCGAAGAGCCGCAGCGCGAGCTTGTCCGCGGCTGCACGCCCCATCGCGCCATCGCAGGGCGGGCCGGTCAGCCGCCCCAGATCGGCAAGGGCGGCCCGCCCGATTGCGGCCCGCGATGCGGGGGGCACGACTTCCGAGGTGTGGCGCACCACGGCCGCCGGCAGCCAGAGGGTCGCGAACAGCGCGACAGAGGTTGCCATGAGAACGAAGAGCACAAGCCTGAGCCGCCCGGGGCGCGGCCTGCGCTCGGCGATGCGCCGACGCAGCGCCTCGATCCGGGCCACAGCGTCGGGGGCGGCGATCTCGAGCGTCTCCCCCTCATCCGAGGCTTCGGGTGCATAAAGGGCAGGGGTGCGGTTGGGATTGAGCCGCACGAGCGCGGAAAGTGCCCAATGCGCCAGCACAACGTCGCTGCGGCCATCGCTCAGCACGAGACTCGTGGCGGAAAATCCGATCACGACTTCGCGCCGCTGTGCCGCGGGGCCGGCACGCCAGAGGCCGGTCGCGCGCGCGGG
>JBIKVM010000176.1:0-6111 GCA_044356825.1 Limisphaerales bacterium
ATGCACATTCCCGTGGCGGTGGGCCTTCTTGGCTCCAATGGCGACGAGGTGGTGCCGACGCGGGTGCTGGAGCTGACCGATGCCGAGCAGGTCTTCGAGTTTCCGGGTCTTGCGGCGCGGCCCGTGGCCTCGGTGCTGCGCGGCTTTTCGGCGCCGGTCGTGCTCGACCATCCGGTGTCGGATGGCACCCGCGCCTTCCTGCTCGCCCATGACACCGACCCGGTCAACCGCTGGGAGGCGGGGCGGGCGCTCGCGCGGACGATCCTCGGGCGGATGGTGACCGAAGCGGCGGCGCCGGGGCCCGACTGGCTCGCGGCCGTCGCCGCCGTGTTGCGCGACGAGGCGCTCGACCCCGCGTTCCGCGCGCTCTGCCTGCGGCTGCCGGCCGAGGACGACATCGCGCAGATGCTGCACGCGGGCGGCACCGTGCCCGACCCCGACGCGATCCGCGCGGCGCGCGAGCGGATGGCGCAGGCGCTCGCGCGCCATCTGGGCGATGCGCTCGGGGCGATGGTCGATGCGCTCGCTCCCCGCGGGCCGTTCAGCCCGGATGCGCGCGCGGCCGGCGGGCGGGCGCTGCGGCTCGGCTGCCTCGGGCTTCTGTCGCGGCTCGACCATGGTGCGCGGGCGCGGCAGGTCTTCGCTGCGGCGCAGACGATGACCGAGGAGGTCGGCGCGCTCGCCTGCCTGATCGAGGCCGGCGCGGGCGAAGAGGCGCTCGCGACCTTCGCGCGGCGCTGGGGGCACGACCGGCTGGTGATGGACAAGTGGTTCTCGCTCCAGATCCTGCACGCGCCCCCGGCGCGCGCGGTCGAGGTTGCAGCAGGGCTTGCCGCGCGGCCCGACTTCGACTGGAAGAACCCCAACCGCTTCCGTGCGGTGATCGGGGCGCTCGCGGGCAATCACGCGGGCTTTCACCGCGCCGACGGGGCGGGATACGGCTTTGTCGCCGACTGGCTCATCCGGCTCGATCCGTTGAACCCGCAGACGGCGGCGCGCATGTCGACCGCGTTCGAGACCTGGCGGCGCTATGATGCCGGGCGGCAGACGCTGATGCGCGCGGCGCTGGCGCGGATCGCGGCCGCGCCCGGGCTCAGTCGCGATCTGGCCGAGATGACGGCGCGGATGCTTGGCTGAGGCCTAGCTGCCCAAGCGGCGGTCGAGGTGGACATATCCGCCATCGACGTGGATCCACTGGCCTGTGGTGTGCGCCGAGCGGGGCGAGAGCAGGAAAGCCACCATCGCCGCCATCTCGGCCGGTTCGGTCATCCGGCGGCCGAGCGGAATGGAGGCTTCGATGCGCGCGCGCGCGGCGTCCGGGTCGGGCAGGGTCGAGAGCCAGTCGGCATACATGGGCGTCATCACCTCGGCCGGGAGCACGGCATTGACGCGCACGCCGTGGGGGGCAAGTTCAGCCGCCCATTCGCGCGTGAGGCCCAGTTGCGCCGCCTTGGCCGCGACATAGGCCGATGTGCCCCCCTGCCCCGTCAGCGCCGTCTTGGATGAGACGTTGACGATCGCGCCCCGCGACGCGATGAGCGCGGCGCGGCACAGATGGGCCATGGTGTAATAGTGGCCGAGGTTGCGTTCGACGCCTGCGCGGAAGGCGGCGGGTCCGGCCTCGAGCCCCACGCCATCGTTGCGGCCCGCGCAGTTCACCAGCCCCCAGAGGCCGCCGTGTCGCGCGATCACCGCACCGACGGCCGCGGCGCAGGCGGCATCGTCGCACAGATCGATCAGGTGGGCATCGGTGCCCTCGGGCGCGCCCGCAGCGCGATCGAACGAGGTCACGGACGCCCCCTCGGCCACGAGCGCCGCGGCGATTGCGGCACCGATACCCGAGGCCCCGCCCGTCACGATCACGGCACGTCCGCGAAGATGAAGATCCATGCCGGTTTCCCCCCCCTTGCCTTCCCGGCCGCGTGCGCGCCGCTCAAATGTCCGCGCGGATCATGTCGGCGGCCTTCTCGGCGATCATGATCGTCGCGGCATTGGTGTTCGAAGACACGACCGTGGGCATGACCGACGCATCCGCGACGCGCAGGCCCTCGATCCCGTATAGGCGCAGGCGCGGGTCCACGACCGCCCCCGCATCGGCCCCCATCCGGCAGGTGCCGGCCGGGTGGTGGTCGGTCTTGCAGTTGGCGTGCGCATAAGCCACGAGGTCGGCCTCGGTCCGCACCTCGGGGCCGGGCAGGCGCTCGGCCCGCACGAATGGGGCGAGAGGCCCCGCCCCGAGGATCTCGCGCACCATCCGCAGCCCTTCGAGCGACATCGCGCGGTCGTGCGGGTCGGCCCAATAGTTCGGATCGATGAGCGGTGCCGCGCGCGGATCGGCCGAGGCAAGCCGCACCGTCCCGCGCGATCGCGGCCGCAGATAGGCCGAGTTGATCGTGACCCCCCCGTCGGGCATCGCGGCCACCCCCGCCTCGATCCCCGAGCCGAGCCCGAGGTGGAACTGGATGTCGGGCGAACGCGCAGCCTTGTCGGCGAACCAGAAGCCGCCCGTCTCGAAGAGGCTCGAGGCCACCGGCCCGCTCCGCGTCAGCGCATAGCGTACCCCGGCGAGCGCCGACCACAGCGGGCGGGCGTAGCGGTCATAGGTGTGCGGCCCCGTGCATTCGCCGATGGTGAAGAGGTCGAGATGGTCCTGCAGGTTCGCCCCCACCCCCGGCTGGTCGAGCACGACCGGAAGGCCGAGGCCGCGCAGATGCTCCGCCTCGCCCACGCCCGAGAGCATGAGAAGCCGAGGCGATCCGATGGCCCCCGCGGCAAGGATGACGCCCGAAGTCGCGCGCAAGACCCCCTCGCCCGCGATCTCGACCCCCGTCGCGCGGCCCTGCTCGATGACGATGCGCGCGACCTCGGCGCCGGTGCGGACGCGCAGGTTGGCCCGCCCCCGCGCCGGGCGCAGATAGGCGACCGAGGTCGAGGACCGCCGCGCCCGCCGCTGCGTGAGTTGATAGAAGCCGAGGCCGCGCGGATCCTCGCCCGCCAGATCGTCGCCGCGCGGAATGCCGACCGCCTCGCCCGCGGCAAAGAAGGCCTCGCAGATCGGCAGGGGTGCCGCCGGGCGGCTGACGCCGAGCGGCCCGCCGGTGCCATGCAGGCGGCCCGAGCGGCTGTCATTGTCCTCGGCCTTGCGGAAGAAGGGCAGCACATCCTCGAACCCCCAGCCGGTGCACCCCGCCTGCCGCCATTCCTCGTAATCGAGCGGGTGGCCGCGGGTATAGATCTGGGCGTTGATGCTCGACCCCCCGCCGAGCACCCTGGCTTGGGTAAAGCGCAGCACCCGGCCGCCCAGATGGCGCTGCGGCACCGTCTGCCAGCCCCACGAGCCGATGCCCTTGGTCATCTTCGCAAAACCCGCGGGCAGGTGATAAAAGGGATGGCGATCGGCCCCGCCGGCCTCGAGCAGCAGCACACTGCACGCCGGATCCTCCGACAGCCGCGCGGCCAGCACCGCACCCGCCGATCCGCCACCCACGATGATGAAATCTGCCCCCTGTGCGCTCTCCCGCTGCACCGCGGGTGCTGCATCACCACGGCCAGCCATCATCCCGGAATGCGCGCCTCGGTCGCGGGGTCGAAGGCGACGGCCTTTTCCATGTTGACGGCAAAGCCGAAGACCTCGCCCGCCGCGACCGCGGCATCGGCGCGCATCCGGGCGATGCAGTCGCGGCCCGCGGCCGTCATCGTGACGAAGGTGTCCGCACCCGCGGGTTCGGTGATGGCGACGCGGTTCCTGAACGGCACGATATGGCCCGAGGTCCGGTCCGCCCCGTCGGGGTCGGTGATGGCCTCGGGGCGGATCCCGAACAGAACCTCGCGCCCCGCCCAGTCGGCAAGGTTTTCCTGCGCGAGCGGCAGGTGCTGCACCTGGCCCTCGGCATCCGTGAGCGCGGCCTGCGCGATCCCGTCCGCCATCACCACCCGGCCCGGCAGGATGTTCATCGCGGGGCTGCCCATGAAGGTCGCGACGAAGACGTTGGCGGGGGTGTCATAGACCTCGCGCGGGGTGCCGAGCTGCTGGATGTGGCCCTTGTTCATCACCGCGATCCGGGTCGAGAGCGTCATCGCCTCGATCTGGTCGTGGGTGACATAGACGATGGTCGTGCCGAGCTTGTGGTGGAGCTTCTTGATCTCGGTGCGCATGTCGACGCGCAGTTTCGCATCGAGGTTCGAGAGCGGCTCATCGAACAGGAAGACATCCGGGTTGCGCACGAGCGCGCGCCCCATCGCGACGCGCTGGCGCTGGCCGCCCGACAGTTGGCCCGGCTTGCGGTCGAGCAGATGGTCGATCTGGAGAAGCTTCGCGACATCGGCGAGCGCCCGCTCGCGCTCGGGCCGGGCCACCCCGTGCATCTCGAGCCCGAAGGTGATGTTCTGCGCCACCGTCATGTTGGGATAGAGCGCGTAGGACTGGAAGACCATCGCGATGTTGCGCTTCGAGGGGTGAACCCCGTTCACCACCCGCCCCTTGATCGCGATGTCGCCCGAGGTGATCCCCTCGAGCCCCGCGATCATGTTCAGCAGCGTCGATTTCCCGCAGCCCGAGGGCCCGACGAGCACGAGGAACTCGCCCTCCTCGACCGAGATGTCGACCCGGTGCAGCACCTCGACGGGGCCGTAGGATTTCGTCACGTTGCAGATGTCGAGAAATCCCATCCCCTACCCTTTCACCGATCCCGCCATCAGCCCGCGCACGAAATACCGGCCCGCGACGACATAGACGAGAAGCGTCGGCAGGGCGGCGAGGATCGCGCCGGCGAAATGGACGTTGTATTCCTTCACCCCCGTCGAGGACTGCACGAGGTTGTTGAGCGCGACCGTCATCGGCTGGCTCGTGCCCCCGAACGACGCGCCGAAGAGGAAGTCGTTCCAGATGTTCGTGAACTGCCAGATCACCGAGACGACCGTGATCGGCCCCGAGACGGGCAGCATGATGCGCCAGAAGATCTGGAAGAAGCCCGCCCCGTCGATCATCGCCGCGCGGACAAGCTCGGTCGGAAAGGCCGCGTAGTAGTTGCGGTAATAGAGCGTGGTGAAGCCGATGCCGTAGACGACGTGGACTAGCACGAGCCCCGGCACCGACCCCGCCAGCCCCAGCTTGCCCAGCACCAGTGCCATCGGGATCAGCACGATCTGAAAGGGGATGAAGCAGCCGAAAAGCATCAGCGCGAAGATGACCGTATCCCCGCGAAAGCGCCATTTCGTCAGCACATAGCCGTTGAGCGCCCCGATCACGGTCGAGATCGCGACCGCCGGCACCACCATCAGGAGCGAGTTGATGAAATAGGGCCGCAGCCCCGTCGGCTCGACCCCGATCTGCGCGGTCGACCACGCGCTGCCCCAAGGCGCCAGCGTGAAGGTCTCGGGCAGCGACATCATCCGCCCGCCCGTGATCTCTTCGAGCGGTTTGACCGAGTTCACCACCATCACATAGAGCGGCAGGAGGTAGAAGAGCGCGAACAGCAGGAGCACCAGATAGACGAAGGTGCGCGCGACGCGCCCGGTCTGCACCGCCGTGTCCTGGGTCGCGACGGCCATCAGCGGCGCTCCTTCAGCTCGGCATAGAGATAGGGCACCATGATCGCGGCGATGGTCATGAGCATGATGACGGCCGACGAGGCGCCGATCCCCATCTGGTTGCGGGTGAAGGTGTAGGAATACATGAAGGTCGCGGGCAGTTCGGTCGCCCGCCCCGGCCCCCCGCCCGTCAGCGCGATCACGAGGTCGTAGGACTTGATCGCGAGGTGAAAGAGGATGACGAAGGCCGACAGGAACGCCGGCCGCAGGATCGGGATCACGATCCGGCGATAGAGCGCGAAGCCCGACGCCCCGTCGATCTGCGCGGCCTTGAGGATCTCGTTGTCGATGCCCCGAAGCCCCGCGAGGAACATCGCCATGACAAAGCCCGAGGTCTGCCAGACGGCGGCGATGACGATCGTGTAGATCGCCATGTCGCTGTCCTTGATCCAGGTAAAGCTGAAGCTCTCCCACCCCCAGAGGTGCATGGTGCGCTCGAGCCCGATGCCGGGGTCGAGGAACCACTTCCACGCCGTCCCCGTCACGATGAACGACAGCGCCATCGGATAGAGGTAGATCGGG
>JBIKVM010000028.1:0-20382 GCA_044356825.1 Limisphaerales bacterium
ATGGCGGGCTGTTTCGGCATCGGCAGGGCTCCTCGTCACGTCCCGGAAATCCTATCAGATCACGTCAAAACGCGCAGGTTTTTCAGACGTTCCATAATTCTATTTTGAGTGCGATCATTTTTATCGATATCTGGGGCAGGTTGGAGGGAGAGTTGATTTGAGAATTCGGAACCAGATCCCGAACGCGTCCGAACTGCTGTCGGGTCGGCCCCACGAACCCGCGCGAAGACGAACCTGCACCCGCACCGCCGATCCGGCAGCGCCACGCACCCTGCGCAGCGCCATCTTTGTCGAAGAGGGCCGGATGCGCCCGAGTTGGGACACGACCGACACCTCGGGGAGGGTCGACTTCCTGCACCCGGGCAGCCTGCGGGCGTCGCAACCGCACTTATGGGCGTTTGCGTGCGATCGCCTCGATATCCCGAGCTTTTGCGACATCTGGATCCAGAACGGCGCCGCGCAAACGATCGGCATGGTGCACGCCCACCCTTTGACGCGCGAGGGGATCTGCGCAGAGACGCGCGCGGGCGCGACCTATCGCGATGTCCGCCCGGGCGAGGCGGTGCGCGTCCTGACGGTCGACACGCTGACGGCCCCCCCTGCCCCACCACCCCTCTGGATCGAGATTGGCGACGCTTTCGGGCGGATCACTTGCCTTGCCATCGGCCCTGGCGGCTGGTCGATCTATCCGAGCATCCTCGTTCCGGATCACGCGGAGGTCCGATAAGGCTTGCACCGCGCCAGAGTGCGCGCAACAAGGTGCAATGTTCGCCTCCGGTGTCCACGACAGCCGCTATTCCTGGGCCCGCCTCGGGGCGACGCTGCTCATCGCGATCGCGGGGAATGTCGGGCTGTGGTCCTACATCCTCATGCTGCCGGCGGTGCAGGCCGATTTTGGCCTCGACCGGGCCGGGGCCTCTATGCCCTACACCTTCACCATGCTCGGCTTTGCAGCGGGCAACCTGCTGATCGGGCGCGCCATAGACCGCTTCGGCGTGACGCAGGCCCTGATCGGCGCGGCCATGACGGTCGCGGCGGGTTTCACGACCGCGTCCCTCGCGCAGGGCTTCACGGGATTTGCCGTCCTTCACCTCGCGATCGGCGTCGGAACGGCGGCGGGCTTCGGGCCGCTCATGGCCGACATCTCGCACTGGTTCGTGCGCCATCGCGGCAAGGCCGTCGCGGTGGTAGCGAGCGGCAACTACCTCTCGGGCGCGCTCTGGCCCTTCATCCTCGATGACATCGTGGCCGCCGACGGCTGGCGCGCCGCCTATCGGCTGATCGCGATCAGCGTTCTGGTCACGGTCGTGCCGCTCGCACTGCTTTTGCGCCGGCGCGTTCCGGCCGAAGCGACACGGGCGGCCGAAACCGCGGCGCGGGCGCGGGTCGCAGAGTTGGGGATCAGCCCGCGACAGCTAGGCCTCATCCTCGCGGCGGCGGGGGTGGCGACCTGTGTCGCGATGTCGATGCCGCAGGTCCACATCGTCGCGCTCTGCGCGGACCTCGGCTATGGCCCGGCCATCGGGGCAGAGATGCTCTCGCTCATGCTCGCGGGCGGGGTCGTCTCGCGGCTTGTCTCGGGGGTGGCGGCCGACCGGTTTGGTGGCGTGCCAACGCTGCTTGCCGGGTCGATGCTGCAATGCCTCGCGCTGTTTCTATACCTCCCCTTCGACGGGCTTACCTCGCTTTACGTCGTGAGCCTCGTGTTCGGCCTCTCGCAGGGGGGAATCGTGCCCTGCTATGCGGTGATCGTGCGCGAGTACATGCCGGCCCGCGAAGCTGGCGCACGCGTCGGCTTCGTCATCATGGCGACGATCCTCGGGATGGCGATCGGGGGATGGATGTCAGGCTGGATCTACGACCTGACGGGATCCTACCGCATGGCCTTCGTCAACGGAATCGTCTGGAACGCGTTCAACATCATCGTGATGGCTACGCTGATCCTGCGCAGCCGCGGACCGGGCGCCCGGCACGCCCGCCTCGCCTGAGGGCGGACTGCGTTAAATTGTCTCGCATGGGTCCGAAACCCGGGGCGGCGGGCGACGCGCGCCGATTCTTGCGCTAGGCTTGAACCTTGCGCGGTGCGATCTGCGCCCCGCGCTCGGAGGGCGAATGAACGAGCGAAGCCCCCAGAACAACCGCATGGCCCCAGACAAGGGGGTCGGACCCGGGGCAACGCCGGACGGGGCAGGATCACGTGCAACCGCGGCTCAGGGCGTTGCCGTCGAGCATCTGGCGCGCCGTGTCATCTCGGTGCTCGCCGGCCGGATCCGCCAGCACGGCCCCGCTGTCGAACGGATCGACGACGCGCAACTCGATCATTTCTCGCAGACGCTGCGCGACAACGGCAACGGCAACGACTGACCGCTCAGCCTCCGAGATCGGGCAACAGGCCAGCGCCCAGCCCCGCGAGGCGTCCCAGAACCCAATCCGCCGCATCGACATAGACGCCAAGGATCGGAGCGAGCGAGGGTACCTCCCGGCCGACAACCGGAGCGCCCACATAGATGAGGGCCGCAAGCGAGAGCCCGAGCAGCAGGAGCGCCCCGACAAGGGCAAGCCCGCCAGGGGGTGCCGGCGCGCCGACGGGTGCGGGGCGCCACAGCGGCCCGTCCGATGCATCGCGCGGCCATCGGGGCGCAGGTGGCGCGGCCGGGATATCTTCGGCCTCGGGGGCGGACGCGGCGGGGGCGGGCCGCGGCGCGGCGATCGCGTCTGGCTCGGCCGCCGTTTCATCGGCTGCGGGCAGGGGTGCGGCGCCCACCTCTGCAGGGCTATCGTGCATCTCGTCTGGCACCACCGTGCCGGTCTGAGGCGGAATCTCGGCGGCGGAAGACAGGCGTCGTGTCAGCGCCCCTTGCGCGCGGGCCTCGATCTCGCGCGCGGCTTCCTCGCGCAGAAGGGCGATCATCTCGGCCGGAAGTCGCGCCTCGAGCGGCGAAAGCGCGAAATCCCCCTCATCCGCCTGCGCTTCGGGGGCCTCGTCGCGAAGCTCCGGCTCCGGCGGCGCGGCGATGGCGGCAGCCACGGCACCGGGGCGATGAACCCACACATGCCCACAGGCCGAGCATTCCACCTCGCGGCCCTGCAGGGGCAGCGCAAGTTCCGCCACCTCGTAGCGCGCGGCACACTCGGGACAGACGATCAGCATCGAACCCTCCGCAATCACCCAACCTCTAGCAAGGCGCGCCCGCCGGGCCAAGCCTTGCCGCGGCGGTGCGGCTGTGCTTTGACTGCGCCCCGCCATCAGGGGAGGGCAGAAGCCGTGCAAGCCATACGCTCGGCCGTGTTCATCGCGCAGATGTATCTGGCGATGGCAGTCTTTGCCATCGCGTGGGCCCCTTTCGCGGCGATCGACCGGCGCTGGGCCTTCGGGGCGATCCATGCCTATTGCCGCTGGGTGCGCCTGACAGCGCGCGTCCTCGTCGGACTGCGCAGCGAAATCCGCGGCGCCGTCCCCGAGGGCGAGGTCATCGTAGCGGCCAAGCATCAGAGCTTTTTCGACATCATCCTGATTGCCTCGGTGTTGCCGCGCCCCCGCTTCGTGATGAAGGCGGAACTGCGCTATGCGCCGCTTCTGGGCTGGTATGCGCGCCGGATCGGCTGCATCCCGGTCGAACGCGGCCGACGCTCGGCCGCGATCCGGCAGATGATGGAAGGTGTGGCGAAGGCCAAGACGGAACCTGGCCAACTCATCATCTATCCGCAGGGCACCCGGGTGCCACCTGGCGAATCGCGCCCCTACAAGATCGGCGCGGGGCACCTCTACGCCGAGCTTGGCGAGGCCTGCGTGCCGGTGGCGACGAATGTCGGCCTCTTCTGGCCCAAGCGCAGCCTGATGCGCCACCGGGGGCTCGCGGTTGTCGAATTCCTTCAGCCGATCCCGCCCGGCCTCGGCCTTGTGCCCTTCATGGCCCGGCTCGAATCCGACATCGAGACGGCATCGGACCTCCTCGCGGCCGAGGCGCGTGGGCCGAACGCCCCGGACTGAGCTTGCGCGACGCCCCCTGATCGGCGCAGGATGACGATGATCCGCCCCCGCCGGGGCGGCGCTCCGGAGAGATCATGCCCGTCCGCAACCGCATCGCCGAACTCACCCCCGAGATCGCCCGCTGGCGGCACGATTTTCACGCCCATCCCGAACTGCTGTTCGACGTGGACCGGACCGCCGGCAAGGTCGCCGAACTGCTGCGCGCCTTTGGCTGCGACGAGGTCGTGACGGGGATCGGCCGCACGGGTGTCGTCGGCGTCATCAAGGGGCGCGACGGCGGGGCGGGGCGCGCGATCGGTCTTCGCGCCGACATGGACGCGCTGCCCATCCATGAGGCCACGGGCCTGCCCCATGCCTCGACCATTCCGGGGCGGATGCACGCCTGCGGCCACGACGGCCACACCGCCATGCTGCTCGGCGCAGCGAAATACCTCTGCGAGACGCGCAATTTCGACGGTCGCGCGGTCGTCATCTTCCAGCCCGCCGAGGAAGGCGGGGCTGGCGGGCGCGAGATGGTCCTCGACGGGTTGATGGAGCGTTTCGCGATCGCCGAGGTCTACGGGTTGCACAACGCGCCGGGGATGCCCGTCGGCCAGTTCGCGATCCGCCCCGGGCCCATCATGGCCTCGGCGGACGAATTCGAGATCACCGTGACAGGGCGGGGCGGGCATGCGGCAGAGCCGCATCTGTGCATCGACACGACCCTTGTCGCGGCGCAGATCGTCGTCTCGCTGCATTCGATGGTTGCGCGCAACATCAATCCGCTCGACCGGGTGGTACTGACGGTCGGCACGTTCTCGACCGACAGCGGGGCCTCGAACATCATCGCGCAGACGGCACGGCTCTGCGGGACGGTGCGCGCGCTCGAACCTGCCAACCGCGACATCGCCGAACGGCGCGTGCGCGAGATCGCCGAGCACACGGCTCGGGCCTTCGGCGCCGAAGCTCGGGTCATCTATGAGCGCGGCTATCCCCCGACCATCAACAGCGCCGAGCACGCGGGCCATGCCGCCGCGGCAGCGCGCGCCGTGTCGGGGCGGTGCGACGACGACACGCCGCCCATCATGCCCGCCGAGGATTTCAGCTTCATGCTCGAAGCCCGACCGGGCGCCTACATCTTTCTTGGCAACGGCGACAGCGCCTCGTGCCATCATCCGGCCTACGAGTTCGACGATGGGGCCATTCCCTTCGGGGCGAGCTGGTTTGCCGAGCTGGTCGAAGCACGGCTAACGCGCGGCTGAGTGTGCACCCTCAACCTGACGGTGGGCCCGCGCACCCGATGGACGCGCGGGCGGCCTCGATTACTCGGCCGCTTCGAGCGGCCGGGGCTTTGAGCCCGGAACCGGCGGCGACAGGCGCGCCTCGAGAGCCGAGAGGCGATCGGCCAGTACGAGCGGATCGGGCACCTCCGCCTCCACCTCCTTCGGACCGATGACGCTGCGGAAGATCCGGCCAAGCAGGTTCGACAGATCGTCCATGATGAGGAAGAACGCCGGCACGACCACGAGCGAGAGCACGGTCGACACGATGATGCCCCCGATGACGGCCGTCGCCATAGGCGCGCGGAACGATCCGCCCTCGCCCACCCCTAGCGCCGAGGGCAACATGCCCGCGGACATCGCGATTGACGTCATCACGATCGGTCTCGCCCGCTTGTGCCCCGCCTCGATGATCGCGCTGAAGCGATCCATGCCGCGCACACGCATCTCGATGGCGAAATCCACGAGCAGGATCGCGTTCTTCGTCACAATCCCCATGAGCATCAGGATACCAATCAGGACGGGCATCGATACCGCACTTCCTGTCAGGATCAGCGCTGCCGCAACACCGCCGATCGCGAGTGGCAGAGAAAGCAGGATCGTGAAGGGCTGGATCACCGAACCGAAGAGCAAGATGAGGACCGCGAGCACGAGCAGTAGGCCCAGAATCATCGAGTTGGCGAAGCTCGAGAAGAGTTCCTGCTGCACCTCGGCATCACCCGACTCGGCGATGCGCACCGAAGGCGGCAGCGGAACCGACTTGACAATCTCCTCAAAGCGCGCGGTCGCCTCGCCGAGCGCGACGCCCACGGGCAGGTTCGCCCCGATCGTGGCGCGACGTTCACGGTTCAGACGGTCCACGAGGGCCGGCCCCTCGGCGATGCGGACATCGGCCACCGCCGAGAGCGGCACCACCGCTCCAGAGCGCGTCGTGACCTTGAGCGCTGCGATGCGGTTGATTTCCACCCGGCTGGCATCATCGAGCCGGACGCGCACCGGAATCAGGCGGTTGTCGATCGAGAGCTTCGCAAGCGCCGCATCGAAGTCCCCGATGGTTGCGACCCGCACCGTCTCTGCAATCTGCGCCGTCGTGACGCCAAGGCGCGCAGCTTCTGCCGTTCGCGGCGTGATCTGGATCTCGGGCCGGGGCAGCGCGCCCTCGGAGGCGACGTTCGCGAGCAGGGGATCGCCCGAGAGCGCCTCTTCGAGTTGCGCGACCGCCCGGTTCAGGTCTGCCTCGTTGGTCGAGAGGATCGAATAGGAGATGTCGCGCGCACCGCGATCGTTGAGCTTGAAGGCCCGCACGTCCGGCACGTTCGCGATCCGCTCGAAAATCTGCGCCTCGATCAGCTTCTGCGGCACGGTGCGGCCGTTGTTCGGAGCGTCGGGCACCAGAGGGCCGATCACCGGGATGGTGTTCACGACGTCAGAGAGCTTGAGCAGCATCGAATGGTCGAGCCGGTGCAGCAGCACTGTCACCGAGGCGCGGCGGATATCGCGATCGCCCGTCGGCGAGGAGCCTCCGGTGACGAGGATCTTGTCGATGCCCTCGATGTCTTCGATCGCTGCCACGATGGCGCGCGTCGTGGCGTCGGTTTCCACAAGCGTCGCACCGGGCGGGAGTTGGACGGAAATCGGAATGCGGCTGACATCTTCCGATGGCAGGAAGCTGCCCGGAATGCGCGACATGTAGAAGACGGATACGATCACGACGGCAATCGCCGCAAGCATGGTGATGTAGCGCGCGGGGACGAACCACAGCCGCCCCGCCGTCGTGACCCGCACGAGGCGAAGATAGCCGCGCATGACCGGACCCTCGCCATCATGCTCTTCCATCGCGTCCTTCGAGCGCATGAGATAGGCAGCCATCATCGGGGTGATGAGGCGGGCAACGAGGAGCGAAAAGAGGACGGCAATCGCGACCGTGAGGCCGAACTGGCGGAAGTATTGACCGGGAATGCCGGGCATGAACGACACCGGCACGAAGACCGCGACGATGGTCAGGCTGGTCGCGATCACGGCGAGGCCGATCTCGTCGGCAGCATCAATCGCGGCTCGGAAAGGTGTCTTGCCCATGCGGATGTGTCGGGCGATGTTCTCGATCTCGACGATGGCGTCATCGACGAGGATCCCGGTCGCGAGCGTCAGCGCAAGGAAGCTCACGAGGTTGAGCGAGAAGCCCAGCAGGTCCATGATGTAGAAGGTCGGCACCGCCGATAGCGGCAAGGCCACGGCGGCGATCAGCGTCGCGCGCCAGTTGCGCAGGAAGGCAAGCACCACCAGGACGGCGAGAATGGCGCCCTCGATCAGCGTGTGCAGCGCCGCCTCGTAGTTGCCGTAAGTGTAGAAGACGGTTTCGTCGACCAGCGTGATGCGCGTTTCGGGGTGCGCCGTGCGGAGCCTGTCGATCGCGGCGTTGACCGTCTCGGCGACTGTCACCTCCGACGCGCCCTTGGCGCGATAGACGGCGAAGGTCACGACCTGCTCGCCATCGAGCCGCACGAAAGAACGCAACTCCTCGTAGGTATCGACGACGGTGCCGAGGTCCGAGAGGCGCACATGCCGCCCAGAGGGCAGGGCGATCGTGGTCTCGGCCAGACGCTCGACCGTCTCGGCATCGCCGAGCGTGCGGATCGCCTGCTCGGCCTCACCGACCTCGGACCGGCCCGATCCGAGATTGGCGTTGGTTGCCCGCAACTGGCCGTTCACCGCCGCGGCCGTAATGCCGTAGCTGTCGAGCTTCACCGGATCGAGTTCGATCCGGATCTCGCGTTCCGCCCCGCCGTAACGATCGACCCGGCCGATGCCGGGCCGCCCCTGGATGGCGCGGGTGACCGTGTCATCGACGAACCACGACAGTTCCTCGATCGACAGATTGGGGTTGGCGACCGCGAAGGTCATGATCGCCTGCCCCTCGACATCGATGCGGGTGACGATCGGTGCCTCGATCGACCCGGGCAGGCTGCCGCGGATCTGGTCGATGGCGTCCTTGGTATCCTGAACCGCCTGGTCGGTCGTCACGTCCATGCGGAATTCGACCACAGTCGTCGACACCCCGTCCATCACGGTGGACTGGATGTTCTTGACGCCGGTGATGCCCGAGACCGCGTCCTCGATTTCCTTTGTCACCTGCGCCTCGAGTTCGGCGGGCGCGGCACCCGACTGCGCCACCTGAACGGCGACGAGCGGGAAGTCGATGTTGGGAAAGCGCGTGATCGGCAGCGAGTTGAACGACTGCCAGCCCAGCACCATGAGCAGGACGAAGGCGAGCAGCGGTGCGATCGGGTTGCGGATCGACCAGGCGGAAAAGTTCATCGCTGGCGTCCTCAGTTCGTCTCGGCCGCAAGCGGCACGGGGTTGATCCTGTCTCCGTCGCGCACGAAGGATCCTGCCCTCGCCACGACCGTGTCACCCGCAGACAGGCCTTCGATGATCTCGATCCAGCCGCCGTCGCGAATGCCTGTGCGCACCGGAACGCGCGCGACCGCGCCGTCCACGACCTTCATCACCGTCGCGCCGTCAGCCGCAGCTCCGACGGCCGTCACCGGCACGGCGAGGGCGGCGCGCTCGACCACGAGGATCTCGGCCTCCATGAACATGCCCGCGCGCACCTCGGTCGCATCGGAGATGCTGATGCGTGCACGCCCGAGGCGGGTCTGGGTGTCAATCGTGGGTTCGACAAGGCGGATCGTCCCGGCGAGCGGGCCGCTCGTTCCGACGCCGCGCAATTTGGCTGCAAGACCGGGCGCCAGACGGACGACATCGCCCTCTGCAATCTCTGCGCGCAATTCGAGCGCGCCGTCCCGGATCAACTGGAACATCGGCTGCCCGGCGGCCGAAGCGATGCCGCCGAGGACGGCGTTGCGCACGGTGATCTCGCCCGCGACGGGGGCGCGAACCTCTGTCCGGGCAAGCTGGAGTTCGACATTGGCAAGTTGCGCCTCGGCGAGCGCCAACTGGGCGCGCGCCGCCTCGAGCGATTGGGTCGCGACGGTCACGCGCGCGGTCGCGCTGATGGCATTCGCGCTCGCCTGATCGGCCGCAGCTCGTGAGACCGTACCCTGCTTTTGCAACGCCTGCGTGCGTTCGTTCACCCGCTGGGCCTCGTCCGCCGCGGTGCGCGCCTCGAGCAGTTGCGCCTCAGCCTGGGCGATGGTGGCGCGCGCCGCCGCGATCGAGGCGGCAAACTGGCTGCGCTGCAGATCGAGCGTCATCTTCGAGAGACGGGCGAGAACCTGCCCCGCCTCGACCCTGTCGCCCACATCGGCCTCGAGTGACTCGATCGGCTGGCCTTCGATCAGGGGCGCGACCTGGACAGTCTCGACCGGCGCGACAAGCCCCGACGCTATGACGCGGTCGCGCAGGACGCGCTCCGCCGCGGCGATGACGGTGATGGCAGGCAGCGTCTGGGCCGGGGCGGCGGCGGGCGCCTCCTGCGCGTCAAGGCGCGCAACGGGCGCGACGAGGCCAAGCGCAAGGGCAGAGGCGACGAGGACGAGGCGAAGCATGGTCAAGCCTTTGAAGAGGAAAAATGAGACTCGGCGACGACATCGTCGAGGGTCCGGTCTATGTTACGCAGCAGAAGCGCGGTCAGATTTCCCCGCTCCGCAGGATCGGCGCCACGATCGCACAGCGCGGCCTTGACGAGCAGGACGAGGAGCCGCGCATGGCCACCGAACCGGTGCGCGCAGGTTTCGTCGCTGAGGCCCGTGATCCGCGCGAAGACCGCAGTGAGATAGGTGGTGACCCGATCCTCCATCCGCCGGGCGATGGCCGCGACTTCGGGCTTGCGATAGGCCGCAGCGGTGATCTCGGCCATGATCGCGCTTTCAATCGGGCAGGGCTCGCGTGCCACACGGCGAAAGATCACCGCGCGCAGTGCGGCCTTGGGATCGTCCGAGGCGGTCACGTCGTGGAACTCCTGTTCGATTTCCTGAAGGTCATGGGCGATCAGCGCCTCGACGATGGCGGCCTTCGAGGGGAAATAGCGGTAGAAGTTGCCCACGCTCATGCCCGTCGTCCGAGCGAGGTCTTGCATCGAGGCCCCGTCGAACCCCTTGACGGCGAAGGCCTGTCGCACGCGCTCGAGGATCTCGGCGCTGCGCGGGTCAGGCGCCGGCGCGGCCGGGCGCAAGATGAGGGGTTCGGACAACAAAGCCATGACACCGACAGAGGAATGAACGTTCATTCATGGGCGCGATATAACGTCGCGCCCTGTCGCGTCAAGGGCTTCGGCCCGGTCCGCTCAATCGGCGCGGGGGCGGCTGTCCGGGAGATCAGCCGGTCGGATGCGGTCTGCGCTGCTGCCTGGCCATGGCCAGAGCGGGTGTGCGACGGGATCCTTGCCGCGTGTCAGGAAGCGGCCGAAGACCTCGCCGTAGGAGGCGAAGAGATAGCCCTCGTTGCGGCGCAGGTAATGGCTGCGGTTGGCCCGGTAGACGGCCGGCAGCCGGTACCACGGCACCCCCGGGTGCATGTGGTGGACGGCGTGGAAGTTGTTGTTGAGGAAGAGGAGCGACAGCGGCCCGCGGTCCTCGATGATGACCGTCCGCGCCCGCGCGGCCTCATGCGCGCGATGTTCGAGGAAGGTGCGGATGCGCAGCAGCCCCTGCCCCACCCAGGCGGCCGCGAGGTAGGCCCACCACGGCATCGGCGCCGCCGCCACCCACGCCACCACCGGCACGAGGCCCACAAGATGCAGCGCCCAGTCGCGCCGCACCGGCCCCGCGCCCGCCATCGCAAGCCGCCATTCCGTCCGCAGCCACAGCGCGTTGCCCAGGATCGGCCCGATCACGATCCGGCCCAGAAGCGTGTTGTTGGCCCTAAAAAGCGCCCGCGCCCAGCCCGGCAGCCGCGCCCATTGCGCCGGGTCGAGATAGTTCGACTCCGGATCATCATAGGGATCGGTCAGAACCGGGTCGTGGTGGTGGGCCAGATGCGTGTCGCGAAACCGCCCGTAGGGCACCGTCAGCGTCAGCGCCGGCCACACCAGCGCCTCGTTGAGCCAGCGCAGACGAAACGGATGGCCATGCAGCACCTCGTGCTGGCACGACGAGAACTGCGCGATCGCGATCCCGGCCAGAATGATCCCGAACAGCGGCGCAACCCCGTAGCCAACCGTCGTCCCCGCCGCCCAGAGCGCATAACTCGCACCGATCATCCCAAGCGTCGGCCACTCCACACTCGGAAGCGCAGCATGGGGTGAGTGTCGGGGCGTGGTCATGCGTGCGCAGCCTCGGGCAGGGGCGGGATCGGCAGGGCGAGATAGGAGGCAGAAGGGATTGCCGCAACACCGCGCAGTCCCAGCACATCGCGCGCCCCGGCAGGCATACGCTCGCCTGCCTCGGCAAGGGCGGCGGCGATGGCCGGCGCGTCCTGCCCGCGCGCCGTGATGCAGGGAAGGCCGGGTGTTGGGGCCGTCCGGTCGAGCACGCGCAGCGCGCCCGCCGCCGGGTCACGATCGCGCAGGAGGCGCCAGGTGACTGCGTCGATCGCGGCAAGGTCGGCCTCGCCCCGCGCGACCGCCCGCATCGAGAGGCGATGCGCCCCCGTCCGCGGCCCGGTCCGGAACCGGATGCCCGCCGCCGCCGCATGGGCAAGCGGTGCCGCCCAGCCCGATTGCGATATCCCCTCATTGTAGGCCAACCGCGCGCCGTCAAAGTCGTGCAGGCCCCTGCGGCCATCCTCGGCCCGCACGACGATGGCCGAGCAGTAATGGCCCGCCTGGCAACCCTCGAGGCCGAAATCGGGCGTTCCAACCAGTTCGACGTGGTCGTGGAGCACGCTCCGATAAGGCAAGCCGCAGGTCTGCGAGAGCAGAAGATCCGGCCGCCGCCAGTGCGCGAGCAGATCGCGCTCGGGCTGGTCGCGCAGCACGGGCGCCGGCAGGCCGGCCGCGCGCAGCGCCGCGCGGATGGCCTGCCACCAAGCTTCGGTCGCGGCGGCGACCTCGGGCAGGTCATACATCGGCAGCGAGACGATCATGCCGTGTCCCGCGGCGCTGCACGCCTCAGGCCTCGATCCAGACCCGCTCGAGAAATTGGTAGAACGCCTGATGCGCCCCGAGCCCCTTCACCTTCGGGTGGTAGGACCGATAGACCGACCGCCAGTAGGGTTGCACGATCACGCCTTCGTCGCGCAGGATCTGCTGGAGCCTGGCCATGATGTCGCGCCGCTTCAGCGGGTCTGCAGTCGCTGTCGCAACTGTCAGGAGAGCGTCGAACTCGGCATTGCTGAAGGCCGTCTCGGTCCAGATCGCCCCGGTCTTGTAGGCGAGCATGTAGACCTGCACCCCAAGCGCCCGCCCGGCCCATTGCGAGGCCGAGAACGGATACTTGTCCCAGTCGTTCCAGAAGGTCGCGCCGGGGATCAGTGTACGCTTCACCTTGAAGCCCGCATCGCGCATCTGCGCCGCGACAACGTTGCAACTGTCTGCCTGCCATTCCTCTTCCTGCGAGATGAGGTCGAATTCGTGCTCTTCCTGCCCTGCTTCGCGCAAGAGCGCCAGAGCCTGCAGAGGATCATGCACCGCCGGGCCGATGTCGGCGTAATCGGCGTGCATCGGGCCGGCGTGATGGTTCTCTGCGACGATTCCGGCACCATTGTAGCCCAGTTCGAGCACATCGGCATTGTTGACCGCCAGCTGAAGCGCGCGCCGGACCCTCAGATCGTCATAGGGCTTGCTGAGCTGGTTGAGCCGCAGCACAAGCGTCTGCGCGGTCGCGATCCCTTCCGTCACGATGCCGGAGGCCTCGAGCAGGGGAATGAAGGCCGGTGCGGTCTGGTAGTTGGCTTCGACCTCTCCTGCCTCGAACGCCGCAACCATGGCCGTTGCATCCGTTCCGGTATCGATCCATTCGATGCCGTCAAGCCAGACCTCTCCGCCCCACCAGCCGCTTTCCTTGCGCCGCACCTCGGCGCGAAAGCCTGTCTCGTAGCTTATGATCTCGAAGGGTCCAGTGCCGATGGCGAGCGCCTTCAACGGATCGTCGGACCCGTTGTAGGAGCGGTGCATCACGAGCGAAGGGTAGTCGGCAAGATTGGCAATGAGCGAGATGTCGGCCTCGCGGAGATTGAGGCGGACGGTATGGTCATCCACCCGCTCGATCGCGCCGGGCAGAATCTGCTTGCTCTCGGGATCGAGCAGGGCGCCAAGTCGCGCCGACATCGAGTTGCCCTCGACGCTCGCATCCGCCCAGCGGTTGAGGTTGAAGATCACGTCGTCGGCTGTGAAATCGTCGCCGTTCGACCATTTGATCCCTTTGCGGACGTTGAAGGTGTAGGTGCGCGCATCGTCGCTCGCCTCCCAGCTCTCGAGCAGGTGCGGCTTGAAGGTGAAGTCGCTGTCCCAGCGAACGAGATACTCGCAGCAGCAATTCGTCACCACCGCCATCTCGGTCCATTCGAAGAGCCGCGGGTCGCGGAACGCCTTGATGAGCATCTGCACCCGCAGCTTGCCGCCCTTCACGGGCGTTCCTGCCTGTGCTTCGGCTGGCGCGATGCCGCCAAGCGCATAGGCTCCGGCAGCGCTGACGCCCCAGGCGGCCATGACCGCGAAGAACTCGCGGCGATCCATTCTGCCCGCCCGGAACGCCTTCGCCGTTTCTTCGGCGAAAGGATGGATCGAGCGCTGCGTGAGCATGTGTTCGGACATCCGATCTCCCTCCTTGTTGCGTCAGCGCTCGTGGCGTTGCAGACACCGCCAGCGGACTGGCCTGACCTTTTCTTGACACTGAGGGAGTAGCATCCGGAAAGTTGGCCTGGGCAACTGCATAAATCCTGAACCAGACCTCAGGAAATCTGAGCCTTTAGCTGCCCTTGGCCTCGGTTGCGCCAAGGGGCGGTCCTGTGCCGGATCGCCGAACCACGCGGGTGCTTTCCAATTGACGGAAGAGTGGCCGGGCTGTTTCACATGTCCTTGCAGAGCCGCAGCGCATCGAGAAGGGCCGCGTGGATGTCGCGCCCGGCCACCGCATCGCCCACCTTGTAGAGCCGCATGTCGCCCCCCGCCCCGGGCTGCGGCCCGGCCGCGAGCAGGGCCGCGAGGTCGGTCACGCCACGGTTGGCCGAAAGGGGCTTCAGCGCCGCGAAGATCTCGCCCACGGGCTCCGTGCCGCATTCGGCGACGACGATATCGACCCGCCGCACCACCTCGGGCCCGCCGTATTCATGCGCGAGCACCGCCTCGAAGCCGTTGCCCGCCCGCCGCACCGCGCCGAGCCGCCGGTCGGTGCTGAGTGTGACGCCCGCGCGCGCGAGGTTGCCGAGATAGACCGGATAGCTCGACCCGCCGAGGTCGCGCCCGATCATCCGGTCGGGTGTCGCGAGTTCGACGGCAAGGCCGCGCCGGGCGAGGAACTCGGCGAGCGAGACCGCGTTGTGGCCGCCCGCCTCGTCGTGGATCAGCACCGACCGGCCCGCCTCGGGCGGGGCGGCGAGGATGTCCCACGATGACGCGACATGTTCGGCGCCCGCGATCGCGGGCGGCTTCGGCAGGCCGCCGGTCGCGTCGATGACGATGTCGGGCGCCTCGGCCAGCACCGTCGCCCCGTCGGCGAGCGTCCCGAGGCGAAGGTCGATGCCCAGATGCGCGATCTCGGCCGCCAGCCAGTCGGCGATGCCGATCAGGTCGCGCCGCCAGGCGGCGCGCGCGGCGATCACGATCTGCCCGCCGAGGCGCTGCCCGGCCTCGAACAGCACGACCGCGTGGCCCCGCAGCGCGAGCACCCGCGCGGCCTCCATCCCCGCGGGCCCGCCGCCGACGACGACGGCGCGCAGCCGCCGCGGGGCGGGCGCCACGGCGTGCGGCAGCCATGTCTCGCGCCCCGTGGCGGCGTTGTGCAGGCAGACGGCGTCCTTGCCGGCATAGACGCGGTCGATGCAATAGGCCGCGCCCACGCAGGGCCGGATCCGCGCCTCATCGCCCGAGAGGAGCTTGGCCACGATATGCGGGTCGGCGATGTGGCCGCGCGTCATCCCGACGAGGTCGACCGCCCCGCTTTCCACCGCATGCGCGGCCGTGCCCATGTCGGTGATCCGCGTCGCATGCAGCACCGGCAGCCCCGCATCGGCGCGAAACGCCCGCACGGGCGCGAGCCAGGGCGCGATCGGGCGGGCCATGCCGGGGATGACCTCGGCGATCGAGGCGTTCGTGGCCCCGCCCGCGCCGATGAGGTTCACGAGGTCGATGAGCCCCTCGTCGCGCGCCCGTGCCGCCACCGCGCGGCATTCGGCGCCGTCCGGGCCGCCCTCGCTGCTTTCGTCGTGGCTCAGGCGCAAGGAAACGATGAAATCCCCCGGCACCGCCCGCCGCACGCCGCGCAGCACCTCGAGCAGGAAGCGCATCCGGTTCTCGAGGCTGCCGCCCCAGGCGTCGGTCCGGCGGTTCGCGGCGGGCGAGAGGAACTGGCCCGGCAGATGCGAGGTGACGAACACCTCCACCCCGTCGAGCCCCGCCTCGGCGCAGCGGCCGGCGGCGGCGGCATAATCGGCGATGACGCGCGCGATGTCCTCGGGCTCCATCGCGCGGGGCATGGCGTGGTGGGCGGGGTCGCGCTCGGCCGAGGGTGCGATGGGCGCGATCCAGTCGCCGCTGTCCCAGGCCGTCCGCCGCCCCATGTGGCTGATCTGGCACATGATGAGCGCGCCGTGGCGATGGACGCGGGCGCCAAGCGCGCGCAGATGCGGGATCACCGCGTCGCGGCTGAGGTCGATCTGGCCGTAGATCGAGGTCACATCCCCCGAGACGATCGACGACCCCCCGCACATGGTGAGGGCGAGGCCCCCGCGCGCCTTTTCCTCGTGATAGGCCTGATACCGCTCGAGCGGCATGCCCCCCTCGGCATAGCCCGGCGCGTGGGCGGTGCTGACGATGCGGTTGCGCAGCGTGCGGCCCCGCAGCGTGAGCGGCTCGAAGAGCGGCCGCAGCCCCGCGCGCACCGCCTCAGTCATCGCGCACGCCGCCCTCGGCCTTGCGCCGCGCGACATGGTCGGCAATGGCCTCGGCGCGCGCGGGTTCGAGCGGCGGGGCCTCGTGCGCGGCCTCGATGACGCGGGCGAGCGCGTGGGCGCGCGCCAGCGTCTCGCGCGATCCGGCGGCCGTCCAGCTCCCGAAGTTCGACCAGTCCGACAGCAGCGGGACGTAGAATTCCGAGGCATAGCGCGCCATCGTGTGCGCCGCGCCGAAGAAGTGCCCACCGGGGCCCACCTCGCGCACCGCATCGAGTGCGAGCGTCGCGTCATCGACCGTGACGGGGGCGGTGGCGGCGTCGATGCCCTGCAGGATCTCGGCGTCGATCACGAGCTTCTCGGGGCTCGCCGACAGCCCGCCCTCGAGCCAGCCGGCCGCGTGCATCACGATGTCCGCGCCCCCGAGCCGCGCCCCCCAGAGGGCGAAGGACGTCTCATAGACCGCCTGCGCGTCGGGGGCGTTCGCGGCGTTGCCGCCCGAGGATCGGTAGGGCAGCCCGCAGCGGCGGGCAAGCTGGCCCGAGATGATCGCCGATTTCATGTATTCGGGCGTGCCCATCGCGGGCGCGCCGCTGCGCATGTCGACGTTCGAGGTGTAGGCGCCATAGATTACCGGCGCGCCGGGCCGCACCATCTGCGCGAAGGCCACGCCCGCGAGCGCCTCGGCGTGCTGCTGGGCGATGGCGCCCGCAAGCGTGATCGGCGCCATAGCGCCCGCGAGCGTGAAGGGGGTGAAGCAGACGCACTGGTTGGCGCGCGCCATCTCGATCAGCCCCTCGAGCATCGGCTTGTCGTAGCGCAGCGGCGAGGACGAGTTGACGACCGTGTAGCACACCGGCCCCGCCTCGAGCGCCGCGCGGTCGAGCCCGCGGCCGAGGCAGATGAGGTCGAGCGCGTCGCGGATGCGTTCGCGCCCGAGGCAATAGGGGTGAAAGACCTTGTCGGTCATGGTGATGAAGTCGGCGATGCAGTCGAGATGGCGCGTCGGTGCCGGCAGGTCCTGCGGCTCGACCGGATAGCCGCCGAAGAAGCCGATGACGTTGAGCGTCTGGCCGAGCCGCAGGAAGCGGCGGAAATCGGCCTGCGTGCCGGGCCGACGGCCGCCGTCGAGGTCGTTCACCTGCGGCGCCGAGGACACGCAGCCCCAATGGGTGAAGCCCTGCCCGATCGGCAGGTCGTTTGCGGGGTTCGCGGCGCGGATGGTGAAGAAGGCGGGCGCGCGCGCCACGCAAGCCTCGATCAGCGCGCGGTCGAAGCGCAGCCGCTCGGCCTCCGGGCCGGGCGTTGCGCCCGCCGCCACCGCGATCGCGCGCGCCTCGGCCGAGAGGAAGTCGAGCCCGACCTCCTCGAGGATCGTCAGCGCCGCGTCATGGATGCGCGCGAGCGCCTCGTCGGGCAGAAGCCGGGCGGGCGCGAGCGCGCCGGGCATCGCGGGCCGCGGCGGTTGCTGCCAGAGCGCCTGCGCGCTGCGTTCGCGCGATTGCGCATCGCGCCCGCGCCGGCCCCTCGTTGCGGCACCGGCCGCCTCGGTCACATCTCCCACGGGAAGACATCGAGCCGGACCGGCCCGCCCGCGGTGATGAGGACCTGCGTCTCGAGCTTCACGCTCTCGGTGCCGGGGGCGGCCATCAGGCTTTCGACGCAGACGACCATCCCCTCCTCGAAGCGGCCCGTGCGCGCGCCCCAGCCGCCCGTCATGTCGACATGCAGGGGCACCACGGGCCATTCGTCGACAAGCCCGACCCCGTGGATCGCGAGCGAATAGCGGAAGGGCTGGTTGACCTCGGGGATGCGCCAGGACTTCTCGTTGAACTCCGCGAACTCCAGCCCCGCGAGCAGGATCGCGGTGTTGTGCTCGATCTGGTCGAGCGCCAGGCGGTAGATCCCGCGCTGCACCGGCGTCATCGGCACATGGCCGCAGGTCCAGGACCGCGACAGGTCGGCGCAATAGCCGTAGGGGCCGATCATGTCGGTGTCGAAGCTGATCATCTCGCCCAGGGCGATGACGCGGTCCGACGCCTCCTGATACCACGGGTTGGTGCGCGCTCCCGACGAGAGCAGCCGCGCCTCGAACCACTCGCCGCCCGAACGGATGTTCTCGTGGTGCAGCTCGGCCCAGATCTCGTTCTCGGTCACGCCCGGGACCGAGGCCGCGTGCATCCGCCACATGCCCGATTCCGCGACGCGCAGCGTCCACTTCATCAGCTCGATCTCGTCGGGCGACTTGATGCAGCGGGCCTTCTCGGTCAGCTCCTGCCCGTCCACCACCTCGATCCCGAGCGCCTCGAGCGCCCGCAAGCCCTGCGGGTCGAGCTTGTCGGCCGCGAGCCGGCGGTTGCCGGCGCCATGCGTCGCGATCAGGTCGGCGATCTCGGCCGCCCAGCGGCGGGCCTGCGCCTCGGTGTCGGCGTCGGTGATGCTGTAGATCCAGGTCGTCGCCGGGCGCACCTCGTCGACGCCGGCGCCCTGCCGCGTGAGGTGCTGGGCGCCCTTGTATTCGTGCATGATGCCGGGGCCGTCGGCGAAGATGACGGCGTAGCGCGTCGCCTCGCGGGTGCTCCAGATCTGCATGTTCGAATAGTCGAACGCGTAGCGGATGTTGACGGGGTTGTAGAGCAGGATCGCCGCGCAGTCGTGCGCCGCGATCTGGTCGCGCAGCCGCTTTATCCGGTAGGCGCGCGCCCGGTCGACCGTCGATTGCGGGATCGGGGATTTCAGCGGCTTGTGCAGCCCCTCGAGGTTCAGGAAGGACCGCTTCGGCCCGTCGCTGAGTTCAGGGATCACATCGCCGGTGCGGGGCGGGGCGGGGTGCTGGTTCATGATCTGCCTTTCGCGACCCGGTCGCGCGAAACGGAGGGGTCAGAGGCACGCTATTCGCCGGGCGCTGCCCTCTCAAGCCGAGAAAAATTCGCGCAGAATCAGCTTTGCTGGGGGGTCGCCTGCGGACGCAGGGGTTCGGCCTCGAGCTCTGCCACGGTCCGGAGCCAGGCCAGCGCCTGCGCGATCCGCCGCTTGCGCCGGGCCGAGCGCGGGGTGACGGCCGCATAAGGGTTCGGCATCGGCAGGGTCGCGGCGAAGGGCGCGATCAGCCGTCCGGCCGCCACCTCGGACCGCGCCAGCGCG
Organism: Limisphaerales bacterium; assembly: GCA_044356825.1. GTDB lineage: Bacteria > Pseudomonadota > Alphaproteobacteria > Rhodobacterales > Rhodobacteraceae > JAUREX01. The sequence continues at coordinate 19,342 of JBIKVM010000028.1, forward strand.
CGCTGCGCCAGCGCGACCCCAAGCCCGCCCAGCGCCATGTCGATCGCCAGAGCGGGCATGTTCGCCGCCGGTCCGCTGGCCGGGCGCGGCGTGCGGGGGGCGCCGGCGGCGGCGAACCAGTCCGCCCAGGACGGATACGCCCAGAAGCTCGGCGACCACCAGGTCTCGATCAGGTGCTCGTCGACCAGCGAGCGCGGATCGGCGGGGTCGAGCCCGGCGCGCGCCGCGAATTCGGGCGTGCAGAGGGGCACGAGCAGATCGGTGAAGAGCGCGCGCGCATCGTGGTGGGGATAGAGGTGCAGCCCGTAGGTGATGCGGATATCCGCCCCGCCGCTGTCGATATCGACCGGATCGGCCTCGGCGCGCAGCTCGATCCAGGCCTCGGGCTGCGCCAGCCCGAGCCCGGCGATGCGCGGTGCAAGCCAGCGATGGGCGAGCGAATTGATGCAACTCACGACCACCCGCGCGCGCGCCTCGCGCTGGCTGACAAGATCGGTCGTTGCCTCAAGCGTGGCGAGCGCCGCGACGCATTCGGCGTGGATGGCCGCGCCGATATCGGTCAGTTCAACCCCGCTCGGCATGCGGCGGAAAAGGGCAGCCTCGTAGAAAGCCTCGAGCTTGCGCACCTGAAGGCTGACCGCCGCGGGCGTGACGCCGAGGTCAGCCGCGGCTGCCACGAATCCACCCCTGCGCGCACTGGCCTCGAAGGCACGGATGGCATTGAGCGGTGGCAGCCGTCGCGGCAAGGGAGCCTATCCTCTGGATCCGGGTGCCATGATCCTAGGCGGATGCGGGCATTCATGGCAAGCCGACAGGCGCCCAGCCGCGCGGCACGACGATCGGCCGTGCCGGCAGAGGCCGGATGGCACGACGTCGATTCGCCACATGGTCGGGAACAATCCTCCACCTTCGGGCCAGACCACAGGACACGGTTCCGGAGAGCAAATTTGAGACAGGAGGAAATTCTGAACTGACTCTGGAATGCACGCTCATATCCTTGTTTATCCGGTAGAATTGCCAAGATGTCGAGAAAAGTGTTCT
>JBIKVM010000177.1:0-6096 GCA_044356825.1 Limisphaerales bacterium
TCGCGCCACCGGGCGCCGCGGCGGGCCAATGTTCTGCGAAGGGGCGCCGCGGCGCGGCAGCGTCCTTATTTGCCGCCCTTCGCCCCGATGCGCGGCTCGGTCCCGGCGCGCAGGCGGGCGATGTTGGCGCGGTGGCGCACGAACACCAGCGCCGCCATCACCGCCGCCGCAAGCGCCCCCTCCGCGCCGAGCGCGATCATGACGAGGGGCGCGAGCGCCGCGGCCACCAGCGCCGAGAGCGAGGAGATGCGAAACACCGCCGCCGTCGCAAGCCATGTCGCGCAGGCCGCGACCCCTGCGAGCGGGGCGAGCGCCAGCAGCGTGCCGAGGAAGGTCGCAACCCCCTTGCCGCCGCGAAATCCGATCCAGACCGGGAAGAGATGGCCGAGAAAGGCGGCAAGCCCCGCCAGCGCCGCCGCATCCTCGCCAAGGCCCGCCGCGCGCGCGACCATGACCGCCACTGCCCCCTTGGCGGCGTCGAGCGCGAGCGTCAGCGCCGCGGCCGCGCGGTTCCCTGTCCGCAGCACGTTCGTCGCCCCGATGTTGCCCGAGCCGATCTTGCGCAGATCGCCAAGCCCGAAGGCGCGCGCCATCAGCACCCCGAATGGCACCGAGCCCAAGAGATACCCCGCCGCCGCGATGAGCGCGAAGAGCCCCGGCGATGCACCCATGTCAGACATCCGTTCCCTCGCCGAAAACCTGCCGCCCGGCGACGAAGGTCGCCCGCACGCGCCCCTGCAACCGCGCGCCATCAAAGGGCGTGTTGCGCGATTTCGACCTGAGCCGGAAACGGTCGAGCACGAAGGGCGCGTCGGGATCGAACAGCACGAGGTCCGCGGGCGCCCCGACCGCCAGCCGCCCGACCGGCAGGCCGAGCCGCCGCGCGGGGTTCAGCGCCAGCGCGCGGAAGAGCGCGGGCAACCCCAGATCGCCCGCATGCCACAGCCGCAGCGCCGCGGGCAGCAGGGTCTCGAGCCCGACCGCCCCGGGTGCGGCCTCGGCGAAGGGCAGGCGCTTGGATTCCTCGTCCGCCGGCGTGTGCATCGAGCAGAGCACATCGATCAGCCCCTCGGCCAGCGCCGCGACCACCGCCTTGCGGTCATCCTCGGGGCGCAGGGGCGGGGACAGGCGGAAGAAGGTGCGATAGTCGCCCACGTCGAATTCGTTGAGCGTGACATGATGCACCGAGACGCCCGCGCTGACATCGAGGCCCGCAGCCTTGGCGCGGCGCAGCGCGGGCAGGGCCGCGGCCGTGGTGATCTGGTCGGCGTGATAGCGCGCGCCCGTCATCTCGACGAGCGCGAGGTCGCGCTCGAGGCCCATCCGCTCGGCCATGGGCGAGACGGCGGGCAGCCCGCGCAGTGCGGCGAACTTGCCCGAGCTTGCCGCCGCCCCGCGCGAGAGCGCGGGTTCCTGCGGGTGGCCCACGACCAGCGCGCCGAGGCCGCGCGCATAGGTCAGGCAGCGCGCGAGGATGCGGGCATCTGCCGTCACGCGGTCGGCGTCGGTGAAGGCCAGCGCGCCCGCGTCGCGCAGGAAGCCGATCTCGGTCATCTCGCGCCCCTCGCGGCCGCGCGTCAGCGCCGCCATGTGGCGGATCGTGACGGGGCTCGCGTCGGCGGCGCGGCGGGTGACGAATTCGAGCGTCTCGGGCGTGTCGATGGGGGGGGTCGTGTCGGGCCGGGCGATGATGGTCGTCACCCCCCCCGCCGCCGCCGCGAGCCCCGCCGAGCGGAAGGATTCGCGGTGCCGCTCGCCGGGTTCGCCGATCTTGACGCCCCAGTCCACGATCCCCGGCGCAAGGCAGAGCCCCGCGCAATCGACGATCCGCGCCCCCGCGGGCGGGGATGCCGCACCCGCCGCGCGGATGCGCCCGCGGTCGATCACGAGGGTGCCGGGTGCGTCCGTTCCCGCCTCGGGGTCGATCAGGCGGGCGTTGACGAAGGCGGTCGCGGCCATCTCAGCCCTCCTCGCCCAGGGCGCGTCGGCCGCGATCGGCCCGCAGGTTGCGCGCGAGCAGGTCCATGCAGGCCATGCGCACGGCCACGCCCATCTCGACCTGGTCCTGGATGACCGAGCGGTTGATGTCGTCGGCGATGGTGCCGTCGATCTCGACCCCGCGGTTCATGGGCCCCGGGTGCATCACGATGGCGTCGGGGCGGGCGCGGGCGAGTTTCTCGGCATCGAGGCCGTATCGGTGGAAATACTCGCGCTCCGAGGGGACGTATCCGCCCTCCATCCGCTCGCGCTGGAGGCGCAGCATCATCACCACATCGGCGCCGGCAAGCCCTTCGGCCATGTCCTCGAACACCTCGCAGCCCATCTCGCGCACGCCCGCGGGCATGAGCGTGGGCGGCCCCACGAGGCGGATGCGGTTCTCCATCTTGCCAAGCAGGATGAGGTTCGAGCGCGCCACCCGGCTGTGGGCGATGTCGCCGCAGATCGCGACCGTCAGCCGCTGGATGCGCCCGCGCGCCCGCCGGATCGTCAGCGCATCGAGGAGCGCCTGCGTCGGATGCTCGTGCTGGCCGTCGCCCGCGTTCAGCACCGCGCAATCGACCTTGGAGGCAAGCAGGTTCACCGCCCCCGACGCCCCGTGCCGCACCACGAGCAGATCGGGCCGCATGGCGTTGAGCGTCAGCGCCGTGTCGATCAGCGTCTCGCCCTTCTTCACGCTCGACTGCGCGACGGCCATCGTCATCACATCCGCCCCGAGCCGCTTTCCCGCGAGCTCGAAGCTCGCCTGCGTGCGGGTCGAGGGCTCGTAGAACATGTTGATCTGGGTGAGCCCCGCGAGGACGTTCAGCCGCTTTTCGGTGCGGCGGTTCAGTTCGACATAGCGCTCTGCCAGATCGAGGATCGCCACGATCTCGGCGGGCGCGAGGTGGTCGATCCCGAGCAGGTGGCGCGCGCGCAGGGTCATGGGGCCTTCCTTGGCAGACGCCCGAGCATTATGCCGCGCGGCGCGGGGCGGCAAGCACCTCGGCGGGCATTTACCGCCCGCCCCGCGCGCCCTATCCTTGCGCGCATGACGCCCGCGCCCGATCTTCCCGCCGACCCCGCGCTCATCGCCGCGCTGATCGCGTGGCAGGCCGAGCTTGGCGCGGATGAGGCGATCGGCGATGCGCCGCTCGACCGGTTCGCGCTGCCGGCGGCGCCCGCAGCCGTCGCGCCGCCCGTCGCGCCATCGAGCGGCGCGCGTGAACGCGCCGCCCCGCTGCCCGCGGCGGCGCCCGCGCCGCCCGGGGCCGACCTGGCCGCCGCCGTCGCCGAGGCCGAGGCGCTGGCCGCCGCCGCGCCCGATCTGGCCGCGCTCTCGGCCGCGCAATCGGGCTATGGGCATTGCGACCTGCGGCAGGGCGCGCGGAGCTTCGTCTTTGCCGATGGCCGGCCGGGCGCGCGCGTCATGATCCTCGGCGAGGCGCCGGGGCGCGAGGAAGACATCGAGGGCCGCCCCTTCGTCGGCCGCGCGGGGCAGTTGCTCGACAAGATGTTCGCCGCGATCGGGCTCGGGCGCGGGGCCCCCGATCCGGCGCGCGCCCTCTACATCGCGAACGTGCTGCCCTGGCGCCCGCCCGGCAACCGCGACCCCGAACCCGACGAGGTCGCGATGATGCTGCCCTTCGTGCGCCGCCACATCGCGCTGGCGGCACCCGAGGTGCTCGTGCTCATGGGCAATGCGCCGGCGGGCGCGATCCTCGGCCGGCGCGGCATCACGCGGCTGCGCGGGATCTGGACCGAGGCGCTGGGGCTCCCGGTCTTGCCGATGCTCCACCCGGCCTATCTGCTGCGCAACCCCGCCGCCAAGGCCGATGCCTGGGCGGACCTCCTCGCCCTGCAACAGAGGCTTCGCACGCCATGAGCCGCATCGACGAATCCCGCCCCTTCATCCCGGTGCGCATCGCGCTCCTGACCGTGTCGGACACGCGCAGCCTCGCTGAGGACCGCTCGGGCGATACGCTCGCCGCGCGCATCGCCGAGGCGGGCCACATCCTTGCCGCGCGCGAGATCGTGCGGGACGAGCGCGCCGAGATCGCCCTGCGCCTGCGCGGCTGGTGCGCCGACGGCGCGATCGATGTCGTCATCACCACGGGGGGCACGGGGCTGACGGGCCGCGACGTGACGGTCGAGGCGCACCGCGATGTCTATGAAAAGGAAATCGACGCCTTCGGCACGGTCTTCACCATGGTCTCGATGGCCAAGATCGGCACCTCGGCGGTCCAGAGCCGCGCCTGCGGGGGGGTCGCGCAGGGGACCTATCTCTTTGCCCTGCCGGGCAGCCCGGGCGCCTGCCGCGACGCCTGGGACGAGATCCTGAAATGGCAGCTCGACTACCGCCACCGCCCCTGCAACTTCGTCGAGATCATGCCCCGCCTCGAGGAACACCAGCGCCGCAAGTAGCCGCGTCAACTTGGGCGTGGCGCGCCGCGTCGCGGCTGGCTATGACGCGCGAACACCAACCCCGGAGGTCCGCACCATGGCGCGTGCCGCTCTTGTCCTTCTGGCCCTCGCGCTCGCGGTGCTCGCGCTTGTCGCGGCGGGTCCGCGGGCGATGCTGCTCATGCTCATCGGGCTGGGCTTCGGGCTCGTGCTCGAGGGGCTGCGCTTCGGCTTCGCGGGGCCGTGGCGGATGCTTGTGGCCGAGCGCGACGCGCGCGGGTTCCTCGCGCAGCTGATCGCGATCGGCGCGACCGCGGCGGTGGCGATCCCCCTCATCGCCGCGGCGGGCGGAGAGCTTCAGGGCGCTGCGGCGCCCGTCGGCGTCGCGATGATCGCGGCCGCCTTCGTCTTCGGCGCGGCGATGCAGGTGGTGATGGGCTGCGGGTCGGGCACGCTCGTGAACGCGGGCAGCGGCAATCTGGTGGGGGCGCTGGCGCTTGCGGGGTTCATTGCGGGCAGCTTCGCGGGGACGCTGCATCTGGGCGCCTTCGCCGCCCTCGGCACGCTCCCGGTCCTCACCGTGCAGGGCGTCGCGGGCACGGGCGGCGGCGTCGTGCTGACGCTCGCGGGGCTCGGGCTCGTGGGGGGGCTCGCGCTGCGCGCGGCCGCGCCCGGCCGCCGGATGCCGCCCGCGCGGCTCTGGCTCGCGGCGGGGCTGATCGCGGCGCTCGCGATCCTCAACCTCGTCGTCGCGGGCCAGCCCTGGGGGGTGGTCTATGGCCTCGGGCTCTGGGGCGCCAAGATCGCGGCGGGCCTCGGGGCCGACCTCGGCGCGACCGCCTTCTGGGCGCAGCCCGGCAACGCCCAGCGCCTGGCCGAGACGATCCTTGCCGATGTCACCTCGGTCACCAACATCGGCCTCATCGCCGGGGCCTTCATCGTGATGCGCTGGCGCGCCCCGACCGCGCAGGTCGCGCGCCTCGCGCCGCGCGGCTGGCTCGCGGTCATCCTCGGCGGGCTCGTGCTGGGCTACAGCGCGCGGGTCGCGATGGGCTGCAACGTCGGCGCCTTCTTCAGCGGCATCGCCTCGGGCAGCCTGCACGGCTGGGTCTGGTTCGCGGCCGCCTTCGCCGGTTCGCGCCTCGGCGTCGGACTGCGGGGGCGGCTCCTCGTGCCCGCCCGCGTCGCGGGGGCCCCGGCATGAGCGCGGCCCGCCCCACCCGCCGCGTCGTCGGCGCGCTCGCGCTCGGCGCCGTGCTGGCGCTCGTGCTGCTCGATCTGGGCCGCACCGGCGGGCTCGATCCCCTGGCCCTGCCGCCGCCGGTCGCGCTCGGCTCGGGCCTGGCCCCCACCGGCGCGCATTGCACCCAAGGCTGAGCGCACTCAGCCTCTCGGCGCCGAGAAGGCGGTCGCCTCCACCCCCTCGGCGGCCAGCACCGCTGCAATCGCCGGCCGCGCCTCGATGGCCCGCGCGAGGCGTCCGAGGGCCGGAAAATCCGGTGTCCCGATCGCGTGGTCAGGAAATGCGGAAAACGCCGCCGCCCATCGCATGAGCATCAGCGCGAAGAGCGACACGGCCGAGGGCTGCGCGGCGCCCATCCACCACGGCCCGCCTTCGGCCGCGAGCGCCTCGAGATGGGCGAGTTGCGCCCGGGCGCGCAGGGCCGAAGCTTCGGCCACCGGGCGCATGACGGCTTCGCCCGCGACATCCTCGGG
>JBIKVM010000029.1:0-20333 GCA_044356825.1 Limisphaerales bacterium
CAGGCCTGGCCGAAGATCGAGCTGTCGGGCTATGATTTCAGCGGCAAGGGCACGGCGCCCGCCGGTGTCGATACCTTCCTCGCCCCGAACATCACGGTCAGCGCGACGGGCTTCATCCATGTGAGCTTTCTGGGCCGCAACGCGGCCGGTGAGCATGCCGTCTATGTGATCCGCATCGACCCTTACGAATTCCCGGCCCGGATCCAGAACGTCATCACCCCGCTCTGCGTCGCCGAGGCGGCCCCCGTGGCGCCGGCGACCATCGATACCGACGGCGATCGGGGCAGCATCACCGCCTATGTCAACCGCGACGGCAACCTCGTGTTGATGCGGATCACGGCGGACGGCACTGTCAGCTCTGCTGTTAAGGATGAGGCCGGCGCCGACACGACGCTTGCCATCACCCGCAACGGTACGCAGATCGTCGTTGTCCACACGTCTGATTTCGAGGTCGTGGTCGAGCGCTACGACGCCTCCACCCTTGCCCAGATCGGCACCGACATCGAGATCACGCGCCCGGCGGATGTCGTGAACTCCACGATCATCGGCGACCAGATCGTCAACGACAGGTCGGCCTCACCCTCGATCGCGATGCTGCGCGAAGGCGGCAGGCAGACAGGGGAATATGTGGTCGTCTGGTCGGGGCGCGGTGACGGGGATGATCAGGGCGTGTTCCTGCAGCGCTTCGATGCCGACGGCAACAGGATCGGCCCCGAGACGCGCGTCAACACCATCACGGATGGCAACCAGACGGATGCGATGGTCGTCGCAGACGAGGTGGGGGGATACTACGTCGCCTGGCTCAGCAATCACTCGACGGGCACGACGGACCGGCGCGCTGTGCTCGCACTTTTTGATCGCGACGGGGTGCGGCAGGACGAATTCACCGAAACGGTGTTCGAGAACCGCCTGGGCGACTCTTTCGGATTGTTCCGGGGCGTCCAGTTCGACACGACGGCGATCAGGATCGTCCCCTATCTGGTCCACCCGGTTCTCGGCCACGGGCATTCCATCGTGCTTGAGATGGCCTGGCGCGGTGAAGTCATGGCTACCACGCGCGATGAGGGCGCATACATCGACGAGTTCGTCCCGGTCGTGCGCGATCAGGTCTATTTCACCCATGACCGCTCTGATGGCTATTCCTACCTGCCGGGTGCCGATGGGCAGATGCTCAATCTGCCCATCTGGGGAATCAACACGATCGGTGAGCAGCTCTTCGGCCGAATGGAAGGGGGAGAGCGCGACCGGACCCTACTGAACATCGGCGATGATTCGGCTTACATGGCGACGTCTCGCGACGTCTGGCGGAGCTTTTCCAACCTGCCGACCGACCCTCTGGGCAACGAGAGTGGCCCCGTCTGGCAGTACATGGACAAGTATGCCTATTTTAGCGACCCGCTCCTGGCACCCGTTCAGGACGGCTCGGCGGTGCATCTCTACCGGATACGACAGGACGACACGATCGAGGATCCGCTCACCGCGACCAGCGACAAGGTCTGGCCGCTGTTGCCCTTTGACGAGGAGGACGGATTTTATCTGTCGCCCCAGCTTGTCACCCCCGGCCGGGGCAGTTTCTATGACAATTACTACGTTCTTGATCAGCCCGGCGATCAGCACTCCATCGCCCTCGCCAAGGTCGGCGGACCCGCTTCCGAGGGCGGGATCGCGCGTACCGCTCGCTCGGTCGTGATCTGGACGAAGGATGACGGCGGCGACGGCGTGCAGGGCATCTTCGGTCAGCTCTTCGACAGCCGGCCCTTGGTCTGGACTCAAGAGACGCTCGATCGGTTCTTCAATTCCCAGATCGACGAAGACGGGCAGGTCACGCGTCTGCCGGATCCCGACACCTATCCGATTGGCGGCGAGACAGTTCTGAGGGGGGGGATCTTCGAGATTGCGGCCAACGGCGACGAGGAGGCCGAAGCATCCATCACCGCGCTCCTCGACGCCGACGGTGCGCCCAATGGCAAGTTTGTCGTCGTCTTCCAGTCGCGCATCGATGCCACGGACGACTGGGACCTCTATTACCGCGTGTTCGACACGACCTCGGGGCTAGCGGTGCCGCTCGGTGATGCGCAACTGCTCGATACCGTGACCGCCGGCAACCAGATGAACGCCTCGGTCCTCGCCAAGGAGGGGGGCGGGTTCCTCGTTGTCTATCAGAGTGATGCGGGCGGTACCTACGACGTGATGGCGCGCCATTTCGACGTTCCGGACAAGATCACGATCACGACGCTCGACACCGGGCAGATCGCGATCGCCTGGCAGCAGCCCGACGGCGACGGGCTTGGTATCTGGGGGGCGGTCCTCAATGCCGACGGCTCCACCGCGGTCTCGAGCTTCCGCATCAGCGGCACGCTCGCGGGCGACCAGACGACGCCCTCGATCGCGGCGCTGCCGGGCGGCGCGTTCATGGTCAGCTATACCTCGCCCGATGGCGACGGGACGGGCGCCTTCGCCATCACCTGGCGGGTCGAGGGCAGCCGCGCCTTCCTCATCGGGGGCGAGACGCGGCTGCATGACGGGACGGCGGGCGATCAGGGCGATGCGAGCCTGACGCCCTCGTTCAAGGGCGGCAACACCGGGTCCGGGGTGGGCGTCGGGTTCACGGGCAGCGGCGACGGGCAGGATGTGTTCTTTACCCGCCTCAACGCGCAGGGGCAGCTTTCGCCCAACAATCCGGCCGCGCCGGACGGCGACCAGCGCTTTGCCGGTGTGGTCGCGCTGAACGAGGGCCGCAGCGCGGTGGTCTGGCGCGACGCGGCGGGGACCGGGTCGGTCCGGGTGCAGATCTACACCGCCGCCGGCCTGAAGGAAGGCGCGGCGATCGAGCTTGGCGCGAATGCGGGCGCGCTCGCGCCCTCGATCACCGCCGCCTCCGACGGCAGCTTTGCCGCGGTCTGGCAAGAGGCCGACGCCTCGAACCTGCGCTTCGTGCGCGTTGATGCCGAAGGCGCGATCGTGCAGGACCGGGTGCTCGATCCGGCCCTCGGGGCGTTTAACCAGATGGGGCGACCGCAGATCGTGACGCTCGGCGACGGCCGCTTCGCGGTCGTCTGGGACGAGGGTTTGGGAGATGCGCCGGGGACCGACCGCGATGTCTTCGCGCGGTTTCTCGATGCCGACGGGGTGCAGGTCGGCGGCGACATCGTGATCGCGGGCAATCCCTTCGGCGCCGACGACCCCGAGCGGGGCGCGGCCCTGGCGGCGCGCGCGGACGGGGGCTTTGTCGTCGCCTGGACGCAAGAATTCGGCGGCAACCGCGATATTGTCGCGCGCCTTGTCGCCGCCGATGGAACGATGCAGGCACCCTTTGCCGTCAATGCCACGACGCTCGGCGCCCAGACCGAGGCGCAGGTCAGCGTCCTTGGCGACGGGCGGATGCTGTTTGTCTGGCAAAGCGCGGCGGTCGATGTCCCGCCCGACGAAGGCACCCCGATCAACGTGATCGGGCGCATCTTTGCCGCCGACGGCACCGGCGGCGGCGCGGAATTCGTCATCAACACCCACACCGACGGCTGGCAGACCCTGCCCGACATCACCCCCCTGGTGGGGGGCGGGTTCGTGGCGGTGTGGTCGTCGCGCAACGAGGTGTCGGGAACATCCGAAGAGGACATCTTCGCCCAGATCTACGACGCGACGGGGGCAAAGCGGGGCGGACCGATCCTCGTCAACGTCATCACCGAGGGCGAGCAGAGCCACGCCGCCGTTACCGCGCTCGAGGATGGCGGCTTCATCATCGCCTGGCACTCCGAAGAGCCGGGCGGGACGGGCTTTGACATCTTCTCGCAGCGCTATTCGCCCGATGGCCAGCCGCTGACGCCGCAGACAGCGGCGGTGGTCGAACTCGGCTTCGAGGATGCCGCCCAGTTCGGCATCGTGGCCTGGGAGGCGCGCACGATGCGCGAGGGGCCGCCCTTTACCGATCGCAACTTCCTTGTCGCATCGACGACGACGGGATACCGGACCTATTCGGTCAGCAACACCGACGCGAGCGACATCCAGATCATCGCGGACTACGATTTCGGCACGCAGGTGAACGGCATCACGCTGCACGGCGGGCACGCCAACGCGCGCGAGTTCAACATCGTCCGCTTCGGCGAGACGGGCCCGGGCACCGAGAGCGTCACACGCTTTGTCGATGTCACGACCGACCTGACGAACGGCGTCGTGAACGTGTTCGAACTGAACGAAAAGCAGGGCACCCTGACCCTCGTCTCCTCGACCAAGATCCCCGACTACAACGGATTTCCCGAGGGCGCGCATATCGAGAAGATCGGCGACGAAGGGGCCTTTCGCGTCATCTACACCAATTTCCCTCGTTCCGGCGACAATGCCGCGTGGCGGCATCTGCGCACCGCCGTCTTCGACAAGGACGGTCAATTCGTCGAGGCTGTGGATCTCGACGACGGAACGCGCAATTTCTGGGCCGGCAGCGCCGCCGAGGTCGATGACGGGGCGGGCGGTTCGGTCCGCTTCTATGTCGCGCATCAGTGGAATACCGGCAACCTCGTGACGGTGCGGATGAACCCCGACGGAACGCTCGGGCCGCCGGTGGTCTCGGCGGACGTCGTGCCGGTCGCCGGCGGGGGGCGCCTGCTCTATGATTTCAAGGCGCTGCGCATCCCCACGGCAGGGACGGACAAGACCTGGCTCTACGCCGCGGCCGGGACGGCCGACAACCTCGCGTCGCAGGGCCTCAACCGGTTCGAGGTCAAGGCCGACGGCACGATCGCCTTCGTCGATTTCCTGCCCCTGCCGGGGATGGAGAACCAGATGCGCGGCCAGACCTTCTACGTGGACGGCAACGGCAAGCTCTGGGGATCGACCGCGCGGCATCTGCTGAGCTTCAACGACGATGGCACCTTCGACGTCGTCTGGCAGGATCTCGGGGTCGACCGGCGCTATCATGTCCAGCTCATGACCATCGACGGCCGGCTGAACCGTGCGTGGGGTTATCCGCAATCGATCAAGATCTACGACACCGGCGTTCTTTCGGGCGATCCGGCGGCGCCCGTGTGCTTCGTGCGCGGCACGCGCATCCGCACCGCGCGCGGCGAGGTCCGGATCGAGGATCTGCGCCCCGGCGACCTCATCGCGACGCTCGATGCGGGCCTGCAGCCCCTGCGCTGGATCGGATCGTCGCGCATCGCCGGGCGGGGCCGCTTTGCCCCGGTCCTCGTCGAATCGGGCACGCTCGGGAACCGCGAGGATCTCTTCGTCTCGCCCCAGCACCGCATCCTGCTGCAGGGCTGGCGCGCCGAGATCCTGAGCGGCCACCCGCAGGTTCTCGCTGCCGCGATCGACCTCGTGAACGGCGGCACGATCCGGCAGGTTCAGGTGGCGGAGGTCGAGTATTTCCACATCCTCTTCGATGCCCACCAGATCGTGTGGTCGAACGGCATCCCGAGCGAGAGCCTGCATGTCTCGCGCGGGGCGGTCGCGAGCCTGCCCTCGGCCCAGCGGGCAGAGTTGCAGGCGCTCTTTCCCGGGCTGTTCGAAGAGGTCGCGGCCGCGCAGGTTCCTGCCGCGCGCGCAACCCTTCGCCCCTACGAGGCGCGGATCCTCGCCGATCTGTCGCTCGCCTGAGGGTCAGATCGCGCGATAGGCCTGCGCCTGCCGCTCGGTCCAGAGGACGTCGAGCTTCCAGCCCTCATCGGTCTCGCGCTCGGCCGAGACGATGCCGGCGTCATGCAGCCAGGCCCGCCGGCGGGCGTCGGCGAAGGGTAGGCTCAGCCGTTCCGCCCGGCGCGGCTCGGCCGCGACATCCTCGAGCTGCCGGTCGATCCGGTCGAGCAGCGCGCCGATGCCCGCCCCCGTCAGGGCCGAGATCGCGCAGACCTCGGGCAGGCGCTGCGCCGCCGCCGTGCGGGCCTCGCCCTCATCGGCCGGCAGCAGGTCGAGCTTGTTCCACACCTCGATCCGGGGCGTCGTCTCGGCCACGCCAAGCTCGCCGAGGATCTTGGCCACGTCGCGGGCCTGCGCCTCGGTCTCGGGGTGCGAGATGTCGCGCACATGGACGATGAGATCGGCCTCGAGCACCTCCTCGAGGGTTGCACGGAACGCCGCGACAAGCTGCGTCGGCAGATCCGAGATGAAGCCCACCGTATCCGACAGGATGATCCGCCGCCCGCCCGGCAGCACGACGCCGCGCAGCGTCGGATCGAGGGTGGCAAAGAGCATGTCCTTGGCCAGCACCTCGGCCCCGGTCAGCCGGTTGAAGAGGGTGGATTTTCCCGCGTTCGTATAGCCGACCAGCGCCACGATCGGATAGGGCACGCGCGCACGCGCCGCGCGGTGCAGGGTGCGGGTGCGCACGACCTTCTCGAGCTGGCGGTTGATGCGCACGATCTGGTCGTCGATGGCGCGGCGGTCGGCCTCGATCTGCGTCTCGCCGGGGCCGCCGACAAAGCCGAAGCCGCCCCGCTGGCGTTCAAGATGCGTCCAGGCCCGCACGAGCCTCGTGCGCTGATAGCTGAGCGCCGCGCGTTCGACCTGAAGCGCGCCCTCGCGCGTGCGTGCCCTATCGGCGAAGATCTCGAGGATCAGGCCTGTGCGGTCCAGAAGCTTGACGTTCCATTCCTTCTCGAGGTTGCGCTGCTGCACCGGGCTGACGGGCCCGTCGACCAGCACGAGGGCGATGCGCTCTTCGGCGAAGCGGGCCTTGAGTTCGGCGATCTTGCCCGAACCGAACAGCGCGCCGGCATGGACCCGGGGCAGGGGGGCGATCTCGGCGCCGCACACATCGAGGCCCGGCAGGGCCGCAGCCAGCGCGACGGCCTCGGCCAGCCGCGCGGCAGGGGCGCGCGCGCGGTCGCGGTCGGTCTTGATGTCGGGGTGCAGCACGAAGGCGCGTGTCGCTTCGGCCTTCGTCTCCAGTCCGCCGCCCATGCGCGCTATCAGTCCTCGCCCTCGTAGAGGCTGATCGGCTGGCCCGGCATGATGGTCGAGATCGCATGCTTGTAGACAAGCTGCGATTGCCCGTCGCGGCGCAGGAGCACGCAGAAATTGTCAAACCAGGTGATGACGCCCTGCAGCTTCACCCCGTTGATGAGGAAGATCGTCAGGGGCACCTTGCCCTTGCGGACGTGGTTGAGAAAGGCATCCTGCAGGTTCTGCTTGTCTGAGGCCATGATCTTGCGCCTTCTTCCGGATTTGGGCGCAACGTAAGGTTGCACCAGCCTGTTGCCGCCTTGCGGATCCTCTCCGCCGGTCGCAAGTGCAATATGAGGTCCATCAGCACAGTTTTCCAGAGGAAATCGGAAAAAGAAGAACCGCCGTCACAGTCGCGTCCAGCGATATCCGCCCCGGGGTAGCGCAAGGGTGAGGAAGGCGAGCGTCTCGAGGCGCCCCACGATCATCGCGAGAGCCGCGATCGTCCGCCCCGCTGCCCCGAGTTCGGCAAATCCGCCACCGGATTGTGCCGCTATGTCGGCAAGCTGCCCCGCCGTCGAGAGTGCCGCGACCGACATCACCACCGATGCCTCGAAATCTGCTCCGGCGATACTCAGCAGGGCGCAGAAAATCCCGAGACCGAGCGCATAGAGCATGAATACCACGAAGGCCAGCGGCGCGCGGCGCATCTGGCGCGCGCCACCGTTGCGGGCGACGGAGCTCGGCTGCGCCAGGCGCTCGATTTCATGCACGCTCATCCGGGCAAGCGCATGGACGCGCAAGAGGCGCACGCCGCCTGTCGTGGTCGCCACGCCACCCCCCACGATCGCGAGACCGAGCAGCAGCACGACGGGTGTTCCGATCCCGCCACCCGCCTCGATGCCCGTCCACCCCTGCGGGAGATAGCCCGTGGTCGTAAGGAACGAGAGCGCGGTGAAAAGCATGGCCCAAGCGGCGGCCAGCACCTCGAGCAGATCGACCGGCTTGCCCGCCCCGACCAGCCCCAGAAGATGATGGGCCAGCAGCACCGCAGCGGCACCGCCCACGATCACGACGGCAAGGCGCAGTTCGGGATCGCGCCAGAGCGGTTCGTCGTGCGCCACTCGAACCGCCCCGGGCAGACTGCGTCGTGTCAGCGCAAGGCAGAGGCCAACGAGGATCGCGCCTTCGGCCCAGACTGACGCGCTACCGCCCTCGAACCCGCCCACGGGCGAGATGCCCGAGGTCGAGAGCGTCCCCATCGCGTGGCAGAGAGCGACGAAGGGGCCCTCGCCCGCGGCGACAAGGATGATCCAGAGCACGAGCGTGAGTCCCCCATAGACCGGAAGGATCCGCAGCGCATAGCCGCGCAGCCGCTCGGCGGGGTCGGGCCCGTCACTGCCCGGCCTGCCGGGCGGCGCATCGGCCAGAAGTTCGAACCCTCCGAGGTTCATCGGGGCAAGGATCGTCGCCGCACCGACCAGAACGAAGAAGCCGCCGAACCACCCCACCAGCGCCCGCCAAAGGTGCACGGGCGGTGGCAGCGCCTCGGGCGGGCGAAGGCTCGCCCCGGTTGTCGTGAAGGCCGAGACCATCTCGAACCATGCATCGAGCATGCTCATCCCCTCGACGGCCTCGAGCATGGGCACGGCCAGCAGCGGCGGCATCACCACATAGGCCCCGACGAGCGCATAGAACTGGCTCAGCGCAACGTTGCGGGGGCGGCGATTGGCCCACGCGAGCCAGATCATGCCAGTCAGAACCAGAAGCAGGGTTCCGGAATACAGGAACGCCCGGCCCACCTGATACTGGCCAAGCACGAGGGCATGGATCGCAGGCACATACATCGCCCCCGCCCCGATCCCCATGAGCAGGAACATCAGAGGCAGATCTCGGGCTGTCCGGGCCATCAGAAGAAGTCGATCGAGACCTGGAGCAGACGTTCGACCTCTGGCACGTCGCTGCTGAGGGCAAAGAGTAGAACGATGTCGCCCTCGTCGATCCGCAGATCGCCGCGCGGCTTCAGAACGTCTTGCCCCTTCATCACCGCGCCGACGAGCACGCCGCCTGGAAAGTCGATCTCGCGGACGAGTTTTCCCGCGATCGGCGATGTCGAGAGCACCATCGCCTCGATCACCTCTGCCTCGCTGTCGCCGATGGAATAGATCGCCCGGACCCGTCCGTGGCGGATGTGGCGCAGGATCGACGAGACCGTCGTCGCACGCGGATTGATGAAGGCGTCGATTTCGAGCACCTCCATCAGAGGCACGAGGGTCGGATCGTTCACGAGCGCGATCGACATCTTGCAGCCCGCCTGCTTGGCGCGGACCGAGACGAGCAGGTTCGTCTTGTCGTCGTCGGTGACGGCCAGAACCGCATCGGCGCGGTCGACGTCGGCCTCGGCCAGAAGGTCGCTGTCCATCCCGTCGCCGTTGAGCACGATGGTGCGCTCGAGCGCATCCGCCGCCGCCTCGGCACGGGCACGGTTGCGCTCGATCAGCCGCACGCGCACCCGGTCGGTCCGCCGCTCAAGCCTTTGCGCGACCGCTAGGCCCACATTGCCGCCGCCGACGACGATGATCCGCTCCTGCTTCTGCGCGGCCTTGCCGAAGATGCCGAGCGTGCGGCCCACGTCGTCGCTGTGCGCGCAGACATAGATGCGATCCTCGGCGAACAGCTGGTCGCCCGGCTCGGGGGCAAAGAGGCGCCCCTCGCGCCGAACCCCGACGACGATGGCCCTGAGCGTGGCGAAGAGGTCGGTCAACTGGCGCAGCGGCGTGTTGAGGACGGGGCAATCTGCATCGAGCGCGATGCCCAGCAATTGCGCCCGCCCCCCCATGAAGGCTTCGGTATCAAAGGTCGTGGGCGCGGCGATCCGCTGCAGCGCCGCCTCGGCCACCTCGCGCTCGGGACTGATGACGACATCGATCGGGAGGTGATCGCGCCGATAGATGTCGGCATGCACCGCCTGAAGATAGGCTTGCGCGCGCAACCGCGCGATCTTGCGCGGAACCTCGAAGACGGAATGGGCCACATGGCACGTCACCATGTTGACCTCGTCCGAATGGGTTGCGGCGATGATCATGTCGGCATCGCGCGCGCCCGCCTTCTCAAGCACATCGGGATGCGAGGCAAAGCCCACGATTCCCTGCACGTCGAGCATTTCCGACGCGCGACGCACGAGATCTGGGTTCTGGTCGACGATGGTAACATCGTTCTTTTCGCCGGCAAGTTGCCGGGCGATCTGCCAGCCGACCTGCCCCGCGCCGCAGATGATGATCTTCATCGCGCCTGCCCGCCCAATCCGCTGACCGGATGGCCCTGATTGGCAGATCGCCCCGCGCGGGTCAATCCGAGAGCGCGCCCGCGATCAGCCCGAGCGCGTGGCGCGTCGCGGCGCGCCGCACCGCCCCGCGGCCAAGGGCGCCGAAATCGACCGTCTCCGTCCGGGTCGGGCGGTCCGTGCGGGCAAGCCCGAAGCAGACGCGCCCGACCGGCTTGTCCGCGGTCGCCCCACCCGGGCCCGCGATACCCGTGACCGAGACCGCGATATCCACCCCCAGCCGCGCGCGCGCGCCCTCGGCCATCGCCTGCGCGACGGGTTCGGACACCGCGCCGTGCTGCGCAAGAAGCGGCTCTGGCACGCCCAGAAGGTGAACCTTGGCGGCGTTCGCATAGCTCACGATGCCGCCGTCGAAGACCGCGGACGATCCCGCGACGGCGGTGATCGCGGCCGCGACCATCCCGCCCGTGCAGCTTTCGGCGGTGGCGATCCGTCGGCCCTTGCGCCGCGCCAGCGCCACGATCGCCTCTGCCTGCCGGCTCATCGCATCATCACCCCATGCGCGATGGCGGCGATCGCGACCACGCCCAGGGCCGCGAACCCGCCCGCGATCAGATCGTCGAGCATGACGCCGAGCGGCGTGCCCATCCGGTCCGCCCAGCCGACCGGGCCGGGCTTGAGGATGTCGAAGAGGCGGAAAAGGATGAATGCCGCGATCCAGCCGGGCCAGAGGGCCGCAGGCTCAACCCCCGCCATGCGCGCGCCGAACGCCACGGGCCAGAGCGCAAGCCACATGCCCGCGACCTCGTCGATCACGATCTCGGCCGGGTCCGACACCCCCGTGCGCGCCACCTCCGCCCCCGTCGCCCACAGCCCGACCGCCGCCACCGCGACGGTCCCCGCCACCAGCGCCCAGGGTCCGCCCAGCGTCATCAGCGCGAAGGCGAGCGGCAGCGCCGCGAGCGACCCCCAGGTGCCGGGCGCCGGGCGCAGATGCCCGACGAACAGCACGGTGGCGATGATGCGCGTCACGGCCGGATCAGGGCCGCGGTCGCGAGCGCCACGATCCCCTCCTCGCGCCCGGTGAAGCCGAGCCCCTCGGATGTCGTTGCCTTGATGCCGACGGCCGACGGATCGAGCGCCAGCACCTCGGCCAGCAGGGCGCGCATCGCCCCGGCATGCGGGCCGATGCGGGGGCGTTCGCAGACGATCGAGACATCGACATTGGCGATCCGCCAGCCGCCGTCGCGTGCGAGCGCCGCTGCATGGGCGAGGAAGACCCGGCTCGGCGCGCCGCGCCATTGCGGATCCGAGGGCGGGAAGTGCTGCCCGATGTCGCCCGAGCCGAGCGCGCCATAGATCGCGTCGCAGATCGCATGGATCGCGACATCGGCGTCCGAATGGCCGACAAGCGCCCGGTCATGCGCGATCCGCACGCCGCAAAGCCAGACATGATCGCCCGGCCCGAAGCGGTGCACGTCGAAGCCGTTGCCGAGCCGCACATCCATTTCCCGCCCCCTTGCCCCGATGATCCGCTCGGCACGCGCGAAATCGGCCGGATGCGTGATCTTGAGGTTGTCCTCCTCGCCCTCGAGGATCGCGACGTCAAGCCCGGCCGCCAGCGCCACCTCGACATCGTCGGCCGCCCCGCCCGGATGGATGGCATGGGCCGCCGCGATCGCCCCGAGCCGGAACGCCTGCGGCGTCTGCGCGCGAAAGAGGCCCTCGCGCGGGTGGGGGGCCAGCACGCGCCCCTCGGCCCCGCGCCAGAGCGCGTCGGTCACGGGCAGGGCGGGGGCCGCGGCCTCATGCGTGGCAAGGGCCGCACGGAGACGGTCGATCAGCGCCCGCGACACCGCCGGCCGCGCGCCGTCATGGATAAGCACCCCCTCGGCGCCGGTGCCGTCGAGTGCCGCAAGGCCCGCCCTGACCGACGCACCTCGGCTGTCGCCGCCCGCGACGCGCACCATGTCGGGGCCCATCAGAGGATCGGCGAGGCCGAAATCGTCCGGGTGCAGCACGAGCACGACGGGCGCGATGCCGGCTGCACGGAATGCTTCGATGGAATGGGAGAGCACCGGGCGGCCGGCCAAGGGGCGCCATTGCTTGGGCGTTCCACCACCGGCCCGCGTGCCGCGCCCGGCGGCAACGATGATCGCGGCAATCTGCATCGACCGTCCTCCCCGATGTCAGCGATAGCCGAGCGGGGTCTGCCTCGCAATGCGTTCGGCCGTCCGCGCACCCGGGGCGTGAACGGCGTTCGATGAAAAATTCATCATATGCGCGGCGAACGCCCCAAAACCGCGCCAACTTCCGCGGCGGGGCCGGGCGGCTTGGGAATATCTGTTGAAGACGTACCACCTGAGACCTACACCCGAGGCATGAAAAGGCATCGAAAGCACAAAATAAGGGCGTTTTGCGCAGGCGTCGCGCCGCTCTGTCCCTTCCGGATTGCGGTGCAGTCATGATCATGGGTGCCGCGCCTGCCATCTGGCAGTCGTTGCCGGTTCCGGCCCTGATCGTGGGACATGACAACCGCATCACCGAGGCCAACCCGGCTGCCGAGATTTTCTTCAACAGTTCCGCGCGCGCCCTGACCGGGGTGCCCATCCTGGATCGGCTCGCGATCGAGACCGATCTCGAGGACGGGTTCGCGCGCGTTCGGACCAATCAGGCGGCGCTGTTTGTCAACGATATCGACATCACCACGGGCGAACGCCCGCCTGTCCAGTGCAATCTCCAGATTGCGCCGCTGCAGGACGGGGGCGGGGCGCTGCTCGTGCTCATCGCGCCGCGCGATGTCGCGGACAGGCTGGCGCGTGCCGGCGGGGCACGATCGGTGGTGCAATCGGCCATCGGCATGGCCGAGATGCTCGCGCACGAGATCAAGAACCCCCTCGCCGGCATCACCGGCGCGGCGCAACTCCTGTCCATGAATCTCTCGGCCGAGGATCGCGAACTGACCGACCTCATCGTCGAGGAATCGCGGCGCATCGTGAAGCTGCTCGAGCAGGTCGAGCAGTTCGGCAACACCCGCCCGCCCGAGCGCCGCGCCATCAACCTGCACGACGTGCTCGACCGCGCGCGCCGCTCTGCACTTGTGGGCTTTGCCGCGCGGATGCAGATTGTCGAGGAATATGACCCCTCGCTGCCAATGGCCTGGGCCGACCCGGATCAACTGCTGCAGGTCTTCCAGAACCTGATTAAGAACGCCGCCGAGGCCTGCGGGCCGGGCGGCGGCACGATCCGCATCCGCAGCTTCTACGAACTCGCGCTGCGGCGCCGTCGGGCGGACGGGTCGGGCGCTGCCGCCCCCCTCAACATCGAGATCATCGACGACGGGCCGGGCATCCCGCCCGCCCTCGGTGCCGCGATCTTCGAACCCTTCGTCAGCGGCAAACCCAACGGCACCGGGCTCGGGCTCGCGCTCGTCTCGAAGATCATTCTCGACCACGACGGCTGGATCGCGCTCGATTCGGTGCCTGGCCGGACGGTCTTTCGCATTTCGCTGCCGATGGAGCCGCGCCCCGGCGCGCGCCGCGGCGGCAAGGGGAGGGAATAGCGCATGGACGGAACCGTTCTCGTGGCCGATGACGACCGCACGATCCGCACCGTTCTAACGCAGGCGCTGACGCGGGCGGGCTGCCGGGTTCACGCGACCTCCTCGCTCGTGACGCTGATGCGCTGGGTCGAGGAGGGCAAGGGCGATCTGGTCGTGACCGATGTCGTGATGCCCGACGGCAACGGGCTCGAGATGGTCCCGCGGATTGCCGTTGCGCGCCCCGGCCTGCCGGTCATCGTGATCTCGGCCCAGAACACCATCATGACGGCGATCCAGGCGGCCGAGGCCGATGCGTGGGACTATCTGCCCAAGCCGTTCGATCTGCCCGACCTGATGAAGCGCGCCGCGCGCGCGCTCGAGATCCGCCGCCGTCCCGCCGCACGCCCGGCCACCCCCGTGCGCCGCGAGCCCCACGAGGATCTGCCGCTGGTCGGGCGCACGCCTGCGATGCAGGCGCTCTATCGGCTGGTCGCGCGGATCATGAATACCGACATTCCCGTGCTCGTCTCCGGCGAATCGGGCACTGGAAAGTCGCTGATCGCGCGGGCGGTGCATGATTTCTCGGACCGCCGCGCAATGCCCTTCATCGTCGCGACGCCAGCCGATCTGACCGCGCCCGACGGCCCGCATGATCTGCGCGCGCGCGCCCGTGGCGGTAGCCTCGTATTCGACGAGGTCGCGGATTTTGACGCCGACGCCCAGTTGCGCGCCGTGCGGCTGCTCGACACGCTGCGCGGCGATGGTACCCCCCGCGTCATGGCCACGAGCCAGTCCGATCTGTCTCGCAGGATGGAGGAGGGACGATTCCGGCACGATCTCTTCTATCGGCTGGGTGGCGTCACGATCGCGGTTCCGGCCCTGCGCGAACGGGTCGAGGACATCGTCCTTCTGGCCGAGCACTTCCTCGCGCGCGGTGAGGGAGAGTCCGCTCCGCGCCGCCTGTCGGCCGAGGCGCGCGAGATCGTGCGCGCCTACAGCTGGCCCGGCAACGTCCGCCAGCTCGAGAACGCGATGCGTCGGCTGCTTGTCACCTCGGCCGAGGCCGAGATCGGCCGGGCCGAAGTCGAAGCCGTGCTTGGCAACCAGCCGGCAGCCGAGCCCTTGCGCGCGGGCAGCGAGACCGAGCGCCTCGCGGCGTCCGTCGCCCGCCACCTGCGACGCTATTTCGACCTGCACGGTGGGCAGTTGCCTCCGGCCGGCGTCTATCAGCGCATCTTGCGTGAATTCGAGACGCCGCTGATCGAGATCGCCCTGGATGCCACCGGCGGCAATCAGGCGCGCTGCGCCGATCTGCTCGGGATCAATCGCAACACCCTGCGCAAGAAGATCGGAGATCTTGATATCCGCGTGACACGACGGCGCAAGCTGATGTAATCTTGCAACAGGGCTGTTGCCGCTCAGACGCGGAATCGGCTGTGCCGGTCGGACACGGCGGGGGGGCGGATTGGATCGGGCGCTGGTTTCGTCACCGTGGGAGGTGCTTGCGCGGCTGCGCGGCAACCGCACGATCCAGACCGCCGCTACCTTCGCGCTTGTCACCCTCGGTCCGGTCCTCGCGACGATCACCTTCTTGACCCTCGGCCCCTTGCAGCAGGGCGCCTCTTCGACCGCGCTTCGGGCCATCTTTCTGGCCGATCTTGCCTATGTCCTTATCGTGACGGGTCTCGTGCTCGTGCGGGTCGCGGGGCTGGTAGCCGCCCGTCGGCAGCAGTCGGCAGGCTCGCAGTTGCACCTGCGCCTGTCGGGCCTCTTCGCGGCGATTGCCCTTGGCCCCGCGGTTCTGGTCGCGGTGTTCGCGGGCGTCACGATCAACATCGGTCTCGAAGGCTGGTTCTCGGAGCGCGTGCGCAACGTCATCGGCGCCTCGCTTGCTGCCGCCGTTGCCTATGAGGACCAGCAGCGCCGCGACATCACCGCCGATGCCGAGGCGCTGGCGAATTTCCTCGAGCGTGCTCGCGCCGCCGGCGGGGGCGAGCTTGCCGATGGCGACATGCGGCTCCTGCTCCAGCAGGGGCAGCTTCAGATCCAGCGCGGCCTGAGCGAGGCCTTCGTCATCGACCGCTCGGGCGCCGTCCGTAGCCGGGGCGAGCGATCCTATCTCTTTTACTTCGAGCGTCCGACCGATGCCGAGATCGGCGCCGCACTCGGGGGCCAGACGGTTCTGATCCCTGACTGGCCGACGGGCGAATTGCGCGCCCTCGTTGCCCTCGAGGGATTTGATGACCTGATGCTCTCGGTAACCCGGCAGGTCGATGGGACGATCCTCGGCCTGCTCGATGAAACCCAGCAAACCGCCAAGCTCTATGCCCAGCTCGAGACCGTGCGCGGCCGGATCCTGTTCGAATTCGGGTTGCTCTATCTTGCCTTCGCGCTGCTGCTCGTGCTTGCCGCCGTCTGGCTCGGGTTGTGGTTCGCCGAGCGTCTTGCCCGCCCGGTCGCGCGCCTTGCCGGAGCTGCGCAGCGCGTGGGCGAGGGTGATCTCGAGGCGCGCGTCCCCGTTGCCGGGGCAGGTGACGACCTCGACCGGCTGGGTGAAGCCTTCAACAGCATGACAGCGGAACTGAAGGTGCAGCGCGACGCGCTGATCGAGAAAAACCGCGAGACCGAGGAACAGCGCCGCCTTTTCGACTCGGTTCTTACGTCGGTCAGTGCAGGTGTGATCGGTCTGGATGCGGAAGGGCGGATCGGTTTTGCCAACCCCTCGGCGCTCCGGCTGCTCGCGCTCGACGAGGGCGCGGCCCTCGGCCGGCCTCTCGATGCGCTGGTGCCCGAATTTGCCCCGCTCTTTGGCCGGTTGCGCGCCGCATTCGACGGTGCCGTGCAAGATGAGGTCCGCCTCAGCCGTCGCGGCAAGGCCGAGAGCCTGCTTGTGCGGATGGGTCGGCGCGCGGCGGCACCGGGGCAGGGCGGGGGCTTCGTGGTCGCCTTCGACGATGTCACCGAACTCGTCAGCGCGCAGCGCGTCGCGGCTTGGGGCGACGTGGCGCGGCGCATCGCTCATGAGATCAAGAACCCGCTGACCCCCATCCAGCTCTCGGCCGAGCGCATCCGCCGCCGTTTCGCGCCCGGCCTCCAGCCCGATCAGGCCGAGTCACTGGCGCAATATGTCGATGTCATCGTCCGCCAGACGGGGGATCTGCGCCGCATCGTCGACGAATTCTCGCGCTTTGCCCGCATGCCCGAGCCCGACCGCAAGCCGCACGACCTCGTCCGTATCCTGCGGGATGCGGTGCTGTTGCAAGAAAGCGCGCAACCCGCGATCGCCTTCGACCTGCGTCTTCCCGGCGGCGGCGTTGCGGCGCGCGTCGATGCCACGCTGATGTCGCAGGCGCTGACGAACCTGCTCAAGAATGCAGGCGAGGCCATCGAGGGGCGCATCGCTCAGGGGGTTCCCCAAGGATATGTCCCCCGGATTCAGGTCGAGCTTCGGCACGATGCCGGCGTCGTGGAAATCTCGATCGCCGACAACGGAATCGGTCTGCCCGAGGACCGCGCGCGGCTGTTCGAACCCTATGTTACCTTGCGGCCGGGCGGGACCGGCCTTGGCCTGCCTATCGTGCGCAAGATCATAGAGGATCACGGCGGTACGCTGACCCTGACCGACGCCCCCGCCGATCCGCTCGACAACCGGCGGGGGGCGCTCGCGCTCATCCGCTTGCCGCCCGGGGTCGCCCCGGACTCCCCCTCCAGAACGACCGAAGAGCACCGCGATGGATGACATCCTGATCGTCGATGATGAGCGCGACATCCGCGACCTCGTGGCCGACATCCTTCAAGACGAAGGCTTTGCAACGCGCCTTGCGGCCAATTCCGACGAGGCGCTCGGCGCGATCAACGCGGCCGCGCCGGCGCTCGTGATCCTCGACATCTGGCTCAAGGACAGCCGGATGGACGGGATCGACATCCTCAAGACCGTCAAGCGCGACACCCCCGGGGTTCCGGTCGTCATCATCTCGGGGCACGGCAACATCGAGATCGCGGTCGCCGCGATCCGGCAGGGGGCCTATGACTTCATCGAGAAGCCCTTCAACATCGACCAGCTTCTGGTCGTGGTTAAGCGCGCGATGGAGGCCTCGCGGCTGCGGCGCGAGAATGTGGCGCTGCGCCGGCGCGATCAGGCGCCGGCAGAACTGATCGGCGTATCACCCGCCTTCCGCGCGCTCCGCGGCCAGCTCGAGAAAGTCGCGAAATCGAACGGGCGGGTGATGCTGACGGGGCCCTCTGGATCGGGCAAAGAAGCTTGCGCGCGCTTCATCCACGCCCATTCCGCGCGCGCGACCGGGCCTTTCGTCACTGTTGCCGCGGCGGCCATCGAATCCGACCGGATGGAGGAAGTCCTCTTTGGCCGCGCCCAGCCGGGGCGGCCGGTCGAGCGCGGCCTGCTCGATGAGGCCGATGGCGGCACCGTCTATCTCGACGAGGTTGCCGACATGCCCGCAGGGACGCAATCAAAGATCCTGCGTGTCCTCGTCGAGCAGCAGTTCACCCGCGCGGGCGGCTCCGACAAGGTGCGGGTCGATCTGCGCGTGATCTCATCGACCAGTCACGACCTGCGAGCCCGGATCACAGATGGCAGGTTCCGGCAGGAACTGTTTGACCGACTGTCGGTCGTTCCCATCGGCGTGCCCGGGCTCGCGCAGCGCCCCGAGGACATCCCCGTTCTGGCCGAGCATTTCATCGCCGAGGTGCACCGCACACAGGGCCTTGCGCCAAGGCCCCTGTCGCCCGAGGCGGCGGCGGCGCTGCAGACGATGGAATGGCCGGGCAACCTGCGCCAGTTGCGCAATCTGGTCGAACGTGTCCTGATCCTCGGCGACGGCGGGGGCCCTATCCTGCCTGCAGACCTCGAAGGCCAGTCTGACCCGGACACGGGCAGTGGCTTGCGCGTGCAGATCGGGGCGGCCCTCGCGGCGCTGCCCCTGCGCGAGGCGCGCGAGGTGTTCGAGCGCGACTATCTCATGGCCCAGATCGCGCGTTTCGGCGGCAACATCAGCCGGACCGCGCACTTCGTGGGCATGGAGCGCAGCGCGCTGCACCGCAAGCTGAAGTCGCTTGGGGTCGTGAATCCGCGCGGCGAGGATCAAGCCGAAGGCGAGGGCGAGGGCGAGGATCCATAGAGCGCCGACGCACGCGCCTCGAAGGCCCGCACCACGCGCTGCATCGCCTCATTGAAGACGACGCCGATGATGCGCTGCAAGATCGCGTTGCGGAACTCGAAATCGACGAAGAAGACGACATCGCAGCCGCCGTCGGCGCGCGGCGCGAACTGCCAGCGCGATCGCAGGTGCTTGAACGGCCCATCGAGATATTCGGTATCGATCCGCAGCTTCGCGGGGTCGAGGACGACGCGGCTGCCGAAGCGTTCGCGAAAGACCTTGAACGAGATCACCAGATCGGCGTCGAGCACCTCGGTCCCCTCGGGGCCCGGCGTGCGAGAACGGATCCGCGCCGCCGCCGTCCAGGGCAGGAATTCGGGATAGCGCGCGACATCGGCGACGAGGTCGAACATCGCCCGGGCGGGATAGGGCAGGGCGCGGGTTTCGTCGTGACGGGGCATCTGGACCAACGGATCGCGTGACTTCGCTGCGCCTATTGGATAAGACGGCCGGGAAATCAAGGCCGGACGGCGGCCCGGACGGACAGACGATGGCGCGCAGCGACTACACGATCGAACAGTTGATCTCGGCCAAGTCAATCGCGGCGCGGGTAGAGGGGCTCGCGCGCGAGATCTCGGCCCATTTCGCGGATACCGAAAAGCTCGTCGTCGTCGGGCTGCTGCGCGGGTCGTTCGTGTTCATCGCCGACCTCGTGCGCGAGATCACCCTGCCGGTCGAGGTCGATTTCCTCGAGGCGTCCTCATACGGCGATGCGACCGAATCGAGTCGCGAGGTGAGAATCCTCAAGGACCTGCGGGGCGAGATCGCGGGGCGCGACGTGCTCGTGGTCGAGGACATCGTGGATACGGGCTTCACGCTGCATCATGTCCTCACGCTCTTGCGCGCCCGCGGGCCGCGCCGGCTCGAGGTGTGCGCGCTGCTCGACAAACCCTCGCGGCGCGAGGCGGATGTGCGGGCGACTTGGACGGGGTTCGTGATTCCCGATGAATTCGTCGTAGGTTACGGCATCGACTTCGCGCAGCGTAACCGCAACCTGCCCTTTATCGGCAAGGTCCGCTTCGCCGACGCCCCGGCTGGCTGAGGCGCGCATGGGGCCGGGCCTTGGCTGGTTCCTGCGCATGGTGCGTTGGGCGCGCAATCCGCGCTCCGAGGCCAAGGTCAGGCTGGTTGTCGGGATCGTCGCGATCTGTCTCGTGCTCGCTGGGATCGAGTATTTCGGTTTCTGGCCGGACTGGGCGCGCACCTCTGGCGTCGTCGGCCCCTGATCCCGACCGTCAGGCGCGCCCGCCCTGATGCGACAGCGTGAGTGGCGCGATCCCGAGCAGGGCGAGGGCTGCCGCCCATGTCCGCCCCGGATCAGGCGCAAAGACGATGCCATCGTCGCCCTCGGCCGTCAGCCAATCATTGCGGGCGATCTCTCCCTCGATCTGCCCGGGGCCCCAACCGGAATAGCCAAGCGCGAGCAGCGCCCGCTGCGGCCCGGTTCCCGATCCGAGTG
>JBIKVM010000178.1:0-6007 GCA_044356825.1 Limisphaerales bacterium
GCGCTGGTCGATGACGGCACGGCGGCGCGCGCGCTCCAGCGCCGCAACATCGAGCGGATGCAGCTTCAGGGCGCGACCGATGTCTGGCGGCGCGACGCGACCGCGCTCGGGATCAACCGCGGCGCGTCCTATTCGCTCGTCTTTCTCGATCCGCCCTATGGCGCGGGGCTGGGCGAGGCCGCGCTGGCCTCGGCGGCGGCGGGCGGATGGATTGCCCCGGGCGCGGTCGTCGTCTGGGAAGAGGGGGCGCCACCGGCGATCCCGCACGGCTTCGCGCTGCTGGACCAGCGCCAGCACGGTCGCGCCCTCGTCACCATCCTCGAGGCACACCCCGCCGCCTGACTTGCCGGCAGGGGCGCGATCTGCGAACCTGCGCCCATGATGCATCCGACCGCCCCCTCTTCCGACGCGTCTGTTCATTCCCGCAATCCGGGGATGGGTCTTGATCTGGACTGGGTATCGGGGGTTCAGGCGAACACCTCGGCGATCGAGCGCCGGATCGCGGCGCTGCCGGGTCGGCGGAGCGTGAAGAAGGACTGGCAGGCGGCGTGGCTCTGCCGGGCCGTCAGCCTCATCGACCTCACGACGCTGTCGGGGGATGATACGCCCGGGCGGGTGGCGCGGCTCTGCGCCAAGGCGCGCCAGCCGGTGCGGGCCGATCTGCTCGCGGCGCTCGGGATGGAGGGGCTGACGGTCGGGGCGGTCTGCGTCTATCACGAGATGATCGCGCCCGCGCGTGCGGCCCTTGCGGGCAGCGCGATCCCGATCGCGGCCGTCTCGACGGGCTTTCCCGCGGGCCTCTCGCCCTTTCAGACGCGTATCGCGGAGATCGAGGCCTCGGTCGCGGCCGGCGCGGCCGAGATCGACATCGTGATCTCGCGCCGGCACGCGCTGACCGGCAACTGGCAGGCGCTCTATGACGAGACGCGCGCGATGCGCGCGGCCTGCGGGCCGGCGCACATGAAGGCGATCCTCGCGACCGGAGAGCTCGGCAGCCTGCGCACCGTCGCGCGCGCCTCGCTGGTCGCGATGATGGCGGGGGCGGATTTCATCAAGACCTCGACCGGCAAGGAACCCGTCAACGCCACCCTGCCCGTCTCGCTCACCATGCTGCGCGCGATCCGGGCCTATGGCGAGCGGACGGGCCACGCGATCGGCTTCAAGCCCGCGGGCGGCATCTCGAAGGCCAAGGACGCGCTCGTCTACATGGCGCTCATGCGCGAGGAACTGGGGCGCGCCTGGCTCTCGCCCGCGCTCTTCCGCTTCGGGGCGTCCTCGCTTCTGGGCGACATCGAGCGGCAACTCGACCACCACCTCGGCGGCGCCTATTCCGCCGCGAACCGCCATCCGATGGGCTAGGCCATGACCGTGCGCGACATCTTCGAGAGCCTCGACTACGGCCCCGCCCCGGAATCGCCCGCCCCGGCGCTCGGCTGGATCGCGGGCCATGGCGGGCGGTTCGGCCATTTCATCGGCGGGCGCTTCAGCGCGCCGGGCGCGACCTTCGCCACCCACAACCCCGCGACCGGGGCGACCCTGGCCGAGGTGACGCAAGGCACGCCCGCCGACATCGATGCGGCCGTCGCCGCCGCGCGCCGCGCGGCGCCGGGCTGGGCGCGGCTCGGCGGGCCGGCGCGGGCGCGCCACCTCTATGCGCTCGGCCGCCTCGTGCAGAAGCACGCCCGCACCCTCGCCGTCCTCGAGAGCCTCGATTGCGGCAAGCCCATCCGCGAATCGCGCGACATCGACATCCCGCTCGTGGCGCGCCACTTCCACTATCACGCAGGGCTTGCGCAGATCCTCGCGACCGAGGCGCCCGGCATGGTGCCCTGGGGGGTGTGCGGGGCGGTCATCCCGTGGAACTTCCCGCTCCTCATGCTCGCCTGGAAGGTCGCGCCCGCGCTTGCCGCCGGCAACACCGTCGTGCTGAAGCCCGCCGAGTGGACCCCGCTCAGCGCCCTCTTCTTCGCCGAGATGACACGCGAGGCGGGACTGCCGCGCGGGGTGCTCAACATCGTCACGGGCGATGGCGAGACGGGTGCTGCGCTGGTCGCGGCCCCCGTCGACAAGGTCGCCTTCACCGGCTCGACCGAGGTCGGCCGCGCCATCCGCCGCGCCACCGCCGGCACCGGCAAGGCGCTGACGCTCGAGCTTGGCGGCAAGTCGCCCTACATCGTCTTCGACGACGCCGACCACGACAGCGCGATCGAGGGGCTGGTCGATGCGATCTGGTTCAACGGCGGGCAGGTCTGCTGCGCGGGCTCGCGCCTCATCGTCCAGGAGGGGGTGGCCGAGCGCTTCCACACCCGCCTGCGCGCCCGGATGGACCGGCTGCGCGTGGGCGACCCGCTCGACAAGGCAATCGACATGGGCGCGATCGTCGATCCGGTCCAGCGCGACCGCATCGCCGCCATGGTCGACGGCTGCACCGCCGCCGCCCCCTATCGCGCGGCCTGCCCGATCCCCGCGGGCTCGTTCTATCCGCCGACGCTGATCGCCGGCCTCTCGCCCGCCGATCCGCTGATGCAAGAAGAGATCTTCGGCCCCGTCCTCGTCTCGACGACCTTCCGCACGCCCGCCGAGGCGGTCGAGATCGCCAACAACACCCGCTACGGCCTCGCCGCGAGCGTCTGGAGCGAGAATGTGAACCTCGCGCTCGACATCGCGCCGCGGCTGCGCGCCGGGGTGGTCTGGATCAACGCCACGAACCTCTTTGACGCCGCCGCGGGCTTTGGCGGCGTGCGCGAATCGGGCTTCGGCCGCGAGGGCGGGCGCGAGGGGCTCATGGAATACCTCCGCCCCTCAATCCACCCCGCGATCCGGCCCCGCCGCGCCGCCCCCGTCGCGCCCGTGCCCGCCCCGGCCGGCACCCCCGAGGTCAGCGACATCGACCGCACCGCCAAGTTCTGGATCGGCGGCAAGCAGGTCCGCCCCGACGGCGGCACCTCGCGCGCGGTGTGGTCGCGCGGCGGGCGGCTTCTGGGCCATGCGGGCATCGGCAACCGCAAGGACATCCGCAACGCCGTCGAGGCCGCGCGCGCCGCCCAACCGGGCTGGGCGCGGCTCGGGGCGGCGGGGCGGGCGCAGGTGATCCACTTCCTGGCCGAGAACCTCTCGGCGCGCGCCGCCGAATTCGCCGGCCGCATCCGCGACCTGACCGGGGCGGGCGCGCCCGAGGCCGCGGCCGAGGTCACGGCCGCGATCGACAGCCTCTTCACCTGGGCCGCCTGGGCCGACAAGCACGACGGCGCGGCCAAACCCGTCCCGATCCGCGGCATCGCGCTCGCCGTCAACGAACCCGTGGGGGTCATGGGCATCCTCGCCCCCGACGCGGGCCCGCTCCTCGGCCTCGTGGCGCTCGTTGCCCCCGCGATCGCGATGGGCAACGCCTGCGTCATCGTCCCCTCGCGCGCCTATCCGCTGGCCGCGACCGACCTCGGGCAGGTCATCGACACCTCGGACGTGCCCGCGGGCGTGGTCAACATCGTCACAGGCCCCGCCCCCGACCTCGCCGACACGCTCGCCCGCCACCTCGATGTCGACGCAGTCTGGAGCTTCGCGGGCGCCGATGTCGCCGCCACCGTCGAACGCGCCGCCGCCGGAAACCTCAAGCGCACCTGGGTCTGCCACGGCCGCGAACCCGAATGGCACACCCCCGGCTGGCAAAACCCCGACCCCCGCCCCTTCCTGCGCGCCGCAACCGAGGTCAAGACCATCTGGATCCCCTGGGGCGAATAGGCCAAACCCCGGACAAACCCCTCAGCGAACCCGCTCAAGCACCGAGACGTAATTCGCAACAGACGTCCCGCCCATGTTGAAAACACCGGCGGTCCAGTTCGCCCTTCAAGCAACAGGTGCCCGCCGTGGCTGCCGTTGTGCAAGACGTGCAACGACCTTGCGCCCGCGACGTCGAAGGACAGCCACATGGCACACCGGACAGCAAGACGCGTCATCGCGTCTTGCCTGTTCGGCGTCGATCCGTTCCCTTACCACATCCGGGATCAGCATGACGCCCCTCTCCTGTGGGCATCAGACAATCTGCACTGGGGGCTCGGCAAGGCTCAGCCGTAGCCAAGAAACGCGCGCTGCTCGGACCAGCGCGGCGTGATCGGGTTCAAAAGCGCATCCTTCCCGAGAGGGGGCGTTCGGCCGTCGAGGATCGCGTCGACGATGTCAGCCTCCCCATCGACGCGGTCGTGTTGAAGGACTGCGGCACCGAGACGAAGGTCACGCCATTGCTGTCGAATTCCTCGATCAGCTTTGCGAAGTCCGCGCGCGACCGGCAGAGGCGGTCGATCCTGTCGACCACCAACACGTCGACCAGCCCGTCCTCGATGTCGGCCATCAACCGCTTGAGGCCGGGGCGTTCCAGCGTCCCGCCCGAGATGCGCCGTCGTCATGCTGATCACGAACCAGCACCCAACCCTCGGACCGCTGGCGCGCGATGAATGCCCCGCAGGCCTCGCGCTGGGCGTGGAGGCTGTTGAACTCCTGTTCCAGCCCTCTCCCGGAGGATTTCCGGGAGTAGACCGCGCAGCGAAGCTTGCGGACGACCTACGATCTTTTGGGGCGCTTCATCATCTCTCCCGGCCATCCGCCTGCGCTGGGGGTTTCGCGCGCCTCCGGCAACCGCTGCTCACCCCCGATAATTCTTGAGGCCGAATACGACCCATCCGTTCCAGCGCGTGCCGCTGATGACGCGCAATGGCAGAGAGCGACCAGTAGGGCCCCCCCTGCCTGTCGAAGGCGTCGGCGGTGACGATGACGACGTATTCCGCACCCTGACATTCGCGCAGCAGTCGCGTGTCGGTGATCGGCATCCTGTCGGTGCGGAGTTGTGTCGCGCGATGCGCCGGGCCTCGGGTAGGGGCAGGATCAGGGCGCGCGGGCCGAATTGGCGGCGGTGGCGGCGTGCCGACGCGGGCGCGGCCTGCCTACCAGACCTCGGCGAGGATGGCGCGGACCTCGCGCATGGCGGGGCTCTGGCCCTTTGCCCATCGGCACGGGCCAATCGCGAGGGTGCGGCCCTATAGCGCCCTTGTCTCAGGGCCGGGCGCGATCGCCCCAGGCGGGGAACGGATCGGGCAGATGCCGCCAAGTTTCGGGGGTGAAGCCCTCGGCTGGCACGAGGGCGGCGTCGAGCCGCGCGCGGACCGCGGTTGCGTCCATATCTGTCCCGATGAACACAAGCTCCTGCCGGCGGTCGCCCCAGGGTTCAATCCATGCATCCCGCAGGTCGCGGAGCGCATCGGGGTGCGTGGGCCAGCGGTCACGCGGAACCGTGCTCCACCAGCGGCCAAGCGGCGTGACAGACGACATCGCCCCTGCAAGGCTGAACTCCGCCGCCCAGTCGGGGCGCGTCGCTATCCAGAAATGCCCCTTGGCCCGGATCACACCGGGCAGATCGCCGTTCAGCAGCGCGTGGATGCGCGCCGGATCGAAAGGCTGCCTCGCGCGGTAGACGAAGGACGTGATGCCGTATTCATCGGATTCGGGCGTGTGGTGGGCAAAGCCGTAGAGTTCCTTGGCCCAGTAGGGGTGCTCATGCGCCCGGTCGAAATCGAACAAGCCGGTGTCGAAGATTGCGTCGGTGGCAACTTGGCTCTGGTCGGTCTCGATCAGCCGCGCATCTGGGTTCAGGGCGCGGATGATCTTGCGCGCTGCGTCAGTGCGCGCTGGACCGGCATCGGTGGTCTTGTTGAGGATGACGACATCGGCAAATTCGATCTGGTCGGTCAACAGGGAAACGAGCGTGCGGTTGTCATCCTCGCCAAGGCTTTCGCCCCGATCAGCGAGGAAATCATGGCTTGCGAAATCCTTGAGCAGGTTGATCGCATCGACCACAGTCACCATCGTATCGAGCCGCGCCACGTCCGACAGGCTGTCGCCGGCTTCATCGCGGAAATCGAAGGTGGCGGCAACGGGCAGCGGCTCGGCAATTCCGGTCGACTCGATGAGCAGGTAATCGAACCGCCCCTCGGCCGCTAGGCGGCGCACCTCGGTCAGG
>JBIKVM010000031.1:0-20137 GCA_044356825.1 Limisphaerales bacterium
CGGCCGCGATGATCGGGACGGGGCAATTCACGAGCGCGCGCACCATGCGCTCGAAGATCGCGTGCTGGGCCTGCCAGGCCTCATCCGTCATGCCGCGCCGTTCGACCAGATCGCCCCCCGCGCAAAAGGCCCGCTCGCCCGCGCCGGTCAGCACGATCGCCCGCACGCCATGGTCGCCAAGCTGGAAAGCCTCGAACACCTCCATGAGGTCGAGCCCCATGCGGGTGTTCAGCGCGTTCGCCGCCGCGGGGCGGTTCAGCGTCACCACCAGCACATGCTCGGCCGGTCGGTCGAGCAGCAGGGTCTCGTGGCTCCGGGCGGTGGGGTCGGACATGGCGGGCTCCGTCGGGCTGCCGCGCATGGGCAAGGATGCGCGATTTGTCGCACCTCGCATACGCCCATGGCGGCCTCTTCGCAACCGCGCACCGCGTATCCTTGCGGCGCGCCGCGGTTCTGGTAACGCTCAGCTCGCCGGGGCTCCGCCCCGACAAGCAAGACGTCGGCCAGCCCGGCGGGAAAGAGCACCCCGGTGAGTACGCGCAAGACCAGATCGGGGCCCCCGGCACGTCAGGGGACGCCCTGATGCCGATGCGGTCCGAAAACCTGCGCGGCATCGCCTTCATGATGACGGCTATGGCGGCCTTCACCGTCTCGGATGCCTGCGTGAAGCATCTGGCCACGGTGCTGCCGCTCTTTCAGGTTATCACCCTGCGCGGGATCCTGACGCTTGTCCTCATGGTCGCGATTGCCCGGATGTCGGGAGGGCTGCAACTCGGGGCGGTGTGGCGGGTCCGCCGTCTGGTGGGAATGCGGGCGCTCGCCGAAGTCGGATCGACCGTGACCTTCTTCGCGGCACTCCTGCATCTGCCTTTCGCCACCCTTTCGGCCATCCTGCAGTCCCTGCCGCTCGCGATCACGCTCTGTGCGGCGCTCTTTCTGGGCGAGAAGGTGGGATGGCGACGGATGGGGGCGATCCTTGTCGGTTTCGTCGGCGTCATCGTCATCATCCGCCCGGGTGCAGAGAGCTTCAACACCTGGTCGCTGATGGCGCTTCTGTCGGTTGCGATCGTTGTGGTGCGCGATCTGGCAAGCCGGCGCTTGCCCCCCGATGTGCCCTCGGTGACCGTCGCGCTGATCGGGGCAATGGGGGTGACGGTGCTGTCGGCAGTGCTGTCGGCGGCGACCCCCTGGCAGCCGATCCCGCTCCGCGAAGGCGCGCTCATCTTGCTCGCGTCGGGGGCGGTGGTCGTGGGCTACATCTTCATCGTGCGCGTGATGCGGGTGGGCGAGGTGGGGGTGACGGTGCCCTTCCGCTACACCTCGCTCATCTGGGCGGCCCTGATTGGCTGGCTGTTCTTCGCCGAGGTGCCCGACCTCTGGACGGTCGCGGGCGGGGTGCTGGTGGTGGGGTCGGGCCTCTTTACCCTCGCGCGCGAACGCAGGCTCGCGCGGCTCGCGGCCGAGGGGCGGGGGCGTTAGCCCTCATCCTCGGCGAGCGCGCGCAGGATCGCGGGCGCGAAGCGCTCGATCCGCGCCGCGTCCATGCCCGGCACGCGCGCCAGCGCCTCGGGCGTTGCGGGGCGGGTGTCGATGATGCGGGCGATGACGCGCGGCCCGAGGTCGAGCGGCTTGCCCGTGCCGTCCGGCCCCCGCGCCAGTTCGCGCGCGATCTCGGCCAGACGGTCATAGAGCGCGCCCTCGCCCCGCCCCGCGAGGCGGATCCGCGCCGGGTGCTGGGCGGGTGCCTGCGCCCCCGTCACGACCTCGAGAAAGGCCGCGCCGAAGCTTTCGAGCTTCTTGGCGCCGACGCCCGTGATCTGCGCCATCTCGTCCAGGCTCTGCGGCCGACGTTCGGCCATCTCGATCAGCGTGCGGTCGGTAAAGACGATGTAGGCGGGCACGCCCTGCGCGTCGGCGATGGCGCGCCGGCGGGCCTTGAGCGCCGCGAGCAGCGGCGCGTCGTCCTCGGCCACGAGCGCGCGCGCCTCGGGCCGGGCGGGGGTGGCGAGGCCGTCGCGGCGCAGCGTGATCGTCGCCTCGCCGCGCAGGATGGGGCGGGCGGCCTCGGTCATGCGCAGGCCGCCCTGCCGCTCGGGGTCGGGGCGGATCAGGTCGCGCCCCATCATCTGGCGAAACACCCCCGCCCAGACCGATTTCGGGAGGTCGGCGCCGACGGCGAAGGTCGGCAGTTGGTCGTGGCCGCGCGCGCGCACCTTGTCGGTCGCCTGCCCCGTCAGGATGTCGATGAGGTGCCCGACCCCGAAGCTCTCGCCCGTCCGCAACACCGCCGAGAGCGCCTTGCGCACCGCCTCGGTCGCGTCGAACACGGCCGCCGGGCGGTCGCAGATGTCGCAGGCCCCGCAGGGCGCGGCCTCTTCGCCGAAATATCCCAGCAGCACCTGCCGGCGGCAGCCCGTCGCATCGGCAAGCCCCAGCAGGGCGTTCAGCCGCGCGTGATCGGCGGCCTTGCGCTCGGGGGGCGCGGGGCTTTCGTCGATCTGGGTGCGGCGCAGGCGGATGTCGTCGGGGCCGAAGAGGGTGATCGCCTCGGCCGCCGCGCCGTCGCGCCCGGCGCGGCCGACCTCCTGCCAATAGGCCTCGATCGACTTGGGCAGGTCGGCATGCGCGACCCAGCGCACGTCGGGCTTGTCGATGCCCATCCCGAAGGCGACCGTCGCGACCACGATGATCCCGTCCTCGACCTGAAAGCGCATCTCGACTCGGCGGCGTTCGTCGGCCTCCATCCCGGCGTGATAGGCGACAGCCGCGTGCCCCTCGGCCGCCAGCGCCGCTGCGATCGTCTCGGTCTTGGCCCGCGTCGCGCAATAGACGATGCCCGACCGGCCCCGCCTGCGGTCGGCGAGGGCGAGGATCTGCCGGCGCGGGTTGTCCTTGGCGGCGAAGGCGAGGTGGATGTTCGGCCGGTCGAAGCCGCGCAGGAAGGTCTCGGGCGGGGCGTCGGGAAAGAGGCGCGCTACGATCTCGGCGCGCGTCTCGGCGTCCGCCGTGGCGGTGAAGGCCGCGAGCGGCACGCCGAGGGCGGCGCGCAAGGCCCCGATGCGCAGATAGTCGGGGCGGAAGTCGTGTCCCCACTGGCTCACGCAATGGGCCTCGTCGACCGCGATCAGGGCGGCGCCCGCCTGGCGCAGCATCCGCTCCGTCCCGCCCGAGGCGAGCCGCTCGGGCGCGATGTAGAGCAGCCGCAGCCGCCGCGCCCCAAGCGCCGCCATCGCCTCGGTCGTCTCGGCCTCGGTATTGGCCGAGGTCAACGCCGCCGCCGCCACCCCCGCCGCCTGCAACCCCCGCACCTGATCGCGCATGAGCGCGATGAGCGGCGAGACGACGACCGTCAGCCCCGGCCGGCAGAGCGCCGGCAACTGGAAGCAGAGCGACTTGCCCCCACCCGTGGGCATGATCGCGAGCGTGTCGCGCCCGGCGATGACGGCGCGCACGATCTCTTCCTGGCCCGGGCGAAAGGCGGCAAAGCCGAACACCTCGCGCAGGAGTTGCGCGGGATCGGACGCCTCGCCCGCCGTGGGGTCGGTCAATAAAACAATCCCGCGTTGTTGCGCAGCACGATCTGGAGTGCGTAGACCCCGAGCAGCGCGACCAGAGGTGCCAGATCGAGGCCGCCCATCTGCGGTACGACGCGCCGGATGGGGCCGTAGATCGGCTCGAGCAGGCGGTTCAGGCCGTTCCAGATCTGCCAGACCAGCGGTTGGCGCAGGTTCAGCACCTGAAAGCCCACGAGCCACGAGACGATGACATGGGCGATGATGACGAACTTCACCACGCCGATCAGCAGCATCAGGATTTCGAAGATCGACGCCATAACCCCGCCCTGCACCATTCTCGCCCCGACCTTCAGCAGGCCGGCAAGCAAACCAACGACATCGTCGATCGCCGTCATCGGTTTGCCCCCGCGACGCTGACCGATAGCGCGAAGCTAGCGTCCCCGCGCACTGGGGGCAACCGGCTTCGGGTTGACGGACGCGCCCGATCGGGGCATCCCGGCGCCGTCCCCGAGAAAGGCGCGCTGCCCGTGTATCCCTTCTTCCGCCTTGCCCTGCAGATGCGCCGCGCCCGGCGCGACGGGCCGCTGCCGTGGAACGGCGTGCACCGGTCGGTGCTGCGCTGCTGGCCCTCCGATCTCGATCCGTGGCGTGAGCTCAATAACGGCCGGACGCTCACGCTGTATGATCTCGGGCGCGTACCCCTCGGCGCACGGCTCGGGTTCGATGATCTCTGGCGCGACCGGCGCTGGACGATCACCGTCGCGGGGGCCTCCGTGCGGTACCGCCGCCGCATCCGCCTGTTCGATCGGCTTGTCGTCCTCTCGCGAATCATCGGTTGGGATGCGCGCTTCATCTACGTCGAGCAGAGCCTCTGGCGGGGCGGGGAATGCGCCAATCAGGTGCTGATCCGCTGGGCGGTGACGGGGCCCGAGGGGCTTGTCCCGATCGCCGATGTCGTGGCCGCGCTCGGCTGGCCCGCCATGTCCCCTGCGCTGCCCGGTTGGGTATCCGCCTGGATCGCGGCCGAGGCCACGCGCCCCTGGCCGCCCGAGGTTGGCCCCTGACGCGCGGCGGCACAGATTTCCCCTGTCCGAGGCACCGAAGGCTGCTATCGTCGCGGTAACATGCCGGGAGGGTCAGGATGGTCGGTCGGGACGCGCCTGCGCGCAAGCGCATCTGGGGGTGGTATTTCTTCGACTGGGCCAGCCAGCCCTTCAGCACGCTGGTGCTGACCTTCGTCTTTTCGCCCTTCTTCGTCGTGGTGGTGGGCGACGGGGTGCGGGCGCAGGAACTCTGGGGCTGGGCGCTCGCGCTGTCGGGGGTGCTGATCGCGCTCATGGCCCCGGTGCTTGGCGCCATCGCCGACACGCGCGGGCGGCGGATGCCGTGGATCGTCGTCTTTTCGGTCCTCTATGTCGCGGGGTCATGGGCGCTCTGGCTGGCGGTGCCCGATGCCCCGCCCGAGACGGTCCTTCTGGTGCTGCTGGCCTTCGGGGTCGGGATGGTCGGGATGGAGTTCGCGACCGTCTTCACGAACGCGCTCCTGCCTGACCTCGTGCCCGAGGATCAGACGGGCCGGGTCTCGGGCACGGGCTTTGCCTTTGGCTATTGGGGGGGCGTGTTGGCACTTGCGATCATGCTCGCGCTTTTCGTCGAACAGGAGAACGGCCGCACGCTCGCGGGCCTCGACCCGGTGCTCGGCCTCGATCCGGCGGCGCGCGAGGGCACGCGGGCGGTCGGGCCGGTGACGGCGCTGTGGTATCTGATCTTCATGATCCCCTTCTTCCTCTGGGTGCGCGAGGTGCGGCGCCCGGCCGCCCCGGGCGGGATCGGCCGGGCGCTTGCCGATCTGCGGCGCTCGATCGCGGGGTTGCGCAAGCGCGCGAGCCTTGCCTCCTACCTCGGATCGTCGATGGTCTATCGCGACGCGCTGAACGGGGTCTACGGCTTTGGCGGCATCTATGCGGTGGGGGTGCTCGGCTGGTCGATCACGCAGGTGGGCGTGTTCGGCGTGGTGGGCGCCATCTCGGCCGCGGTGTTCGCCTGGGTGGGCGGGCGGTTTGACGCGAAGCGCGGCCCGAAGCCTGTCATCGTCTTTTGCGGGGTGGTGCTGATCGTCGTCTGCACCGTCATCGTCGGCATGTCGCGCAGCGCCTTCTTCGGGGTGCCGCTGGCCGAGGGTTCGGCCATTCCGGATGTGGTCATGTATCTGTGCGGCGCGGCCATCGGCGGGGCAGGGGGGGCGTTGCAGGCGGCCTCGCGCACCATGATGGTGCTGCACGCCGATCCCGCCCGCCCGG
Organism: Limisphaerales bacterium; assembly: GCA_044356825.1. GTDB lineage: Bacteria > Pseudomonadota > Alphaproteobacteria > Rhodobacterales > Rhodobacteraceae > JAUREX01. The sequence continues at coordinate 5,816 of JBIKVM010000031.1, forward strand.
CCGAATCCTTCGGCCTCTATGCGCTATCGGGCAAGGCGATGTCCTTCGTCTCGCCCGCCCTCGTCGCGGCGGCGACGGCCTGGAGCGGGAGCCAGCAGGCCGGGATCGTGCCGATCATCGCCATGCTCGCGCTCGGGCTTGCGTGGTTCCTGCGCGTGAACCCGAGGGGCGAACGCGGATGATGCGCGCGGCGCTGATCGCGATTGCCGCGCTCGTGGCGGGGCCGGCGGCGGCCGATCCGGTGGCGTCCGAGGTGTTCTCGCGCGCGGCCACCCCCGCGCCGGGGCCGGCCGCGCCGATCGGATCCTACGCGAAGGGCTGCGCGCAGGGTCTGGTGGAGTTGCCCGAGACGGGGCCGAACTGGCAGGCGATGCGCCTCTCGCGCGGGCGGAACTGGGGCCATCCGGACACGATCGCGCTGATCCGCGATCTCGCGGCCGAGGCCGAGCGGCTGGGCTGGCGGGGGCTCTATGTCGGCGACATCAGCCAGCCGCGCGGCGGGCCGACGCCCTCCGACCATGCCTCGCACCAGATCGGGCTCGATGCCGACATCTGGATGCTGCCGCCCGGCCGGCTCGACCTGACGCGGCAGGAACGCGAGGAGATCTCCTCGATCAGCGTGCGCACCCGCGACCAGAAGGGCGTGACCGAAGCCTGGACGCCCGCCCATCACGCGCTCCTGCGCGCCGCGGCCGCCGATCCGCGCACCGACCGCCTCTTTGTCGCCGCCGCCGTCAAGATCGAGATGTGCCGCACCGCGACCGAGGCCGACACCCCCTGGCTGCAGAAGATCCGCCCCATCGCCGGCCACAACACCCATTTCCACATCCGCCTGCGCTGCCCGGCCGACGCCCCCGACTGCCGGGCGCAGACGCCCCCCGTGTCCGAGCTTTCGAAGGGCGGGAACGGCTGCGACGCGACGCTCGACTGGTGGGTGACCGACTACCTCAAGCCGCCCGATCCGAATGCGCCCAAGTCGGACCCGCCGCCCCACCCCCGCACCTATCGGTTGAGCGCGCTGCCCGAGGCCTGCGCGGCCGTCCTCGCCGCGCCCTAGGGCGGTTGCGCCACGCGCCCGCCCGCGCTAGGGGGCGTCAACCATCAACCGGAGGTCGCCATGCCGCGCCCGATCCTGCCTGCGATCCTTGCCATGGCCGCGGTCGTCGTGGCGTCGAACGTGCTCGTGCAGGTGCTTGTCGGGCAGTGGCTGACGCTTGCGGCCTTCACCTATCCGCTGGCCTTTCTTGTCACCGACATCACCAACCGGCTGAAGGGGGCAGAGGCGGCGCGGCGCGTCGTCTGGGCGGGTTTCGCGGTGGGGCTTGCCTGCTCGGTCGTCGGCGCGCAGATCGAGGGGCCGGCGGGCCCGCTTGTCAGCCTGCGGGTGGCGATCGGGTCGGGGGTGGCGTTCCTCGTCGGGCAACTCGTCGATGTCGCCCTCTTCGACCGGCTGCGGCGCGGGGCGTGGTGGCGCGCGCCGCTCGTCTCCTCGCTCATCGCCTCGGCGATCGATACCGCGCTCTTCTTCGCGATCGCCTTCTCCGCGGGCCTTGCCTACATCGCGCCCGGGGTCGATGTCGGCTGGGCCAACGAGGTGCGGCCGCTGCTGGGCGTGGGGCCGGCGGCGCCGCTGTGGGTGTCGCTCGCGCTGGCCGATTACGCGGTCAAGCTTGCGATCGCGGCGCTTGCCCTTCTGCCCTTCCGCCTCATCGTCACGCGGCTGACACCACGGATTGCGTAAAAGGGTTTGACTTGCACGAAATCTGTGCCAGTCTGATCTTGCAGTGCAACCCTGTCGAAAGGAGGTGGTCCAGTGTCTAGAGTGATATTGGAGAGAGGTGTCGGGACAGTCCGGAGGTCTGTCGCCTGAAGGCAAACCCGAAGGTGACACCCCGGGCTGGGCCAAGCCCTAACTGGCCCATCTCCGTAGATCTCGGAAAGGGTCGCTCTTGCGACCCTTTCTTATTCCGCCCAAGCCCCCTATTTTCGCCCCACGGAGGGATGGGTCATGCTCTGGGTCGCCGAGGGCGTCGCGCTGGCCGACTGGGAACTGACCGAGGTGTTCACACGCTCGCAAGGCCCCGGCGGGCAGAATGTCAACAAGGTCGAGACGGCGGTCGAGTTGCGCTTTGCCGCGGCGGCCTCGCCGCACCTTTCGCCCGCCGTCAAGGCGCGGCTGCGCCGGCTTGCGGGGCGGCGCTGGACCGAAGGCGGCGAGGTCGTGATCCGCGCCGAAGAGACCCGCAGCCAGACCCGCAACCGCGAGATCGCGCGCGCGCGCCTCGCCGAACTCGTGGCGCGCGCCCTCATCGCGCCCAAGCCCCGCGTCGCGACGCGGCCGACGGCCGGTTCGGTGCGCCGCAGGCTTGCCGCCAAGACCGCGCGCGGCGCGACCAAGGCCCTGCGCGGCACGGTGGAGACCGAGGAATGACCGACGAGGATCTGATCGCCCGCCGCGCGCGCCTGATGGGGCCGAACGTGCCGACCTTCTACCGCGACCCGGTCGAGATCGTGCGCGGCGAGGGCGTCTGGCTCTGGGACAGCGCCGGGCGGCGCTATCTCGACTGCTACAACAACGTGGCCCATGTCGGCCATTGCCACCCGCATGTCGTGGCGGCGATCGCGCGGCAGGCCGGGATGCTCGCGACCCACACGCGCTATCTGCACCGCGGCGTGCTCGATTACCTCGACCGTCTGACGGCGACCTTCGGGCATGGGATCGCGCAGGGCATCATGGTCTGCACGGGGTCGGAGGCCAACGACGTGGCCCTGCGGATGGCGCAGGCCGCGACGGGGCGGCGCGGCATCATCGCGACGGACGCTACCTATCACGGCAACACGACGGCGGTGCATGCCCTCTCGGCCCGGCGGACGCCGGTCGGGGGGCATCCGGCGCATCTGCGCTTCGTGCCCGCCCCCGATGGCCTTTCCCCCGCGGGCGGCTCGGTCGCGGCCGAGGCCGCGCGATTCGGCGCGGCGGTGGCGGCGGCGGCGGCCGACCTCGAGGCGGCGGGGCACGGGGTCGCGGCGCTGATCCTCTGCCCGGTCTTCGCCAACGAGGGGCTGCCGGCCGTGCCGCGCGGCTATCTCGACGCGGCGGTGGCGGCGGTGCGCGCGGCGGGGGGGCTTGTCATCGCCGATGAGGTGCAGCCGGGCTTTGGCCGCAGCGGCAGCCATTTCTGGGCCCACGACCGGCTGGGTTTCGCGCCCGATATCGTGACGCTCGGCAAGCCGATGGGCAACGGCTATCCGGTCGCGGCGGTGCTGGCGCGCCCCGAACCGATGGCCGCCTTTCGCGAGCGGACGGGGTATTTCAACACCTTCGGCGGCAATCCGGTGGCGGCGGCGGCGGCGGCGGCGGTGCTCGATGTCATCGAGGCCGAGGATCTGATGGCACACGCCGCCCGCGTCGGTGCCGCCACGGCCGAGCGTCTGGGCGAGCTGTCGCACCCCTGGCTCCGGCAGGTGCGGGCCGAGGGGCTCTTTTTCGTGCTCGAGTTCCGCGATGAGGGGGGGGCGCCCGCGGGCGATTTCGTGGCGCGCCTGGTCGAGGCGATGGTGGCGCGCGGGGTCCTTCTGAACCGCGTCGGCACGGGGGGGCAGATCCTCAAGATCCGCCCGCCCATGCCCTTTGCGACCGAGCATGCCGACCTTCTGGCCGCGACGCTGGCCGAGGCGCTGGCCGCGACGCCGCTGCACCCATGACGCCCGACGCCTCCGACATCGCGGACGCAGGCCGCGCCGCGCTGGCGTGGGGCGGCGCCGAGGGCGCGCCCCGGCTGATCCGCGCGCGCGAGAACCGGGTGTTCGAGGTGCACCTGCCCGCCGGCCGGGCGGCGCTGCGCCTGCACCGGCCGGGCTATCAGACCGCCGCCGCGATCGCCTCGGAACTCAGCTGGGTCGCGGCGCTCGCGGCGCAGGGCCTGCCGGTGGCGGCCCCCCTGCCCACGACCGGGGGAGAGATGCTCGCGCCGCTCGGCGATGGCGCGCTGGCCTCGGCGGTGCGCTGGGTCGCGGGCGATCCGATCGGGCAGGGGGGCAGCGCGCTGGTGCCCGGGGGGCCGCGCGCGCTGGCGCTGCACCGCGAGCTTGGCGCCCTGATCGCGGCGCTGCACGCGGCCTCGGACCGCTTCGTGCCCGGCGCGGGGTTTTCGCGGCCCGCCTGGGACGCGCCCGGCATCGCGGGCGAGGCGCCGCTCTGGGGCCGCTTCTGGGAACATCCCGCCCTTGCACCGGCCGAGGCCGCCCGGCTGGCCGCCCTGCGCGCGCCCCTTCATGCCGCGATGGAGCGGATGGCCGCGCATGACGCGGGCCTCATCCATGCCGATCTCCTGCGCGAGAACATCCTGCGCGGGCCCGCGGGCCTCGCGCTGATCGATTTCGACGATTCGGGCTTCGGCCCGCGGCTCTATGATCTGGGTACTGCGCTGGTGCAGAGCGCGCCGGCAGAGGATCTCGAGGCGCGCGCCGAGGCGCTGCTCGAGGGCTACGGGCGCACGCGGCCGCTGCCGGCGGATGCGCGCGCACTCGTGCTGGCCGCGACGCTCGCGCGGGCCTGCGCCTCGGTCGGCTGGACGATGCCGCGCCTTGCCCCCGGCGATCCGGTCCACCGCAGCCACATCGCGCGTGCCCTCGCGCTCGCGGAACGCGCGGGCCTTGGCTAGGGCGACCTATTCGGCCGCCTTCGCCATCGGGTTGTTGGGGTGCGTCGTCCAGTTGGCATAGGGCGCGACGACGGCGCCCGTGCGCGGGTCGGTGGCGCCGAGCGGGAGTTCCTTCATCGTGATGCAGTTCTCGACCGGGCAGACGTTGACGCAGAGGTTGCAGGCCACGCATTCGGCGTCGATCACCTCGAACACGCGGCCGGGCTTCATCGCGATCGCCTGGTGCGAGGTATCCTCGCACGCCGCATAGCAGCGCCCGCACTTGATGCAGGCGTCCTGGTCGATCTGCGCCTTGGTGACGTAGTTGAGGTTCAGATACTGCCAGTCGGTCACGTTGGGCACGGCCCGCCCGACCAGATCGCCGACGCCCGACATGCCCTTTTCATCGAGGTATTGCGACAGGCCCGAGATCATCTCCTGCACGATGCGAAAGCCATAGGTCATGGCGGCCGTGCAGACCTGCACGTTCCCCGCCCCGAGCGCCATGAACTCGGCCGCGTCGCGCCATGTCGTCACCCCCCCGATGCCCGAGATGGGCAGGTCGCGCGTCTCGGGGTTGCGGGCGATCTCGGCCACCATGTTCAGCGCGATGGGCTTCACCGCCGGGCCGCAGAGCCCGCCATGCGCGCCCTTGCCGCCGATCGAGGGTTCGGGGCTGAAGCTGTCGAGGTCGACCGAGGTGATCGAGGAGACGGTGTTGATGAGGCTGACCGCATCGGCGCCGCCGCGCAGCGCGGCCTCGGCCGGGCGGCGGATGTCGGCGATGTTGGGGGTGAGCTTCACGATGCAGGGCATGCGCGAGTGCTTCTTGACCCAGCGCGTCACCATCTCGATGTATTCGGGCACCTGACCGACCGCCGAGCCCATGCCGCGCTCGCTCATCCCGTGGGGGCAGCCGAAGTTCAGCTCGACCCCGTCGCACTCGGTCTCCTCGACGCGTTTGAGGATCGTCTGCCAGCTCTCCTCGTCGCAGGGCACCATGAGCGAGACGACGAGCGCGCGGTCGGGCCAGTCGCGCTTGACCTTCTTGATCTCGCGCAGGTTCACCTCGAGCGGGCGGTCGGTGATCAGTTCGATGTTGTTCATCGCCAGAAGCCGCCGGTCGGCGCCCCAGACCGCGCCATAGCGCGGCCCGTTGACGTTCACGATGGGCGGGCCGTCGAGGCCCAGCGTCTTCCATACCACCCCGCCCCAGCCCGCCTTGTAGGCGCGCACGACGTTGTATTCCTTGTCCGTCGGCGGCGCGGAGGCGAGCCAGAACGGGTTCGGAGACTTGATGCCGATGAAGTTCGACGCAAGGTTTGCCATGGTGTCACCTTCGATGCGGAGGGGATGTGGGAATGGGCTTGGCCGGCGCGTCGCGGCCGGCGCCCGACGCGATCAGAGGCCGAGGAACTGCCGGAACCAGCCCATGAGGTCGCCGCCGAGCGCCCCGGTCTGGGGAATGACAAAGGCCCAGGCGACCGCGCCGAGGATGTTCCAGCCCTGAAAGCGCCAGAAGCCCACGCCCGACATGCCCGCAAACAGGAATGCGACCGGCCGCAAGGGCCCGATGAAGTGACCCGCCACGATCGCGGCCGCCCCCCAGCGGTCGAACAGCGCCTGCGCGCGCGCGACCGCCTCGGCGTTGGCGCGCAGGATCCGCGCGGCGAGGATGCGCGGGCCGAACCGCCGGCCGAGCCACCAGGAGAAGGTCGCGCCGATCACCGCCCCCGCCGCCGCCCCCGCCCAGAGCGGCAGGAACGGAAACGCCCCCGTCGCCGTCAGCGCGCCCGCCGCCATCAGAAGCGCGGTGGCCGGGATGAAGACCGACAGGAAGGCGACCGTCTCGGCAATCGCGAGTGCCAGCGCCACGAAGGGCGCGGCACCGCCATGCGCCGCCAGAAACTCCGTCACCGCCAGCGCCGCGCCGTCCATGTGCCCCCCCGACCGCCGCCCGGTCAGGTGGGGGGCGCGTGCCGGTTCGGCAAGGGGGGGTGGGTGCGGCCATCAGGCGCCTGCGAGTTGGGCGTGGATGTCCTCGGCCGCGTCGCGGCCTTCGGCGACGGCGGTGACGGTCAGATCCTCGCCGCCCGCCGCGCAGTCCCCGCCCGCCCAGACGCCCGGCACGCTCGTGCGCCCCGCGCCCGTCACCGCGATCTTGCCGCCCGTGAGCGCGAGCGTCCCCGGCGCGCCGGCAAGCTGCTGGCCGATGGCCTTCAGCACCTGATCGGCGCGCAGCGTGAAGGTCTCGGGCCCGAGCGTCAGCCCCCCCGGCCCCTCGGAGGTATAGGCGCAGACGACCTCGCGCACCGCGCCCTCGCCCCGGATCGCCACCGGGGCGGCGTTGCAGATGATGCGCACGCCCGATGCGGTCGCGTGGTCCTGCTCGTCGCGCGAGGCGCTCATGCGCTCCTGCCCGCGGCGATAGACGATCGTGACCGTCTCGGCGCCGAGGAGCTTCGATTGCACCGCGGCATCTACGGCCGTCATGCCGCCCCCGATCACCACCACGTCGCGCCCGACGGGAAGCGCCGAGAGATCGGCGCACTGGCGCAGATCGGCGATGAAGGCGACCGCGTCGCGCACGCCCTCGATCGCCTCGCCCTCGGCACGCAGCGCGTTGACGCCCTGCAATCCGACGCCCAGAAACACCGCATCGTGGCTTGCCCGCAGCCCCTCGAGCGTGATCTCGCGCCCGAGCGACTGGCCGCCGTGCAGCGTGATGCCGCCGATCCGCATGAGCCATTCGACCTCGTCGGCGGCGAAACCGCCCGCCACCTTGTAGGCCGCGATCCCGTATTCGTTGAGGCCCCCGGCCTTGGCCCGCGCGTCATAGAGCGCGACCTCGTGCCCCTTCATCGCGAGGCGGTGCGCGCAGGCAAGCCCCGCGGGCCCCGCCCCCACCACCGCGATCCGCCGCCCCGTGGGCGCCGCGCGACTGAAGGGGTGGACGCCCGCGGCCATCAGCGTGTCGGTCGCGAAGCGCTGGAGGCGCCCGATCTCGACCGGCTTGCCCTCGGCCGCCTCGCGCACGCAGGCTTGCTCGCAGAGCGTCTCGGTCGGGCAGACACGGGCGCACATGCCGCCGAGGATGTTCTGCGACAGGATCGTGCGGGCCGCCGCCTCGGGCGTGCCGGTCGCGATCTGGCGGATGAAGAGGGGGATGTCGATCGCCGTCGGGCAGGCGGTGACGCAGGGCGCGTCGTGGCAGAAATAGCACCGGTCGGCGGCGACGCGCGCCTCGTGCGCATCGAGGACGGGGGCGATGTCGCCGAAGTTCTCGGCCAGCGCCTCGGCCGGCAGGCGGCCGGCGACGATGCCGGGGGTCAGGGGAGAATTAGGGGCGGCGGTGGTCACGGTCTGCTCCCTCGCGCGGGTTTCCTGAACCGGAGGCTGCCACAGCCCGCGTATTTTATCAAACGGTAAAATGTGGCGGGTGGCGCGCGGCGGGCAGGGCCAACTCGGCGCTTTTCAGCCCGGCCGCGCTGGCCTATAAGCAAGGGCGGAACGCCTGCGACAGACGGGCGCGGGAACCATCGAGGACGGCATGAGCAAGCAACCGCAGGACGTCGACGTGGCCTTCATCGAGGCGCTCGCCGAACTTCTGAACCGAAACGGGCTGAGCGAGCTTTCGGTCAAGCGCGAATATGGCGAGGACGACAGCCTCGAGGTCCGCGTCATGCGCCAACTCGCCCCCGTCGCGGCCGCGCCGGTGGCCGCGCCACCCGTCATGGTCGCCCACGCCGCCGCGCCCGCCCCCGTGGCCGCCGCCCCGGCCCCGAGCGATGATCCCGCCCAGCACCCGGGCTGCCTGACCTCGCCCATGGTCGGCACCGCCTATCTTGCGCCCGAACCCGGCGCGCAGCCCTTCGTCGCGATCGGGGCGCAGGTGGCGGCGGGGCAGACCGTCCTCATCATCGAGGCGATGAAGACGATGAACCAGATTCCGGCGCCGCGCGCGGGCACGCTCCGGCGCATCCTGATCGAGGACGGGACGCCCGTGGAATACGGCGCCCCCCTCATGATCATCGACTGAGGCGGGGATGTTCGAAAAGGTCCTGATCGCGAACCGCGGCGAGATCGCGCTGCGCGTCATCCGCGCCTGCCGCGAGATGGGCATCAAGTCGGTCGCGGTGCATTCGACGGCGGATGCCGATGCGATGCATGTGCGGATGGCGGACGAATCCGTCTGCATCGGCCCGCCGCCCTCGTCCGAGAGTTACCTCTCGATGTCGCGCATCATCTCGGCTTGCGAGATCACGGGCGCCGAGGCGGTCCATCCGGGCTACGGGTTCCTCTCGGAGAACGCGGCCTTCGTGCAGGCGCTCGAGGATCACGACATCACCTTCATCGGCCCCTCCTCCGAGCATATCCGGATCATGGGCGACAAGATCACCGCCAAGGACACGATGAAGGCGCTGGGCGTCCCCTGCGTGCCGGGCTCGGACGGGGCGGTGCCCGACATGGCGGCCGCGCGCACGGTCGCGGCCGGGATCGGCTATCCGGTCATCATCAAGGCGACGGCGGGCGGTGGCGGGCGCGGCATGAAGGTCGCGCGCACGCCCGATGAGCTCGAGGTCGCCTTTCGCACCGCACGCGCCGAGGCCAAGGCGGCCTTTGGCAACGACGAGGTCTATCTCGAGAAATACCTCCAGCGGCCGCGCCATGTCGAGATCCAGGTCTTCGGCGACGGCAAGGGCCGCGCCGTCCATCTGGGCGAGCGCGACTGCTCGCTCCAGCGCCGCCACCAGAAGGTGTTCGAAGAGGCGCCGGGCCCCGTCATCACGCCCGCGATGCGCGCCGAGATCGGCGCGACCTGCGCCGACGCGGTCGCGCGCATCGGCTATTCGGGCGCGGGCACGATCGAGTTTCTCTATGAGGACGGGCAGTTCTTCTTCATCGAGATGAACACCCGCCTGCAGGTCGAGCATCCGGTGACCGAGGCGATCTTCGGCGTCGACCTCGTGCGCGAGCAGCTGCGCGTCGCCGCGGGCCTGCCCATGTCCTTCGTGCAGGAAGAGCTCGAGATCAACGGCCACGCCATCGAGGTGCGGATCAACGCCGAGCGCATCCCGGGCTTTGCCCCGTGCCCCGGCCGGGTCAAGGTCTTTCACGCGCCGGGCGGGCTTGGCGTGCGGATGGATTCGGCGCTCTATGGCGGCTATGCGATCCCGCCCTATTACGACAGCCTGATCGGCAAGCTGATCGTGCACGGCCGCGACCGGCCCGAGGCGCTCGCGCGGCTGCGACGGGCGCTCGGAGAGCTGATCGTCGACGGGGTGGATACGACCGTGCCCCTCTTCCACGCGCTGCTCGCGGAACCCGACATCCAGGCGGGCGACTATTCCATCCACTGGCTCGAACGCTGGCTCGAGCGGCAGTTCGGCTGACGGGTGCGCGATGCGGCGGCTGACCGCCGAAGATCTGCTCTGGGCCTATGGCGCGGGCATCTTCCCGATGGCCGAGGGCCGCGACGATCCCGAGATCCATTGGGTCGATCCGCGCCGGCGGGGCATCATCCCGCTCGGGGGCTTCCGCATTTCGCGCTCGCTCGCCCGCAGGCTGCGGCGCGATGATTACGAGGTCACGCTCGATCGCGATTTCGCCGGCGTTCTCGCGGGATGCGCGGGGCGCGAGACGACGTGGATCAGCGGGCCAATCGCGGCCCTCTATCTCGACCTGCACCGCAAGGGGGCGGCGCATTCGATCGAGGTCTGGGCGGGCGGGCGCCTCGCGGGCGGGGTCTACGGCGTCGCGCTCGGCCGGGCGTTCTTTGGCGAGAGCATGTTCTCGGGCATGCGCGACGGCTCGAAGATCGCGCTCGCATGGCTCGTGCACAGGCTCCGGGCGGGGGGGTTCACGCTCTTTGACACGCAGTTCCTGACGCCGCATCTGGCCTCGCTCGGCGGTCGCGAGGTGCCGCGGGCCGAGTATCACCGCCTGCTCGCCGCCGCGCTCGAGGGCGAGGCGCGGATCGATCCGCCGGGCTATGCGCCCGATCGCTATTCCATCGCGCAGCCGAGCAGCCAGACATCGTAGCGCGCGTGGTCGAGCGCGCTCAGCGCCGGCGAGGACGCGACCATCCAGCCCGAGAAGAGCGTCGCGCCGTCGCGCAGATCGCGCAGCACGACATGGGCGAAGCCGTCCGAGGTCGGATCGTCGGCGGGCACGCGGCAGCCCGTCGCGGTCAGTTCCATGATGCCGCGCGCCAGTGGCAGGCCCTCGTGCATGTGGAGGTCCGCCGTCTCGCCCGAGACCTTGTCGAGCCAGCGCAGCACCGCCACCGGCCGCGCCGCCGTCTCGGCCGCGCGGATCTCGATCACCGGGGCGCCGTTGGCGCCGGGGAGCGTGGCGGGCGTCTGCGCGGGTTCCACGGCGGGTGCGGCCCCGGGTGCGGTCCCGGGTGCGGTCCCTGGCGCAGGCGGGGCCTCGGGCGTCGCCTGGCCGAGTGCCGCCCCGGCCGCGAATATCGCGCCGCATGCGAAGGCCGCCGCGCGCGCGCGCATCATTCCCCGCCCACCACCTTCATGAGGAGCGTCACAAGGTCGACCGACCCTTGCGTGTCGAGGATCGCCTCGCCCGGCCCGAGCGTCTCGAGCGCGCCGCCCGGCACGAGCGCCACATAGGTGCCGCCCAGCAGGCCCTCGGTCGCGACGATGGCGGCGGTGTCGGCGGGCAGCGCCAGATCGGCCCGCAGCCCGATCCGTGCCACCGCCTGGAACGTCGCCGGATCGAGGTCGAGCGCCGTGACCGACCCGACCCGCACGCCCGCGATGCGCACATCCGTCCCGATCCGGACGCCGTCGGCCGCGCGGAAGGCGGCGGTCAGCTCATAGCCCTCGGCCGGGGCGGCGGGGCCTGCGGCGCGCATCAGGTGCAGCCCGAAGCCCACGGCCACGACCAGAACGGCCAGCCCGGCGAGGATCTCGCTGCGCGCTTCGCGTGCCACCCCGCCCACCTATTCGGGCACCCAGGCCTCGTAATCGCGCCGGGGCGCGGGGGTGCCGGCCCGGATCGAGCCCGGGGGGGCATAGGCGGCGGGGGTGCCGGTCAGGTTTTCCTGATGCGGCTTCTCCCAGGCCTTGCGGGGCAGGGGGCGCTCGGTCGGGGGGGTGTCCCAGGTGCGGTGCAGCCAGCCGTGCCAGTCCGGCGCGATCCGGCTCGCCTCGGCTTCGCCGGCATAGATGACCCAGCGGCGGGAATCGTCGCGCGTGCGATAGAAGCGGTTGCCCTGCGCGTCGGTCCCGACGAGGACGCCGTTGCGCATCGTCCAGAGCTGCGTGCCGAGCGTCTGGCCGTTCCACCAGGTGACGAGGCGGGCAAGAAAGGACATCGCGCAACCCTCCGCAGACCGCCCTGCTATGCCGCAAAGCGGCGCCCGCGTCCAGCGCGTTCGCGCCGCAGCGCCCTTGCGGGGGGCAGGGGCGGGGCGTATGGCGCACCCACGCATCCCCCGGAGGCACCATGAACAACCTGCGCGCCTCGCTCCTCATGATCGCGGCGATGGCGGGTTTTGCCATCGAGGATGTGATCATCAAGCAGTTGAGCGCGACGCTCGCGCTGCCGCAGTTGCTGATCGTGCTCGGGCTCGTGGGCTTCATCGTGCTGGCGCTCATATGCGCCTGGCGGGGCGAGGGTGTTTTGCATCGCGGGTTCTTCAGCCGGGCGGTGCTCGCGCGCAATCTGGGCGAGATGATCGGGTCGGTCGGCTTTTGCACCGCGCTCGCCCTCGTGCCGATCTCGGTCGCCTCGGCGATCCTGCAGGCGCTGCCGCTGACGGTGACGCTCGGGGCGGCGCTGTTTCTGGGCGAATCCGTGGGCTGGCGGCGCTGGGCGGCGATTGTCGCGGGGCTTGCGGGCGTGCTCATCATCCTGCGGCCCTTCGGCGCGGGGTTCGACGCGAACGCGCTCTGGGCCGTGATGGGGGTCGCGGGGATGACGCTGCGCGATCTGGCCAGCCGGCGGATCGGGGCGCAGGTTTCCTCGCTCCGGCTCGCGGCCTGGGGGTTCGGGGCGGTGGCGGTGGCGGGCGTCGCGATCATGCCCCTCGGCCCGCCGCTGCGGGCGCTGACCCCGGCCGAGTCCGGCATGATGGCGGCGATCGCCGTCATGGGGATGACAAGCTATCTGTGCATGATCATCGCGATCCGGGCGGGCGAGGTCTCGGCGATCGCGCCGCTGCGCTATGTCCGCCTCGTCTTCGCGCTGCTGATCGCGGTCGTGCTGCTGGGCGAGCGTCCCGACGGCGCGACGCTGATCGGCGCGGGGCTGATCGTGGCGGCGGGCCTCTATGCGCTGTGGCGCGAACGCCAGCGCGCTCTTTCTTCCGCCGCGGCGCTGCGCTAGATCGCGCGCGAACCCATGAGGAGCCGACCGATGAGCACGATCAGCGAAATCCACGCCCGAGAGATCCTCGACAGCCGCGGCAATCCGACGGTCGAGGTCGATGTCACGCTCGAGGACGGCACGATGGGCCGCGCCGCGGTGCCCTCGGGGGCCTCGACCGGCGCGCATGAGGCCGTCGAGAAGCGCGACGGCGACCGCAAGCGCTATCTCGGCAAGGGCGTGCGCAAGGCTGTCGAGGCGGTGAACGGCGAACTCGCCGAGGCGCTCGTGGGGTTCGACGCGACCGAGCAGGTCGCGATCGACCGCGCCATGATCGAGATCGACGGGACCGAGAACAAGGGCCGGCTCGGGGCGAACGCGATCCTCGGCGTCTCGCTCGCGGTCGCCAAGGCGGCGGCGCAATGGGGGGGGCAGCCGCTTTACCGCTATGTCGGCGGCACCTCGGCCCGCGTGCTGCCGGTGCCCATGATGAACATCGTGAACGGCGGCCAGCACGCCGACAACCCGATCGACATCCAGGAATTCATGATCATGCCCGTCGGCGCGCCCTCATTCTCCGAGGCGCTGCGCACGGGCGCCGAGATCTTCCACACGCTGAAAAAGGATCTGAAGGCCGCGGGCCACAACACGGGCGTGGGCGACGAGGGCGGATTCGCGCCCAACCTGCGCTCGGCGCGCGAGGCGCTCGACTTCATCCTCAAGGCGACCGAGACGGCGGGCTTCAAGCCTGGCCGCGACGTGGTGCTCGCGCTCGACTGCGCGGCGACCGAGTATTTCCGCGACGGCCGCTATGCGATGGAGGGCGAGGGGCTCGACCTCGACCCGGCCGCGAATGTGGACTGGCTCGCCGCGCTCGCGGCCGATTACCCCATCGCCTCGATCGAGGATGGCTGCGCCGAGGATGACTGGGACGGCTGGCGGATGCTGACCGAGCGGCTGGGCGACCGGGTGCAGCTTGTCGGCGACGATCTGTTCGTGACGAACCCCGTGCGGCTCGAACAGGGGATCGCGCAGGGCTGCGGCAACGCCCTCCTCGTCAAGGTCAACCAGATCGGCACGCTGACCGAGACACTCGACGCCGTCGCGATGGCGACGCGGGCGGGCTATGGCGCGGTCATGTCGCACCGCTCGGGCGAGACCGAGGACGCCACCATCGCCGACCTCGCCGTGGCGACGAACTGCGGCCAGATCAAGACCGGCAGCCTCGCGCGGTCGGACCGGCTCGCGAAATACAACCAGCTTCTGCGCATCGAGGAGATGCTCGGCGAAACCGCGAGCTATCTCGGCGCGCGGATCCTGCGCGGCTGATCCGTCAACCCCCGGCGGCCTC
>JBIKVM010000179.1:0-6004 GCA_044356825.1 Limisphaerales bacterium
GCACTTACAGGGCATCAAATGGCAATGTCTATGTGGGGAACTACGCAGATGGCAAATACGAGGGGACGGGGACGCTCAGCTACGCCAACGGCGATGTCTATGAGGGCGACTTCAAGGATGGCGCGTTCAATGGTCGCGGCACTTACAGGGCATCAAATGGCAATGTCTATGTGGGGAACTACGCAGATGGCAAATACGAGGGGACGGGGACGCTCAGCTACGCCAACGGCGATGTCTATGAGGGCGACTTCAAGGATGGCGCGTTGAATGGTCGCGGCACCTACCGGTTCGCGGACGGCAGCGTCTACGAAGGAGAATTGGCGCAAGGCATGCTCGAGGGGCGGGGGCGTATCGTATATGAGGACGGCAGCATCTATGTCGGGTCATTCGCGAAGGATCAATTCAACGGCCAGGGAAACATGATCTATGCCGACGGCAGCAGCTATGTGGGGGGATTCGCCGATGGCGAATGGCACGGATCTGGCCGCTTCATCTCTGCCACTGGCGATGTGACGGCCGGCACGTTCGTGCGTGGCGAGCATGTCGGCCCGTGACCTGCTGGCGCGCGCGCCGTCGCGATGTCAGGCCTCGGGGAAAGGCTCGGACGCACCATCCTGAAGCGGCACCTCGAAGGCATTGATCGTGAGCGAGATGAGCGTGTAATAGCCAAGGATCCCCACCAGATCGACGACCCCCTCGCGCCCCAGCGCCGCGACGGCGCGGGCATAGGTGGCGTCCGACACGCGTCGGGTGCGCAGCAACTCCTGTGCGAAGGCATGGAGCGCGGCCTCGTCCTCGGAGGCGAAAACGGGCGTGGCGCCGGTGCGGATCGCCTCGGCCACAGCCGGATCGATGCCCGCGCGCAGCGCGATCGGGAGATGCTCAACCCATTCATAGCCCGAGCGCCAGAAGGCCCCGGTGATGAGGATCGCCAGTTCCGACAGGCGCGGCGGCAGGTGCGAACCGTAGCGGCAATAGGCCCCTAGTCTCTGCGCGGCCTCGGCCAGCGGGGGGTTGACGAGCCAGACGCGCAGCGGCCCCGGCACCGATCCGCGCGGACCTGCCACGATGGCGTCATGCGCGGCGCGCTGCTCGGGCGTCATCTGCGCGAGCGGAATGTAGGGGGGGCGGGCGGCGGCATCTGTCATGTCGGTTCATCGCGCAGGGTCGGGGAGCGAGTGGTATGGCCCGGATTGCGCCGGAGGGCAATGCCACGGACGGCTTGCGTTTTTCGCGCGGGTGCAGAAGGTTGCGCGCATGCAAAGGCCCGCGTCATGAAATTCGCCCCCTTCAGCTATCTGCGCGCGACCGACGCGGCAGAGGCGGTGCGGCTGCTTGCCGAGGCGCAGGAGGCAGCGGGCGGGGCACGCTTCATCGCCGGGGGCCAGAGCCTTCTGCCCGCGCTGGCCTTCCGGCTGGACCAGCCCGCGACGCTGATCGACATCGGGCCGATCGCGGCGTTGCGCGGGGTCACGCTAGACGGCGGGCGGCTGCGGATCGGCGCGCTCACGACCCATGCGATGATCGAGCGCGATCCGCTCATCGCGCGGCACGCGCCGATCCTGGCCCATGCCGCGACCTTCATCGCCCATGCCGCGATCCGCAACCGCGGCACAATCGGCGGGTCGATCTGCAACGCCGATCCCGCGGCCGAGATGCCGGCGGTGGCGGTGGCGCTCGGGGCGCGGCTGCACCTGCTCGGGCCGAAAGGGGCGAGGGTGGTTGAGGCGGACGGCTTCTTTCGCGGCTATTACGAGACGCTGCGCACCGAGGCCGAATTGCTGACCCACATCGAGGTGCCGATTGCCGCGCCCGCGGACCGCTGGGCCTTCGGCGAGTTGGCCCGCCGCCGGGGCGATTACGCCCTGGCCGGGGTCGCGGTGTGCTGGGCGGCGGCGCCGCGCATCGTTTGGTTCGGCGTGGGCGACGGGCCGCGGCGCGATGGCGCGGCCGAAGCGGCCCTTGCCACGGGGGCGACGACGGCGGCCGAGATCGCCCACGTGGCCCTTGCCGGCATCGAGGTGGCCTCGGATCACGCGACCGACGCCGCCACGCGCGCGCAGATCGCGCGCGTCGTGCTGCGGCGTGCGCTCGTTCAGGCGGGAGTGACGGCATGAGGGTTTCGCTGATCGTCAACGGCGAGGCGGTGACGGCCGATGTGGAACCGCGGCAGCATCTGGCGGACTTCCTGCGCCAGACGCTCGGCCTGACGGGGACGCATGTGGGCTGCGAGCACGGGGTGTGCGGGGCCTGCACGGTGCGCCTGAACGGCGCCATCGTGCGCGCCTGCCTGACGCTTGCGGTGCAGGCCGAGGGGGCGCGCGTCGAGACGATCGAGGGCGTCTCGGCCACGGGCGAAATCGCCACCCTGCAAGAGGCCTTTCACCGGCGCAACGCGCTCCAATGCGGGTTTTGCACGCCGGGGATGCTGCTGACGGCGGCGGAATGGATCGCCCTCGGGGGCGGACCCGACCGCGCGGCCATCCGCGACTGGCTGTCGGGCAATTATTGCCGCTGCACGGGCTATCAGGCGATCGTCGATGCCGTGGCCGAGGTGGCGGGCACCGCCGGAGGGGGCGCGCCATGACGCTGGGGCGGTTCGACAGGCCGGCGGGCGGGATCGGGGCTGCGCTGGCGCGGCCCAACGCGCGGCGGTTGCTGATCGGTCGCGGTCGCTTTGTCGATGATCGCACGCTCCCGCGGATGGTGCATGCGGCCTTCCTGCGCTCACCCTACGCGCACGCGCGCATCCGCGGCATCGACCTTGCGGCGGCCCGGGCGGCGCCGGGCGTGGTGGCGGTCTGGGACGGGGCCGAGATCGCGGCAGAGGTCGCGCCCTTCGTGGGGGTCCTCACCCACCTTGCGGGGATGCGCTCGGCGCCGCAGCCCGCGCTCGCGCATGGCACGACGCATTGGCAGGGTGAGCCGCTCGCCATCGTGCTTGCCCGCAGCCGCGCCGAGGCCGAGGACGCCGTGGCGCTGATCGAGGCCGATCTCGACCCGCTCGACCCCGTGACGGACCCCGAGGCGGCGCTTGCGCCCGGGGCGGCGGCGATCCATCCCGCGCTCGGCTCGAACCTCTGCCTCGAGCGGCGGATCGAGGTCGGCGATGTCGATGGCGCCTTCGCCACGGCCGCCGCCGTGGCCGAGCGGCACTTCGATTTCGCCCGCCACACGGGCGTCACGCTCGAACCGCGCAGTTGCCTCTATGACTGGGACGCGGGCGACGGCCGGCTCACCCTGCACTATTCGGGGCAGGTGCCGCACATGATGCAGGCCGTCCTTGCCCGCCACCTCGGACTGAACGAAGAGCAGGTGCGGGTCATCTCCGAGGATGTGGGCGGATCCTTCGGGATCAAGATCCACACCTATGGCGACGAGATCGCCTGCGCGGCCGCCGCGCGCCGGCTGGGCCGTCCGGTCAAGTTCGTGGCCGACCGCTTCGAGAGCTTCGCCTCGGACATCCACGCGCGCGCCCACACCCTGCGCGCGCGCGCCGCAGTCGACGCGGACGGCCGCCTGACCGCGGTCGAGATCGACGATCTGACCGGGATCGGCCCCTATTCGGTCTATCCGCGATCCTCGGGGATCGACGGCAACCAGGTCGTGAACCTGATCGGCGCGCCCTACGATCTGCCCGCCTATCGCGCGCGGCTCAGGATCGCGTTCCTCAACAAGGCGCCGATGTGCCAGTATCGGGCCGTGGGCCACCCCGTCGCGATGGCGGTGATGGAGGCGCTGATCGACGATCTTGCGGCACGGACGGGGCGCGACCCGGCGGTGCTGCGTGCCCTCAACATCCGGCGCGACGACAGCTATCCGGCAACCTCGCCGCAGGGCCTGCGCTTTGCCGACCTCAGCCACGAGCGCTGCCTTGCGGAGTTGCGCCGGCTGATGGGCTATGACCGGCTGAGGGCCGAGCAGGCCGAGGCGCGCGCGCGCGGCGTCCTGCGCGGCGTTGGCCTTGCGATGATGGTCGAGATCACGAACCCGTCGCCGATGTTCTATGGCGTCGGCGGGGCGCCCATCGCGGCGCAGGACGGCGCGACGGTGCGGCTCAATCCCGGCGGCGACATCCACCTTGCGGCCTCGGTCACCGAGCAGGGACAGGGCACCGACACGGTGCTGGCGCAGATCGCGGCCGAGGTGCTCTCGGTGCCCGAAGGGCGCATCGCCGTCAGCACGGGCGACACGATGACCGCCCCCCACGGCGGCGGGACATGGGCTTCGCGCGGGGCGGGGATCGGGGGCGAGGCGGTGCTGCAGGCCGCGCGCGCCTTGGCCGGGCAGATCCTGGAGGTCGCGGGCACGATCCTGCAAACCCCGCCCGAGCGCCTCGCGCTGCGCGATGGCCATGTCGCCGACGCGACCGGGGCGGCGCGCCTGTCTCTGAAGGATCTGGCGCAGATGGTCTATTACCGGGGCAACGAATTGCCGCCGGGGCTTGCGCCCGAACTCGTGGCGACACGGCACTATCGCGTCACCGACCAGCCTTTCGTCTATTCGAACGGCGCGATGGCGGCCCATGTCGAAGTCGATGCCGAGACGGGGTTCATCCGCCTGCTCGATGTCTGGGTGGTCGAGGATGTGGGCACGATCCTCAACCCGCTTCTGGTCGACGAACAGATCCGGGGCGGGGTCGTGCAAGGGATCGGCGCCGCCCTCTATGAGGAATGCCTCTATGACGAGGCCGGGCAGCTTCTGAACGCGAGCCTGGCCGACTATCTCGTGCCCATGGCGGCCGAGATGCCCGACATCCACATCGCGCATGTCGTCACGCCGACGCGCAGCTCGGCGCTTGGCGCCAAGGGGGCGGGCGAGGCCGGGACGGCAGGGGCGCCGGCGGCGGTGCTGAACGCCGTGAACGATGCGCTGCGCCCTCTCGGCGCGCATCTGGCACAGATGCCGATGACGCCTGCGCGGGTCCTGCGGGCAATCGCGGCCGCGCGCGACGGCGCAGGGGTCTGACGTTCACCCCCCCGCCGGGGCGGCGAGAGCCGCAGCGATGGTGCGCGGCGCCTCGGCCAGATAGGCCGAAACGGCAAGCCGCGCGGTGTGTCCGGGGTCGGTCCGGTCAGGCAGGTTGTAGATCACCGCGCGCACGCCGTGATAGAAGATCGCCCCGTGCATGACCCACGCAAGCGCCATTTCCGCATCCGTGACAGGTGCTTGCGCGTTGAAACCGAAGCTTGCGCGCGCTTCGAGGCAGATCGGAACCAGAAGCTGGGCGCGCACCCGCTCGATGTAGCGGGTGTTGATGTCGAGCCCGCGCAGGCCGGCGAAGAAGAAGATCCGCATCCAGCGCCGCTCGAACACCGTGGCGGTATAGTCTGCATAGAAGGCGAGCAGCCGCTCTCCGAGCGGCACCTCGCGCCGGCACAGGCCGCCTGCCCAGTCGTCCTTCCATTTCTCGAGATAGACGGCGCGATAGACCTCGTTCACGAGATCATCCTTCGAGGGGAAGTAGCGATAGATCAGCGGCTGGGTGATGCCCATGCGCTTGGCCAGTTCGCGCGTGCCCCCCTCGAACCCCGCCTCGGAGAAGTAGTCGGTCGCCTTCTCGATCAGCGCGCGCCGGCGTTCCTCGGGCAGCATGCGCTGCGGGCGGGCGGGTGCGGGTGCAGGCCCCGCCGCCTCGGCCCCCTGCACCGCCGGTGCCATCCGATCCTCGCCGCGCGTCTCCATGCCCCACCCTAGGCCGGGCGGGCGCGACGCGCAACCGCGCGCCCACGGGCCTCTTGCGGGATGGGGCGGCGCGTGCTTTTTATCATCCGATAAACAAAGCCGCTGCGCCGGCGAGGGAGGGATGCGACATGCCGATGACCGTGAACCGCGAGGCGATCTACAAGGCTGCCCGCGAACTGTCGAACTGGGGCCGCTGGGGGCCCGATGATCAGATCGGGACGCTCAACAACGTCACGCCCGAGGATGTGGTGGCCGCAGCGCGACTGATCCGGCGGGGCAAGACCTTAGCGCGCGGCCGCGCGCGCGCCCAGAAGATACC
>JBIKVM010000219.1:0-4891 GCA_044356825.1 Limisphaerales bacterium
GTCGAACTCAGCGCCGGGGGCGTCGTCGGCGCGACGCTGCCGGGGGTGCCGGCGGTGCTGGCGGGGCGGTCGGCCGCGCTCGGCTGGGGGATCGCGGCCGCGCACGCCGACGATCAGGATGTGCTGATCGAAAAGCTCAACCCCGACAACCCCGAGGAATACCTCGACGCGGCGGGCTGGATCCCCTTCGAGGCCCGGCCGAGCATCGTCAATGTCCGCGGGGCAGAGCCCGTGACGCTGACGCTGCGCCGGACGCGCAACGGGCCGGTGCTGACGGGGGCGGATTTCGGCCTCGACACCGTGACGCCGCAGGGCCATGTCGCGACCCTGCTCTGGACCGGGCTGCGCGCGGATGACACGACGCTTTCGGCGCTCCTTGCGCTCAACCGCGCGCAGAGCGTGGCCGAGGCGGCATCCGTCGCGCGCGGGATCTCGGCGCCCGCGCTGAACCTCGTGCTCGCCGACCGGCAGGGCATCGGGATGCTGACGGCGGGCGATCTGCCGCGCCGCGACGGGGCGCACCAGACGAAGGGGCGGATGCCCGCGCCCGGCTGGATCGAGGGCAACCGCTGGCAGGGCTTGCGCGATCCCGACGACGCCCCGCGCCGGCTGGTGCCGGCGAGCGACATGGTGGGGACCACGAACAACCGCCTGACGGACGCGCCCTTTCCCGATCATATCTCGTTCGACTGGGGCGATTCCTATCGCATCCAGCGCTGGGCCCGGCTGATGCAGGGGCGCGAGGTGCACACGCGCGAAAGCTTCATCGAGGCGCAGCTCGATACCGTGAGCCCGGTTGCGCGCATCCTCTTGCCGCTGATCGGGGCGGATCTGTGGTTCACGGGGGGCGCGGCGCCCGAGGGCAGCACCGAACGGCTGCGCGCGCGCGCCCTCGCGCGCCTCGCCGAATGGAACGGCGAGATGTCCGAGCATCTGCCCGAGCCGCTGATCGCGACGCACTGGCTGCGCGTCCTGCAGGACCGGCTGATCCGGGATGAGGTGGGCCCCCTTGCCGACATCCTGACGCATCTGCAGCCGGCCTTCGTCGAGCGGGTCTTTCGCGACACCGACGGCGCATCGGTCTGGTGCGACGTGATCCGCTCGGCCCCGGTCGAGACCTGCACCGACATCGCGCGCGAGGCGCTCGATGCGGCGCTCCTCGAACTGGTGGAACGCTGGGGGCCGGGCCTCGAGGGGTGGCGGTGGGGCGACGCGCACGAGGCGCGGCACGATCACCAGACGCTCGGCACCGTGCCGGGGCTGCGCCACCTCGTGAACATCCGCCAGTCGAGCTCGGGCGACGATTTCACGCTCAACCGCGGCGTGTCGTCGGGGCGGCTGCCCGACCGGGATGCCAATGTCCACGCCGCGGGCTATCGCGCGGTCTATGATTTCGCCGATCCAGACAGCTCGGTCTTCATCATCGCGGCGGGCCAGTCGGGCCACCCCCTGTCGCGCCATTACGACGATCTGGGCGTGCTGTGGCGGCGGGGGGAATACATTCCGATGACGCTCGATCCCGACCTCGCGCGGGCGGGCGCGATCGGGATCACCCGCCTGCGCCCCGGCGACTGATCAGCGCATCCGCGCCAACAGCCCGTCGCGGCGCACGAAATGATGCCAGAGCGCCGCCCCCACATGCAGCGCGATCAGGGCAAGAAGAACGAGGCGCAGGACCGAATGGGCCTCGGCCGCGGCCTCGATCCCGCCGAACCACGCCATGCCGCCGGTCAGCACCATCGCGACCAGAAGCGCATAGAGCGCTCCATGGGCAAGCCCCGCGATCCGGGTCGTGAGCGCGCCGGCAGGGGCAACCGGCGGCGGCACCCCGCGCTCGCGGCGCAGCCACAGCCGCCAGAGCACCAGCGCCAGAACCGCCAGACCGCCCGCGACATGCGCCCCGACCAGCGGCCCGCCTCCGGCTATGCCGGTCGCCTGCAGGGCGTCCCATGCCTCGACCATCCCTTCGTGCAGGATGTATTGCAGCGCGACGAGGGCGAAGACGATCCAGTGCAGGCGGATCTGGGCGCGGGAATAGCTGGCTGGCGGCATGGCGGTCTCCGGGATCGCGGGTTTCTCCGCATTGCACGGGCGCGACGCGCGGTTCCGTCGGCGCACCCTCGCGCCGCGGGGTGACTTGCCCTATGGTGCCGCGAAACCGCGCTGGGCGAAACCCCGATGATCCGCTTCGACAACAGCTATGCCCGTCTGCCCGACCGCTTCTTCGCCCGCGTCGCGCCCGAGCCCGTGGCGGCGCCGCGGCTGCTGGCGCTGAACGCAGCGCTGGCGGCCGAGATGGGGCTTGATCCTGCGGCGCTCGCGAGCCCCGAGGGGGTTGCGATGCTGGCGGGCAACCGCATCCCCGACGGTGCCGAGCCCATCGCGCAGGCCTATGCGGGCCACCAGTTCGGCGGCTTCGTGCCGCAGTTGGGCGACGGTCGGGCGATCCTGTTGGGCGAGGTCGCGGGCCCCGACGTGCGGCGCTGGGACATCCAGCTCAAGGGTTCGGGGCGCACCCCCTTTTCGCGCGGGGGCGACGGGCGCGCCTGGCTCGGCCCCGTGCTGCGCGAATATCTGGTGAGCGAGGCGATGGCGGCGCTCGGCGTGCGGACGACGCGCGCGCTGGCGGCGGTGGCGACGGGCGAGACGGTCTGGCGCGAGGGGCGGCTACCGGGCGCGGTGCTCACGCGCGTCGCGCCCTCGCACATCCGGGTGGGGACGTTCCAGTTCTTCGCCGCCCGGCAGGATGCCGAGGCGCTGCGGATCCTGACCGACTTCGCCATCGCGCGCCATTATCCGGGCGCCGATGGCGCGCTCGGGCTGCTCGAGGCCGCGGTGGCGGCGCAGGCGGGGCTCATCGCGCAGTGGATGGCGCTCGGCTTCATCCACGGGGTGATGAACACCGACAACTGCCATGTCGGCGGGATCACGATCGATTACGGCCCCTGCGCCTTCATGGACGATTTCCACCCTAGGCGGGTCTTTTCCTCGATCGACCGGGGCGGGCGCTATGCCTGGGGCAACCAGCCGCAGATCGCGGCCTGGAACCTCGCGCAGTTCGCGACCTGCCTCTTGCCGCTGATCGATCCCGACCGCGACCGCGCGATCGAGCGCGCCACCGCCGCCGTCCACCGCTTCGGCCCGCTCTGGCAGCAGGCGTGGGCCGAGCGGCTCGGCGCCAAGATCGGGCTCGGCTCCGAGGGGGCCGACCTCGGGCAGGCGCTGCTCGACCGCATGGCCGAGACGGGCGCGGATTTCACGCAGACCTTCCGCGCCCTGGCCGAGGGCGCCCCCCTGGCCGAGGGGCTCGGCGCGTGGGAGGCCGACTGGCGGGCGGAACTCGGGCGGCGCGGGATCGCGCCCGAGGCGGCGCAGGCGGCGATGCGGCGCGCCAACCCCGCCATCATCCCCCGCAACCACCGCATCGAGGCCGCAATCGAGGCTGCAGTCGCGGGCGATCCGGGGCCGTTTCAGCGTCTGAACCGCGCGCTTGCGACCCCGTGGGAGGCCGCGCCCGAGGACGACGACCTGCGCGCGGCCCCCGCCGCGCACGAGGTCGTGCACGCGACCTTTTGCGGCACCTGAGGCGAGCCCTCAGGCCGCGAGGCCCTTCGTGCCCATCTCGAGGAACTTCTGCCGGCGGTCGCGGATCAGCGCCTCGGGCTTTTTCCCCGCGAGGTCCTTCAGCATCGCCTCGATCGCCTTGCCGACGGCCTCGATCGTGGCGGCGCGGTCGCGCTGGGCGCCGCCCACCGGCTCCTTCACGATGCGGTCGATCACGCCGAGCTTCAGCAGGTCCTGCGCCGTCAGCCGCAGCGCCTCGGCCGCCTCGCGCATCTTCTCGGCATCCTTCCAAAGGATGCTCGCGCAGCCCTCGGGGCTGATGACGGAATAGACGGAATGTTCGAGCATCGCGATCCGGTTCGCGGTTGCCAGCGCCACCGCGCCGCCCGATCCGCCCTCGCCGATCACGACCGAGACGAGCGGCACCCCGATCTCGAGGCATTTGGCGGTCGAGCGCGCGATGGCCTCGGCCTGGCCGCGCTCTTCGGCGCCCTTACCGGGATAGGCGCCGGGCGTGTCGATGAGGGTGACGACCGGCAGGCGGAAGCGGTGCGCGAGGTCCATCAGGCGGATCGCCTTGCGATAGCCCTCGGGGCGCGCCATGCCGAAGTTGCGCTCGATCCGGCTCTTGGTGTCGTGACCCTTCTCGTGGCCGATGACGACGACGGGGGCATCGGCAAAGCGGGCAAGCCCGCCCATCACCGCATGGTCGTCGGCGAAGTTGCGATCGCCCGCAAGGGGCGTGAACTCGGTGAAGAGGGCGGCGATATAGTCGCGCGTGTGCGGCCGGTCGGGGTGGCGGGCGACCTGGCATTTGCGCCAGGGCGAGAGATCCTTGTAGAGGTCGCGCAGCAGCGTCTCGGCCTTGCGGTCGAGGGCGGCGGCCTCCTTCTCGACGTTCATCTCGGGGTTGGCGCGGGCGACCGCGCGCAACTCCTCGGCCTTGCCCTCGATCTCGGCGAGGGCTTTTTCGAAGTCGAGATAGTGCTGCGTCATGTTCCGCGCCCCGAAGTGGCCTCTGGGTTCTATATGGCGGCGCGCGGCCGGCGGCGCAATCGCCCCGTGTGGGCCTTGACGGGACATTGGGCCTTGAGCATCAGGAGGGCCATCGCCCTATCCCGAGAGGTGGTCGCCATGAGCAGGATCGTCCATGTCAACGGTGCCTTCCTCCCCGAGGCCGAGGCCCGCGTTTCCGTCTTCGACCGGGGGTTCCTGATGGCCGATGGCGTCTATGAGGTGACAAGCGTGCTCGACGGCCGGCTGGTCGATTTCGCGGGGCACGCCGCGCGGCTGCGCCGGTCGCTCACCGAGCTTGGCATGGCCTCGC
>JBIKVM010000180.1:0-5958 GCA_044356825.1 Limisphaerales bacterium
TCGCCCTCGAGATGGGGCAGGAAGAGCGGGCTTTGCGCGCTGATCCGCACCTCGCCGCCGAGAGCTGCCAGATCCTCGACCGCCCGCCCCGTGATGCGGGCAAGCCAGGCAAGCGAGGCCCCCCCCGCCTGCGTTGGCGCCGCGTGCAGCGTGATCCCCCGCCAGTCGGGAAAGGTCACGACCCCGCCCGCCCCGGTGCGCGATTGCGCAACCACGCCCAGCACCTCGCTCGTGCCCGAGAGGTAGAAGGCCGCCCCCTCGGTTGCGACGCCAAGCCCGAACATCGAGGCCCAGGCATCCATCGTGCCCGCGCAGACGGGCACCCCGGCAAAGGGCCGCCCCGGCGCCATCCGCCCCACGACCTCGAGTGGATCGCGCAGGGGCGGCAGCAGCGCCCGCGCCCGCGGCACGAGGTCGAGCACCGCCTCCGCATAGGCATGGTTGGTCCCGACCAGCCCCACGGAGGAAAGCGGATCGGCCGCGACGGCACCCGTCAGCCGCGCGATCACGAAATCCTTGGGCGCCATGACATGGGCGGTCGCGGCCCAGATGTCTGCGCGCTCGGCCTCGATCCAGGCCATGCGGGCGAGGGCGTGGCTCGCGTCGATCGGGATCGGGGCGCCAAGGGCCGCAACCTTGGCGGCTGGAGCGATCGCGCCCTCGAGCCGCGCGGCATGGGCGGCGGCGCGCGTGTCGGCCCATGTGATGGCCGGGCAGAGCGGGTTCAGCGCCCCGTCGCAGAAGACATGGGTGTTGACCTGCGAGGTGATGCCGATCGCCGCGACCCGACGCGCCGCCGGGTGGGCGGCAAAGCGCGCCAGCGCGGCTTCGACAAGGGCAAGCCACCCCGGCGCGTCCTGCTCGGCCCTGCCCGGCGCGGGGCGCGCGGTTTCGTGCGCGGCGGCGACGGCATCGAGCCGCTTGCCCCCCGGCCCCGCCATCACGGCCTTGACCGAACTGGTACCGATGTCGATCCCGATCAGGACGGGGCCGGGGGCGGCTGACGGCATGGGTGGTGTCCTCAATCTGCGGGAACTGGACGGGGGATAAGCCTTGTGGCATGTCGCCATGATACCTAACCGCCCCCCGTCAGAGAGGACAAGCCCATGACCCTTCGCCAGACCGCCATCGCCCTTGCCGCTGCCGCCGCCTTCGCGGGCCCCGCAGCCGCGCAGGAGGTGGCCGTGATCACCCCCTATCTCGCCCAGCCCGGCACGCAGTTCTACGTCGACGGCTTCTCGGCCCGCGCGGCAGAGCTTGGCTGGACGGTCAACGTCATCGATACCGCGGGCGATGTCGCAGCCGTCATCAGCCGCATCGAGGATGTGGTGAACCAGGGGGTGAAGGCGATCGTCATCAACGTCGATCCGGCCCAGATCGGCGCGGGCCTCAAGACCGCGGCCGATGCGGGCATTCCGGTCGTCGGGATGGATGCGGGCAGCGATCCGCTGGTCGCGGCCAACATCACCTCGAACGGCTATGCGATGGCGGCCGAGACGGCGGTCTATGTCGCCAACCGCATCGGCGGGGCGGGCAAGGTCGTGATGTTCACCTTCGATCCCTTCCCGCCCGTGCAGGTGCGCGGCGCGATCGCGGATGCCGTCTTCGGCAACTTCCCCGACATCGAGGTGATCGACCGCATCACCCCGGACGTGAGCGATGGCGGCATCGCCGACAGCCGCGCCCGGATGGAGGCGCTTCTGGCCGCCAACCCCGAGCCGGGCAGCATCTCGGCCGTCTGGGCCGCCTGGGACCAGCCGGCGCTCGGCGCACTGCAGGCCATCGAGGCGGCGGGGCGCCAGGCCGAGGGGATCGTCATCACCGGCATCGACGCCAACCCCCAGGCGCGCGAGGCGATCGCGGCGGGCGGCAATTTCGAGGCCTCGGTCGCGCAGGACTTCGACGGCATCGGCCGCACCACGGCCGACACGGTCGCGCGGCTGATCGCGGGCGAGACGCTGGTGCAGCGCGTGATCTATGTGCCGACGAAGCTCATCACCGCGGCGAACGTCAACGCAGAGTGATCGCAACCGGCGGGGCGCGCACGCGGTGCGCGCGCCCCGCCCCTCCTGCCCGGCCGAGGCCCCATGCGCACGCTCGAGCTTGAAGGGATAGGCCGGCGCTTTGGCGCCGTTCAGGCGCTGGCGGATGTGGGCCTTGCGCTCCGCGCAGGCGAGGTTCACGCCCTCATGGGCGAGAATGGCGCGGGCAAATCCACCCTGATCCGCATCCTCGCGGGCCTCGAACGCCCCGATGCCGGAACCATCGCGCTCGACGGTCGCGCGATCGCGCCGGGCAGCCCGGCGGCGATGCGGGCCTCGGGTCTGCGCTTCGTGCATCAGGAACTCCAGACCGTTCCCGGGCTGACGGTGGCCGAGAATATGCACCTCGACCATCCCTGCCCGACGCGCCTTGGCCTGATCGACTGGCGCGCGATGAACGGTGCCGCGGCCGAGGCGCTGGGCCGGCTCGGCCTGCGGCGGATCGATCCGCGCGCCCCCATCACCGATTACGGCACCGGAGACCGGATGCTCGTGCGCATCGCCGCGACCCTGATCGGGGGCGAGGGGGCATGGCTTTATGTCATGGACGAACCGACCGCCGCCCTGACCGAGGCCGAGGCCGAGCACCTCTTTGCCGTCATCGGCGGGCTTGTGCGCGGGGGGGCGGGGGTTCTCTATGTCTCGCACCGGATGCCCGAGGTGCTGCGCCTCGCCCACCGGGTGAGCGTGCTGCGCGAGGGGCGCCACATTTCCACCCGCCCACGGACCGAGACCGGACAGGCGCGCATCATCGCCGAGATGACGGGCCGCGACCTCGGCACGATCTTTCCCCCGCGACCGCCGCGTGCGGCCGGGACGCCCGCGGTGCTGCGGGCGACCGCTCTGGTGGCGCCGGGGATCGGACCGGTCGATCTGGCCGTCACGCCGGGCGAGGTGCTCGGGATCGCGGGCCTTGCGGGGTCGGGGCGGGGGGCGCTGCTGCGCGCGCTGGCGGGCGCATTGCCCGCGCGCGGCGGGCAGGTCGAGCTTGACGGGATCCGCCTTGCGAACGGATCGGGCCGCGCTTGGCGCGCAGGCATCGCCTATGTCCCGCGCGAGCGGCGCTCCGAAGGGCTGATGGTGCGGCGCGCGATCTTCGAGAATGTCGCGCTGCCCCATCTGGCCGCACTCGCGCGCTGGGGCGTCATGCTCGATCATGCCCGCCAGCGGAACCTTGCCGAAGGGCTGGGCGTGCGCGTCCTCCTGCGGGCGGCCGGCGTCGGGCAGCCCTGCGCCGAGCTTTCGGGCGGCAACCAGCAGAAGGTGCTCTTTGCCCGCGCGATCGGCGGCAAGCCGCGGGTGCTTTTGCTCGACGAGCCGACGCGGGGCGTCGACATCGGCGCGCGCCACGACATCTACCGGCTGATCCGCGATCTCTGCGCCGAAGGCGTGGCGGTGGTGATCGCCTCGTCCGATCTGCCCGAACTCATCGGATTGTCGGACCGTATAATGCTCATGCACCGCGGCCGGCCGGGCGGGATGCTCGCCGCCGAGGGGCTGACCGAGGCCGGTCTGCTCGGCCAGCTCTATGCTCTGGCGGAGGAAGCGGCATGATTTCGGCCTTGCGCAGGTTCGGCGGGCTTGCCGGGATGATCGCGATCTTTCTCTTCTTCGCGCTCAGCCTGCCCGACACCTTCCTCACGCTGCGCAACCTGCTCAATGTCAGCCAGCAGATCAGCATGCTCGCCGTCGTCGCCGCGACGATGACGGTCGTGATGGTGATGGGCGATTTCGACCTCTCGGTGGGGGCGATGGCGTCGCTCTCCGGGGTGGTCGCGGCGCAACTCTTCGTGCTCGACTGGCCGATCGCGGCGGCGGTCGGGGCGGCGCTGGCGGTCGGGCTTGCGGGCGGGCTGGCGAATGGCTTCGTGGTGGGGGTGGTGGGGATCCTTCCCTTTGTCGCGACGCTCGCAACGCTCACGATGTTCAGCGGGCTTGCCTTCGTCGTCAGCGACGGGCGCACCATCTTCGGCCGCGACATTCCGGCCGCCTTCGGGGATTTCGCCCGAGGCGGGCCGGTGATCGGGCAGGCGGGGGAGGTCGTCGTCGCGCTCCCCAACCTCACGCTCGTGGCGGTGGCTGTCGTGGCGATCGTGTGGGTCGTGCTCGAACAGACGAGCTATGGCCGCCGTCTCGCCGCGATCGGGGGCAATCGAGAGGCGGCGCGGCTGGCCGGGGTGCCCGTCGTCGCGCTGCGCTTCTCGGCCTTCGCCTTCACCGGGGTCGGCGCCGCGATTGCGGGGCTGATGTATGCCAGCCGCGTCGCCTCGGCCAATCCCACGCAGGGCGACGGCCTCATGCTTGCCGCGATCGCGGCGGTGTTTCTGGGGATGACGCTGACGCGCGACGGAGAACCGCGGGTGCTCGCGACGCTGGCGGGGGTGGTGACGCTCGGGGTGCTCGACAACGGGCTGACGCAGATGCGGGTCGACAGCTATGTGCGCGAGGTTCTGGTCGGCGCGATCATCCTCGTCTCGGTCGGGCTGAGCGAGATCGGCCGCCGCGGGATCGGGCGCAGGCGCGCCTAGGGCAGGCGCAGCGCCGCAAGGATCGGCCCCGGTCCGGCGAGTTGCACGATCACGACGGCGGGCGAATCGCCCATGTGGTCCAGCGCGAACTCGGCCCGTGTCGCCCCGTCCCATTCCCCGAGCGTCTCCCACGAGGTGACGACGTTGCGGTTCGCAAGCGTCTGGCCGGCATTCTCGCCGGCCTCGACCACGACATCGGCGTGCGGCAGATATTCCACGATCTGCACCACCGCCCGCCCGACCGGGTCGGCCGCCGGGTTCAGGATCAGGAGCATCTGGCCGTCCGTGCCGACAACATCGGCCAGGACGCGCGGAGCCTCCGCCGCTGCCGCCGCGATTCGGGCTGTCACATCCTCGGCTCGCGTGCCCGGCATGGGTTCGGATCCCTGCACGACCATCTGTGGAGTGTAGATCGTGCGCGCCCCGACCCCGCGGGCATAGGCTTTCTGCCGCTCACTGAACCGGGCCTGGGCGAAGGTGTCGCGCCAGCCGATGTAATCCCAGTAATCGACATGAAGCGCGAGCGCGATCACATCCGGGCGGTCCGCGAGATCGGCAAGGAAAGCTTCGGCCGGGGGGCAGGCGACGCAGCCCTGGGCGGTGAAGAGTTCGACCACGACCTGCGGCCCGTGCTGGGCTGTGGCCGGCAGCACGAAGGCCGGGCCACCCGCGACGATCAGGGCAAGGCGGAGAAGGCGCAGCACCTTGGAACCGCTCCGATTGTTGACAGGCCAAGGACTAGCCCCATTTTCCGGCTGCCGCCAATCAAGGAATTGCGAGAGGGTGCGTCATGGCGGGGGCTGGCGTTACGGCATACTGTCGCATACAATCTCCGCCGACCGAATCGCCACCCCGATCCAGCATGAGGCCCCGCGATGACCGTGACCGTCGGACATGACAGCCAGAAGACCCGCCGCAGCCTGACCGCGGGCGGGCGCAGCTATGCCTTCTACTCGATCCCCGCCGCCGAAGAGGCGGGCCTCGGCCGCTTCGGCCGGTTGCCCGCGGCGCTCAAGGTCGTGCTCGAGAACATGCTGCGCTTCGAGGACGGGCGGACCGTCACGGTCGAGGACATCCGCGCCTTTTCCGACTGGGCCGAGGCGGGGGGGCGCAACCCGCGCGAGATCGCCTATCGCCCGGCGCGGGTGCTCATGCAGGATTTCACCGGGGTGCCGGCCGTCGTCGATCTGGCGGCGATGCGCGACGGGATCAAGGCACTCGGCGGGGACGCGCAGAAGATCAACCCGCTGACGCCGGTCGACCTCGTGATCGACCATTCGGTGATGATCGACGAATTCGGCACCCCGCGTGCCTTCCAGCTCAATGTCGAGCGCGAGTATGAGCGCAACATCGAGCGCTACCGCTTCCTCATGATACGGCGACCACCG
>JBIKVM010000032.1:0-19906 GCA_044356825.1 Limisphaerales bacterium
GCGATCGCGCCCGCGGGGCAGCGGAACCACCCGCGCATCCCGTGGCGGCGTAGGGCGCGCGGCCCCGCCGCCGCACGCGCAGCGCCCGCATCCCGCACGCCGCCAGGGGCCCCGATCCAAACCCCGCCCCGCTTCCACCCCCCGCGCAGCCCATCCCCACGGCGCCGCGCGAGGCCGCAGCGCACAAACCCGATGGGCCGCCACATCACCCGGGTCCCGCGCGGCGCAGTCCGCACCTCCCGGCCCCAGCAGGTCATCCCCGCGCCACCCGGGCTCACCCCCCCAGCGCGGCAGCGTCCGCGCGGCGCCGGCCACCCTTCGATGGGGTGGCCGGCGCCTTCCCCGGAGCACCCTCTCCGGAATGCGCCGCCCCTCCGACACCCCTCGCAAAGCACGATCGCACCCGGCACGGCATCGTCGCCGCCCGCATCGCCTCAGCCTCCCGCGCAGCCAATCCCCCTGGCACGGCGCGTTCCACGGGACGCCCCCTCAGCCCGCCTTCGTCACCCGCGCGAGCGTCAGCACCGACACCTCCGCCGCCCCGGCCGCGAGGCAGGCATCCGCCGCGGCGGCAAGCGTGGCGCCCGACGTCATCACGTCATCGACCAGCAGCACATGCCGGCCCGCCGCGCGCGCGCCCCGGCGCGGGTGGGGAGCAAAGGCGCCCGCGACATTGGCGAACCGCCCCTCGCGCCCACGCCCGTCCTGCGTGCCGCGTGCGTGCCGGCGCACGAGCAGGTCGGGGCAATGGGCGCATCCCGTCGCGAGGGCCAGCGCGCGCGCCAGCACCGCCGCGTGGTTCTGCCGCTTGCGGATCAGGCGCAGCCAGTGCATCGGCACTGGCGCGATCAGCATCCCGGGCTCCAGGATCGCGGCCGCCGCCCGCGCGAGCCACCCCCCCGCCGGCCGCGCGAGGTCGAGCCGGTCGGCGTGCTTGAGGGCGAGCACCAGGTCGCGCCCCTTGCCGTCATAGAGCATCACCGCCCGCCCGCGCGACCAGGGCCGCGCGATGCGCAGGCAGTCGTCGCAGCGCAGCACCTCGTCGCCCTCGCCGGGCAGGGGCACGCCGCACTGGTCGCAGACCTGCCCCGAGATGAAGGGCGTCGCGCGCCAGCAATCGGGGCAGAGCCCGAATTCCGCCCCCACCGCCGCATCGCAGGCGATGCATTGCGGCGGATAGATCAGCCGCAGCGCCGCTTGCAATCCCATCCCGACCCCTTAGGTTTCAGCCCCATGTCGCCCCCTCGCCTCACCGATCCGCGCGCGCTCGCGCTCTACCGCGCCCGGGCCGCGGCGCGGCCCGATGCGCTCTATCTTCATCGCCTCGCGGCGGATGAGGTGACAGAAAGGCTCGGAGCGGTTAACAGGACGTTTACGCGCCCCGCCATCGTCACGCCCTTCGCCGCGGCGTGGCAGGGGCGGCTGCCCGAGGCGCGGATCGTGGCGGATGCGGAGGTGCTCGATCTTACCCCCGGGGCGCATGATCTGGTGATCCATGCCCTCGCGCTCCATTGGGCGGAGGATCCGGTGGGGCAGGTGGTGCAGTGCCGGCGCGCGCTTTCGCCCGACGGGCTCTTTCTTGGCATCACCTTCGGCGGGCGGACGCTCGGGGCGCTGCGGGCGGCCCTTGCCACGGCCGAGGCCGAGGTCACGGGCGGGCTGTCGCCCCGGGTGCTGCCGATGGCCGACATCCGCGATCTGGGCGCGGTGCTGCAGCGGGCGGGGCTCGCGCTGCCGGTGGCGGACGCCTTCGTGCAGGAGGTGCGGCACGCCGATGCGCTCGCGCTCATGCGCGATCTGCGCGCGATGGGCGAGGGCAACGCGCTTGCCGGCCGGCACCGGCGCATCCCGCCGCGCGCGCTCTTTGCCCGCGCGGCCGCCCTCTATGCCGCGGCGCACAGCGATGGGGCGGGGGTCGTCACGCCCTTCGAGTTCGTCGTGCTCACGGGCTGGGCCCCGCATGAGAGCCAGCAAAAGCCCCTGCGGCCCGGGTCGGCGGCGGCGCGGCTCGCCGATGCGCTGGGCAGCACCGAGCACGGCCTGCCCGACCCCGCCGCACCTTGACATCGAGGGCCCGCGCGCGCTAGACGCCGCCATCCATCCGGAAAGCGTCCGCGCCTTCCGGTCCTCTCTGGGAGAGGATCGCCACCCGTCAGCGAGTTTCGCCCGCGGGTGCGTTGGGCGTTTGGGGAACCCGTTCCGGCGGGCAGCGACAGGAGGCCGGGCATGTTCGAATCGCTTTCCGAACGCCTCTCGGGCGTTCTGGGCCGGCTCAACCGGCAGGGGGCGCTCAGCCCCGCCGATGTCGCGACCGCGCTGCGCGAGGTGCGCGTCGCGCTCCTTGAGGCCGACGTCTCGCTGCCCGTCGCGCGCGACTTCATCGCCCGCGTGCAGGAAAAGGCCACGGGCCAGGCCGTCACCAAATCCGTGAGCCCCGGCCAGCAGGTCGTGAAGATCGTCCATGACGAGCTTGTGCGCGTGCTGGCGGGCGAGGGTGCGGCCCCCGCGCTCAAGATCGACAATCCGCCCGCGCCGGTCCTGATGGTGGGCCTGCAGGGCTCGGGCAAGACGACGACCACCGCCAAGCTCGCCCGCCGGCTGACCGAGCGCGAGGGCAAGCGCGTGCTGATGGCCTCGCTCGACACCAACCGCCCCGCGGCGATGGAGCAGCTCGCGATCCTCGGCGCGCAGATCGGCGTCGACACGCTGCCGATCGTCAAGGGCGAAAGCGCGGTGCAGATCGCGCGGCGCGCCCGCACGCAGGCCGCCCTCGGCGGCTATGACGTCTATCTGCTCGACACCGCCGGCCGGCTCCATGTCGACGAGGCGCTGATGGCCGAGGTCGCGGCCGTGCGCGAGGTGGCCGACCCGCGCGAGATCCTGCTCGTGGTCGATGGGCTGACCGGGCAGGACGCCGTCAACGTCGCGACCGAATTCGACCGCCGGCTCGGTATCACGGGCGTGATCCTGACCCGGATGGACGGCGACGGGCGGGGGGGGGCTGCGCTCTCGATGCGGGCCGTCACCGGCAAGCCCATCCGCTTTGTCGGCATGGGCGAGAAGACCGACGCGCTCGAGGCCTTCGAGGCCGAGCGCGTGGCGGGCCGCATCCTCGGGATGGGCGACATCGTGGCGCTGGTCGAGCGCGCGCAGGAGACGATCGAGCGCGACCAGGCCGAGCGGATGCTCAAGCGTT
The DNA here is from genome assembly GCA_044356825.1 of Limisphaerales bacterium. GTDB lineage: Bacteria > Pseudomonadota > Alphaproteobacteria > Rhodobacterales > Rhodobacteraceae > JAUREX01. Next base: position 3,197 of record JBIKVM010000032.1, read on the forward strand.
TCCAGAAGGGTCAGTTCAACATGAACGACCTTCGGATGCAGCTTGACCAGATGCTGAAGATGGGCGGCATGCAGGGCGTCATGGGCATGCTGCCCGGCATGGGCAAGGCCGCCAAGGCCGCCGAGGCGGCGGGCTTCGACGACCGGATGCTGCGCCGCCAGATCGCCCTCATCCAGTCGATGACGAAGAAGGAACGCGCCAACCCCGACCTGTTGCAGGCAAGCCGCAAGAAGCGGATCGCGGCGGGGGCGGGGCTCGATGTCGCGGAACTGAACCGGCTGCTCAAGATGCACCGGCAGATGGCCGACATGATGAAGAAGATGGGCAAGGGCGGGATGCTCAAGGCCGCGGTGCAGCAGATGTTCGGCAAGGGGGCCGCGCCCGACGCGGCCGACCCCGCGGCCCTTCAGGCGGCGGCGAAGTCGCTCGGCGCCAAGCTGCCGCCCGGTGCCCTGCCCGGTGGTCTGCCCGGCGGCTTTCCCGGCGCGGCGGGCGGGGGCGGGCTTCCCGGCGGCCTTTCGGGCCTCGGCCGCAGCCTCGGCCTGCCCTCGGGCCTCTCGGGCCTCGGGATGGGCAAGAAGAAATGACGATCCCGACCCTCCTGACCCCGCGCCTTGTGCTGCGTGCCCCGCGGCTTGCCGATTTCGACGTCTGGGCGGCGTATTACGGCTCGCCCCGCGCGGTGCACGAGGGCGGACCGTTCGACCGGGTCGAGGCATGGAAGCTCTTTGCCGCCGATGTCGGCCTGTGGCAGCTGCGCGGCTACGGCGCCTTCGGTGTCGATGACGGCGCGAGCGGGCGGCACCTGGGCGAGGTCGGCATCTATCAGCGCGCGGACTATCCCGGCCCCGAGCTGGGCTGGATGGTCGTGCCCGAGGCGGAGGGCCGCGGCATCGCGACCGAGGCCGCCCGCGCCGTCCTGCACTGGATCCGCGAGACCTTCGCCTGGCGGTTCGTGACCTCGATCATTTCGCCGGGCAACGACCGCTCCATCGCGCTCGGCCTGCGGCTCGGCGGCGTCCTCGATGCGACGCTGCCCGGTATCGACCCGGGCGATGTGGTCATCCGCCACGATCTCCGCCCCGGCGGGGCGGCCCCGGACTTCGCGCGAGGCGCCCATGTCTGACGATACCACCCGCGCCGCGGCGCTTCTGGCAGAGCATCGCGCCGCGATCGACCGGCTCGATGCGATCCTCGTCTATACGCTCGCCGAGCGGTTCAAGCGCACGCAGGCGGTCGGGCGGCTCAAGGCCGAGCATGCGCTGCCGCCCTCGGACCCAACGCGCGAGGCCGCGCAGATCGCGCGGCTCGAGCGGCTCGCGGCCGAGGCCGACCTCGACCCCGCCTTTGCCCGCGAATTTCTCGGCTTCATCATCCGCGAAGTCATCCGTCACCACGAGAAGATGCAGAACTGACAGGCACGCGCCTGCAACCAACCAAGGAGAACGACATGTCCGTGAAGATCCGGCTCGCCCGCGGCGGCACCAAGAAGCGGCCCCATTACTCGATCGTCGTGGCCGACAGCCGCATGCCGCGCGATGGCCGCTTCCTCGAGAAGATCGGCACCTACGACCCCCTGCTGCCCAAGGACAACGAGAACCGCATCCGCATGGATCTCGAGCGCATCCGCCACTGGCTCTCGCACGGGGCGGAGCCGACCGACCGCATCTCGCGCTTCCTCGAGGCGGCGGGCGTCGTGCCGGCCAAGGCGCGCTCGAACCCCAAGCGCGCGGTGCCGGGCAAGGCGATGGCCGAGCGTGCCGCCGCCAAGGCCAAGAAGGCCGCCGCCGCCGCGGCCGAATAAGGCCATGGCGGGCCCGCGGGTCTGCGTCGGCGCCATCGCGGGCGCCTTCGGCGTGCGGGGCGAGGTGCGGCTGAAGAGCTTCTGCGCCGACCCCGCCGCCATCGCGACCTACGGCCCGCTCTGGACCGAGGACGGGGGCCGGTCCTTCACGATCAGCCTGACGGGGTCGGTGCCGCAGGGCTTCTCGGCCCGCCTGTCAGGCGTCGCGGGCCGCGAGGCCGCCGAGGCGCTGCGGGGCGTGCGGCTCTATGCCGACCGCGCGCGCCTGCCGGCGACGGGCGAGGACGAGTTCTATCATGCCGACCTCATCGGCCTGCCGGTGCAGGACACGGGCGGGGCGGTGCTGGGCCGGGTGCGGGCGGTGATGAACCACGGCGCCTCGGACATCCTCGAGGTCGAGGGGCCGGGGGGCGTGATCCTGCTGCCCTTCACGCATGCGGTGGTGCCGACGGTCGATCTCGGGCGGGGCGTCATCGTCGCCGACCCGCCGGCCGAGATCGAGGGCGGACCATGACGGGCGAGGGCCCCGCGCGCTCGCACGGGCGGCTGACGATCTCGGCCTCGGCCAAGCCGCGCAGCCTGATGGACGAACCCCCGCGCGTGCGGGGGGCGTGGCGCGCCAAGATCATCACGCTTTTCCCCGAGGCGTTTCCCGGCACGCTCGGCCTGTCGCTGACGGGGCGGGCGCTCGAACTCGGGCTCTGGGCGATCGAGACGATCGACCTGCGCGGCTTCGGCGAGGGGCGCCACCGCAACGTCGACGACACGCCCGCGGGCGGCGGGGCGGGGATGGTGCTGCGGGCCGATGTGCTCGACCGCGCGCTGCTCGCGGCCGCCGAGGGCACGCCCCCCGACCGCGCGGCCTGGCCGGTGATCGCGCTCTCGCCCCGCGGGCGGCGGTTCGATCAGGCGGCGGCGCGACGGCTTGCGGGGTGCGCGGGCGTCACGCTCGTCCTTGGACGGTTCGAGGGGATCGACCAGCGCGTGCTCGACCATCACGCCATCGAGGAGCTGAGCCTCGGCGACTTCGTCCTGACCGGCGGCGAGATCGCGGCACAGGCCTTGATCGATGCCACCGTGCGGCTTATACCCCGCGTGCTCGGGAATCAGGCGTCGACCGAAGAGGAAAGCTTTTCAGCCGGCCTGCTGGAGTTTCCGCAGTATACGAAACCCGCCGTCTGGAACGGCCGCGCGATACCCGAGGTTCTTCTCTCGGGCCACCACGCGCGGATCGCTGACTGGCGGCGGGACATGGCCGAAAGGCTGACCAAGGAACGCAGACCTGATCTCTGGCGGGCTTATCGCGCGGCGCGCGGTGGGGACCCGGTTGAAGACCGAGAGCTCTGAGGCGGCACACACTCTGCGGCATACCGCAGGCATCAAGGAGAGACCGCGATGAACCTGATCGCGCAGATCGAGGCTGAGCAGATCGCCGCCCTCGGCAAGAAGATCCCCGACTTCAAGGCCGGCGACACCGTGCGCGTCGGCTACAAGGTCACCGAAGGCACGCGCTCGCGCGTGCAGAACTACGAAGGCGTCTGCATCGGGCGCAGCGGCGGCATGACGCTTGCCGCCTCGTTCACGGTGCGCAAGATCTCCTTCGGCGAAGGGGTGGAGCGGTGCTTCCCCCTCTACTCGACGAACATCGACTCGATCGAGGTCGTCCGCCGCGGCCGTGTCCGCCGCGCCAAGCTCTACTACCTGCGCTCGCGTCGCGGCAAATCGGCCCGCATCGCCGAGGTCGCGACCACGAAATCCGCCGACGGCGCCAAGGGCTGAGGGTTCGAGAGATGAAAAAGGGCATTCACCCCGAATATCACATGATCACCGTCAGGATGACGGACGGATCGACCTTCCAGACCCGCTCGACCTGGGGCAAGGCGGGCGACCAGATGTCGCTCGAGATCGACCCGCTGGCGCATCCCGCCTGGACGGGCGGTTCGGCCAAGCTGATGGACACGGGCGGGCGCGTCTCGAAGTTCAAGAACAAGTACGCGGGCCTCGGCTTCTGATCGAAGCCCCGCGCGTGGCATGGATGACGGCGCGCCCGGCGGGGCGCGCCGTTTTCCGTTGCGGGCTCAGGGGATGGGCGGGGCGAGGGGCGCGCGCCGCATCCCCGTCAGCGCATTGATCGCGACCGCGCCCAGCACCGCCGCCCCGCCATAGAGGGTGGCGACGGTCGTCGTCTCATCGAGGATGAGCCAGACCCAGATCGGCGCCAGCATCGCCTCGATCATGGTGATGAGGGCCAGCTCCGCCGCCGGCACCGCCTGGCTGCCGAGAGTATAGAGGACCATCCCCACGGCAAGGATCACCGCCCCCATCCCGAGCGCCACCGCGATCTCGGCCGGCGGCACCCAGAGCGTCGCCCCCGTCGCCGCCAGCACCACCGCGGCCAGCACCATCGACATCGCCCCCCCGACCACGACCGCGGGCATCATGTCGCCGAGCCGGCCGCGCCGCAGCGTGACGGTGAAGACCGCGAACCCGACCGACGAGAGCAGCGCCGCGACATTGCCATCGAGCGCCCCGAGCGCGAGCCCCTCGCGCACCATCACCGCCATCCCGAGCAGCGCGAGCGCCATCGCCCCCCATGTCGCGCGGCGCACCGCCTCGCCCAGCACGATCCGGCCCAGCACCGCCGTCAGGAAGGGGCTGGCGGCGAAGAGAAAGACGGCATTGGCGACGGTCGTCGCCTGAATGGCATAGATCGCCCCCGAGAACGCGAGCACGAGCCCCGCGCCCCCCGCGACCCCGGTCCAGCCCGTGGCGATCAGACGCTCGACCGGCCGCCCGCCCGAACGCCAGGCGATGAAGGCCACGAGGACCGGGATCATCCCGGCCGAGCGCCAGAAGAGGACGGCCCAGGTGTCCGCGACCTCGATCTGGCGGATGGCGAGGCCCATGAGCGACCACAGCACCGAGGCCACGGCCACGAGCATGACCCCTGTCGCATATCGCATACCCGCCCGCCCCTTCGCCGTTGCGGGGCGATCCTCTCAACCCGGCGGGGGCGCGTCTGTTCCGTTCGCGACGCGCGCCTCCGCCTCAGCGGCGCGGCAGCATGGGATACCAGGCCCAGTCGGGCAGGAACTGGCCGAGCCGGAAAAAGGCCGCGAAGGCGGCGGGGAAGCTCGTCTTGAAGCGCCGCGTCCCCATGTGCTCGAACATGCGCCGCGCGGCCTCGTCGGCATCCATGAGGAAGGGCATCGAGAAATCGTTCTGCGCCGTCAGGCGCGTGCGGATGAAGCCGGGATTGACCACCTGCACCTCGACCCCGCTGCCGCGCAGGTCGGCATGAAGCGATTCCGCGAGCGCCATGATCGCGGCCTTCGAGGCGCCATAGCCCGCCGCCCCCGGCAGGCCGCGAAACCCCGCGAGCGAGCCGGTCAGCACCACATGCCCCCGGTCGCGCGCGACCATCGCGGGCAGGACCTGGCCCAGCACCCGCGCCGCGCCGGTAAAGTTCACGTCGCACATGGCCTCGATCCGGGCCGCGTCCCAGTCCTGGCTGCGCATGGGCCAATAGAGCCCCGCGAGATAGACGACCCCGTCGATCTCGCCTGCCTCGGCGGCAGCCCGCGCGACCGATGCGGGATCGGCGACGTCGCAGGCCACGGCCTGCGCCGGCCCCGGCAATTCGGCGACGAGATCGGACAGCCGATCGGCATTGCGCGCCGAGACGATCAGGTGCACGCCCGCCCGGCTCATGACTTTCGCGAGGTCGCGGCCGAGCCCCTCGCTCGCGCCGACAAGCCAATAGCGACGGCCCGTCCAGTCGCGCATCCCCCGCCCCCCCTCAGGCCGCGACGGGGCGCATGGTGGCGACCAGCTCGGCCACCTTGATCCCGAACTTGCGGAACTGGCTGCGGTTCATGATGGTGCCGTTCTCCATCAGATACATCCAGTCGGTGACATCGAGCGTGTGCCCCCCCGCCTCGCGCGGGAGGCGGATGGTATAGTCGAGCCGCACCGCGTTGCCCGACTGCACGCCGCGCCCCGCGCCGATGATGTCGGCCGCCGTCGCCCGGATCGTGCCGTCGTTGGCGAGGCTCAGGCGCCATTCGCGCGTTTGCGTCCGCCCGCTGTCATAGCGGAAATCCTCGGTCAGTACCCCCTCGGTGCCCGACCATCGGCCGTTCATGTCGGCCACGAAGCGCGAGCTGACCCGGCCCGTCGGGCCATAGACGATGCCCTCGCACAGGATCGGGCCGGCGAGGTGGCGCCGGATGTCGACCGCGGGCAGGTTGGCGGCGTAATCGACGCTCTCTTGCGCGCGAAATCCGAGATAGCGGGCATGGAGCGCAAGCGCCCCGAGTGTCAGCGCAGCGCCGAGCAGAAAGGTCAGAACCGTCATCATGCCGTCGCCTCATCCTCGATCGGGGTTGCCATCAGAACCGCCACGGCCACGACCTTGAGAGCGCAGGGCACGACGGCGTAGAGCATCGCAAGAAGAGATAGCGCGCTTTGCGGATTTTCGAGTCCCGGACTGAAACCCCGCGATTCCAGGAGCGGCAGCAGCGCGACCGCCGCGAAAGCCAGCGTGAACTTCGACACGAAGGACCACAGCCCGAAGGCCGCCCCCGCGCCGGGAGCGATCACGGCCAGCCTGCGGGCAAAGATCGCGGGCATCAGCGTCATGTCGGCTCCGAGAGCAGCGCCCGAGAGCGCGCAGATGACCGCGAAGGCCGCGACATCGCCCGCGCCCAGCACGGCCGCCCAGCCGAAGGAGAGGATCGCCAGCACCATGCCGGCCGCGAGCATCCGCCGCGCCCCGAAGCGCGCCGCGCCCCTCCCCCAGAGCGGCACCGACACCGCCGCCGCGAGGAAGAAGAGCAGGAGGAGCGGCCCCTCCCATCCGGGCGCCGCGAGGCGGCTCTCGACGTAATAGAGAAACAGGGTCGATGTCACCGCCACCGGGGCCGCGTTCACGAGCGCGAGCCAGAGCAGCCGCCGCGACGGCCGGTCGGCGAGGATCGCGCGGAAGGGGGCGGCGGGCATGGCGGCGGCATCGGCCGCGCCCCACTCCCCCCGCATCGCGAGGACGGCAATGAGGGCGAGTGCCGCGAAGATCCAGGCAAAGACGGCGAAGGGGTGGACCGTGACCACCCCGAGCGCCGCCGGCGCGACGGCCGCGAGGCAGATGCCGCCAAGCGCGCCCGCCTCGCGCCAGGTCGCGAGGCGCAGATGCCCGCCCGGCCCGAGCCGCCCGGCCTTGGCGACGCCCTGGGCGTAGAACACGATCGTGAGATAGCTGAACGCGGTGAACACCACCGCGAGCATGAGCGCGAACCACCCGAGCGGGGCAAAGGGCGGGGTGGGCAGGAACAGCCCGACCATCCCCGCCGCCATCAGCGCGGCGGCGATCGCGACGCTCACGCCACGGCGGGCGCGCATCCGTTCGGCCAGCCAGCCAAGCGCCGGATCCTGCACGAAATCGAAAAGCCGCAGGCCGAACAGCACCGCGCCCAGCGCGCCGAGCCCGACCCCGTGCAGATCGGCATAGGCCTTGGGCGCGTGGATGTAGATGGGCAGGCCCGCCGCCGCGATCAGCCCCGCAAACAGCGACCAGGCCGGCAGGGCCTCGCGCGTCACCGCGAAACCTCGGAGGCGGGCGGGGCGGGGCGCGGCCGATAGCGCGCGCCCTTGATCCACAGGATCAGCGCCTGCCAGTGGATGAGCGCGAGCACGCGCCGTGACCCGAAGGGCCGCCGCAGGCAGGCCCGGATCATCCCCCAGGTCCCGAGCGGCCGCCGCCGGCCGGTCAGCGTGGCATAAAGCCCGCCCCCCTCGCGGTCGTAGTCGATCCAGATCCCGATCCGCTCGGGCCCGAAGTCGAAGCGAAAGCGATAGCCCCCCTCGACCGGCTGGAAGGGCGAGACATGCATGAGCTTGCGCGCCGCCACGATGTCCGAGCGGGTGATCGGCCCGAGATCGTCGCGGTGGCACAGATAGCAGTGCCGGTCGCCGAAGGTGTTCGTGACCTCGGCGATCACGACGCGCAGCGCGCCGTCGGCATCATGGCAGAGCCAGAAGGAAACCGGGTTGAACACATGCCCGAGCACGCGCGGCTGCGCGAGCAGGAGGATCCGCACCGAGCCCGGCAGATCATGCGCGGCCAGCACCTCGCGCACCCAGGCGACCCCGCGCCCCGCGCCCGGCGCCCCGCCATGGTCGCGATCGTGCACCGACACAAGCGCCGCGCGGTTGCGGGCGAAGAGGCGCGGGAAAGGCCCCTGCCCCTCGGGGTCGAGCAGCACATAGTCGATGCCGTAGCGAAAGCTGTTGCGCACCGCCCCCTTGCGACCGTGAAAGGTCGTCCCCGAGACAAGATCGAGCGTCGGCCCGCTCACGCCGCAAGCATCCGCGCCCGGCCCGCGTTAAGGACTGTGGCGACATCGACAGCGCTTGCGAAACCGTCCTCGTGAAAGCCGCTGCGCATCCATGCCCCGCAAAACCACGTCGCGCGCGTGCCGTTCATGGCCCGTACCTCGGCCTGACCCTGCAGCGCGGCCAGATCATAGACCGGATGGCGGAAGGTGACGACATCATGGATCAAGCGCTCGTCGATCGGGCGGGTTGAGTTCAGCGTGACAAAGAGCGGATCGTCCATCGGAATGGGCTGGAGGGAGTTCATCCAGTAGGTGAGGTCGATCTGCGCCGAGCGCTTGCCGGCGGCCTCGCAATAGACCCAGCTTGCCCAGGCCTTGCGATTGCGCGGCATCAGAGCGGGATCGGCGTGCAGTACCGCCTGATTGGGCTGATAGCGGATCTTGCCGAGTGCGGCGCGCTCGGCTGGCGAAGGATCGGCCAAGAGCCGCAGCGCATCGTCCGAGTGGGTGGCGAGCACGACCTGATCGAAACTTTCCCACACGCCACCCGCGGGGCGCAGTTCTACTCCGCCGGAGATGGGGCGGCGCACCGCGGCTACGGGCGCGCCGGTGTGGATCTCTACCCCAGCGCGGCGCAGGGCAAGCTCAAGCCGGCGCACATACTGCACCGACCCGCCACGCACGGTGAACCACTGATGTTGCCCTGAGGCAGAAAGCAGCGCGTGGTTTTGGAAGAAACGGATCATCGCGGCGGCGGGGAAATCGAGCACGTTCTCGACCGGGGTCGACCAGATCGCGCCCGAGAGCGGCAGCAGGTAGTAGTCGCGAAACCACGCGCCTGACCCTAGCGCCTGCAGGAAATCGCGCACGGTCATGTTCGGATCGCCCGCGATCTCGACCGCGCGCGCGTTGAAGCGCAGGATGTCGATCAGCATCCTGAGGAAACGCGGATTGAGCGCGTTGCGCCGCTGGGTGAAGATCGCATCGAGATTGCGCAGCGCATATTCGATCCGCCCGCCATCGAGCGATGCGCCGAAGCTCATGTTGCTGTCGGCAACGGGCACGTCGAGCTGTTCGAAGAGTTGCACGAGATTGGGATAGTTCACGCGGTTGAACACGATGAAGCCGGTATCGACCGGCTGGTCGCCGCGCTTGCCCGCGATCACGGTGCGGGCGTGGCCGCCGAGTCTTGGCTCGGCCTCGTAGAGCGTGACCGCGTGATCGGCCGACAGGAGCCGCGCGGCCGCCATCCCCGATATGCCCCCCCCGATCACGGCGATGCGCTGGCGGGCGGCGGAAGGTGTCTCGAAGGGCATGGGGGTTCCTGTGGTCGGCGGTGTTTGGCGCTCGGGGTGATACGCATCACGCGGGGGGGTGGATCAAGGTGTCGCAGTCCGGTCGGCGCCAGAATGTGCGGAACTCGTGATCCGGTAGCATGACATCCCCGTATCACTGCCCATGATGCTCGAAGCGATCACCCCCCTGCACTCGGATGCTTGCATCTTGCTGCCTGCCTATGGTCTTGCTGCGGATGCGCGGAATCGCGGTGAGGAAGGGTTTGGCGTGATCGGAAACGCCGGAAGCGACGACTGGACGGCAACACTGCTGCGGGTACGCGACGGCCGCGACCGCGAGGCGTTCGCATCGCTGTTTCGGCATTTCGCGCCGCGGGTCAAGGCTTTCTTGCGCCGCGGTGGGCTTGGCGACGCACAGGCCGAGGATTGCGTCCAAGACGTGATGGCAACGCTCTGGCACAAGGCGCATCTCTTCGATCCGACGCGGGCATCGGTCTCAACCTGGATCTTCACGATCGCGCGCAACCGGCGCATCGACATGCTGCGTCGCGTCCGGCCCGAGCCCGAGGATCTGCCGTGGGGCCCCGAACCTGAACCCGACCAAGCCGATGCCTTCGCGCTGCGACAGGAAGCGCAGCGCCTGGGCGAGGCCATCGCGCAACTGCCCGACGCGCAGCGCACCCTCATCGAGCGCGCCTTCTTCGGTGAAATCTCGCACAGCGAAATCGCGGCCGAGACGGGGCTCCCGCTCGGCACCATCAAATCCCGCATCCGCCTGGCGCTCGACCGTCTGCGCCAGCGGCTGAACTGAGGCACGTCGAATGGCGATCAACCACCATCTCTCCGACAAGATCCTGATGGCCCATGCTGCAGGCAACCTGCCCGAGGCCTTCGCGCTTGTCGCGGCCTCGCATCTATCATTCTGCGACGATTGCCGCGCCCGTCTGGGTGCGTTCGAGGCCATCGGGGGCGCCATGCTCGACCGGTGCGAGGGCGCTGCGCTTGCCGCGGACAGCCTGGAAGCGACGCTGGCGCGGATCGATGCGGGCCCCACCACCCGGATCCGCCCCCAGCCGCGTCCGCGCGGCGCCCTGCCGGCCCCGCTGGCCGATTATGTGGGGGGCGATCTTGCCTCGGTGCGCTGGCGCCCCATCGGGATGGGGGTTCGTCAGGCCGTGATCTGCTCGGGCGATGGCGCCTCGGCCCGCCTTCTGCATATCGCGTCGGGCCGGGCCGTGCCCGACCACGGGCACCGCGGCCTCGAGATGACGCTGGTCCTGCAAGGCGCCTTCCGGGATGAGACGGCCAGATTCGGCCCGGGCGACGTCGAGATCGCCGACGCCTCGACCGAGCACACCCCGGTGGCCGAACCGGGCGCGGATTGCATCTGCCTCGCCGCGACCGACGCGCCGCTGCGCTTCAACGCCTTCCTGCCGCGGATCGCGCAGACGTTTCTGCGGATCTGATCAGCCCTCGCCCCCGGGCGGGGTGTCGTCCGCGGCGGCGATCCGGCGCGGCGCCGTCTCGACCGCCCCGGGCGCCTCGATCTCGGCGCCCGCTGCCACCACGCCCAGCGCGTCGAACTTGCGCGCCGAGGGCAGGATGCGCCCCTCGAACGACCCCACGGCCGCATTGTAGGACTTGGCCGCGCGTTCGAGCCCCTTGCCCACATCCGAAAGATGCCCGCCGAAGACGCGAAGCCGGTCGTGCAACTCCTTGCCGATCCGCTGCACCTCGGCCGCATTCGCGGCCATCCGCTCCTGCTGCCAGCCATAGGCGATGGCCTTGACGAGGGCCATCAGCGTCGTCGGCGTCGCGATCAGCACCTTGCGCTCGAACGCGTATTCGAAAAGGCCCCGGTCGGCCTCCACGGCCGCCGCCACGAAGGTCTCGCCGGGGATGAACATCACGACGAAATCGGGCGTCTCGCCCACCGTTTCCTGATAGGATTTCGAGGCGAGCAGCTTCACATGCTCGCGCACCTGCGCCGAGTGCCGCGCGAGCGCCTGCGCCTGCTGATCCGCCCCCTCGGCCTCGAGCGCGTCGAGATAGGCCTCGAGCGGGGTCTTGGCGTCGATCACGATGCGCTTGCCGCCGGGGATGCGCACGACCGCATCGGGCCGCAGCGCGCCGCCGTCGGTGGCGTGGTGCGCCTCGAGCGTGAAATCGACATGCTCGGCCATGCCCGCCAGATCGAAGACGCGGCGCAACTGCATCTCGCCCCAGCGTCCGCGCGTCTTGGGCGCGCGCAGCGCCTGCACGAGCTTGCGCGTCTCGAGCCCGAGGCTCGCCTGCCCCTCGGCCAGCGCCTTCACCTGCTCGTTGATCTTGACATAGGCTTCATTCCGGGCGGTCTCGATCTCGCGCACATGGGTCTTGAATTCGGCGAGCTTCTCGTCGAGCGGGCGCACCAGCGCCTCGATCGCGGTGCGGCGCTTCTCGATTTCCTCGGCCGAGACGGTCTCGTGCGTGCGGTAGCGTTCGGTCAACAGGTCGAGGAAGGATTTGGCGTTGCGGTCGAGGACCTGCGCCGCAAGGCTCTCGAACCGGGTGGCGAGCTCCTCCTTGGCGCGGCGCAATTCATCGAGGCGGGCCGCGTGTTCGTCGCGCAGCGCCGCCAGCTCGCGCCCGAGGCCCGCAGCGCGCAGCTCGGCCTCATGGCGCGCCGCGCGCTCGGCGCCGAGCGCGTCCTCGGCCGGGCCCAGCCGGTCGGCGGTGGCGCGCGCGACCGCGAGGCCCTCGCGCAGCGCCCCGATCTCGGCGCGCGCGGCCGCCACCTCGCGCCGCGCCGCGCGCAGGCCAAGCGCCAGCACCACCGCCACAAGGCCCGCGACGGCAAGCCCGATCTGCCAGAGCGCCCCCTCCATCCCTACCTCCGGCCGAACAGCCGCTCAATGTCGGCGAGCGCGAGTTCGATGTGCGTCGGGCGGCCGTGGTTGCACTGGCCCGAGTTGGGCGTGGCCTCCATCTTGCGCAGAAGGGCGTCCATCTCTTCGGTCCGCATCGCCCGGCCCGCGCGCACCGAGCCGTGGCAGGCCATGCGCGAAAGCACCGCGTCGATCCGCCCGCCAAGCCCCGCCGCCGGGGCGCCATCCTCATCGAGCGCGTCGAGCACATCGGCCAGCAGCCGCGCGGGATCGGCCGCGCCAAGGATCGCGGGCACCTCGCGCACGACGATGGCGCCGGGCCCGAAGCCCTCGATCACGAGGCCGAGCCGCCCGAGCTCGGCCGCCGCCCCGATCAGCCGCGCCGCGTCGGGGCCGGGAAACTCGACCACCTGCGGGATCAGCAGCACCTGCCCCGGCACCTGCCCGCGACCGGCGAAATCGGCCTTGAGGCGCTCATAGACGATCCGCTCATGCGCGGCGTGCTGGTCGATCAGGACAATGCCGCGGGCGGTGCGCGCGATGATGTAGGCATCGCCGAACTGCGCCAGCGCGCGGCCGAGCGGCAGATCGTCGGCCCCGGGGGTCTGGTCGGCTGGCGGGTCGGGCGGCGCTTCGGGCGGGGCGGCGGGCGCCTCGGCGAGGCCGAGCGCGGGATGGGGCGGGGCGGGCGGAAAGCGCAGCGGCAGCGCGGCCGCCGCGCGCCAGCCCCCGCCGCCCGGAGATGCCGCGAAGCTCGCGCCGCCCGCGGGGCGCATCGCGCCCAGCATCGCCGCCCCGATGGTGCCCGAGGCGCGATGCCCGCCCTCGGCCAGCACATGGCGCAGCGCCCCGATGATGAGGCCGCGCACGAGGCCCGGATCGCGAAAGCGCACCTCGGCCTTGGCGGGGTGGACGTTGACATCGACCGCCTCGGGCGGGCAGTGCAGGTGCATCACCGCCGCCGCGTGCCGCCCAGCCGGCAGAAGATCGGCATAGGCGGCGCGCAGCGCGCCGATCATCAGGCGATCCTGCACGGGCCGGTCGTTCACGAACAGGAACTGCTGCGCCGCCGACCCGCGCGCATAGGTCGGCAGCCCCGCAAGGCCCGACAGGCGCAGCCCCTCGCGCTCGGCCTCGATGGGCAGGGCGTTCTGCACGAACTCCGCCCCGATCAACCGCCCCGCGCGCGCCGTCAGGGCACCAAGGCCCGCGCCCGGTTCGGGATCGAGCCGCAGCACCGCCCGCGCCTCGCCCCCCGAGACATCGGTCAGGGTAAAGCCCGTCGCGGGGCTTGCGAGCGCGAGGCGGCGGATCACCTCGGCGATGGCCTGCGCCTCGGCCCGGTCGGTGCGCAGGAACTTGAGCCGCGCGGGCGTGGCATAGAAGAGATCGCGCAGCGTCACCGTGGTGCCGCGCGGCAGCCCGGCGGGCTCGACCGCGCCCGCGCGCCCGCCCTCGACCGACAGCCGCGCCCCCTCGGCCACGGCCGTGCGCGACGCGACCAGAAGCCTACCTACAGCCCCGAGCGAGGCCAGCGCCTCGCCGCGAAAGCCGAAGGAGCGGATGTTGACGAGGTCCGAGCCGTCGATCTTCGAGGTCGCGTGCCGCGCGACCGCAAGCGGCAGGTCGGCCGCCGCGATGCCCGCGCCATCGTCGATGACGCGGATCAGCGTCTTGCCGCCATCGGCGAAATCGACCGCGACGCGCCGGGCGCCTGCATCGAGCGCGTTCTCGACCAGCTCCTTGACGGCCGATGCCGGACGCTCGACCACCTCGCCCGCCGCGATGCGGTTCACGGCGGCCTCATCCAGCAGCCGGATTGGCGAGGGGAAAGCGTGCATGTTGGGGTCGGGCGCGTTCATGCCACTAGCCATAGCAGAAACCGGCCTGCGTCGCCACCGATTCGGGGGTGGCAATAAATCTCGCGTCATCTCCCGCCGGTGGCGCTTGACGCGTTGCGCGGCGCGTGATCGAAGCCTTGCCGATCGGGGACACACTTCGCGACCCGACACGGGGCGGCCAGATGCTGCGGCGGATCTACGATGCGACGATCGCGCTTTCAACCCACCGCCGGGCGGTGCCGGCGCTGGGCGTCGTGTCCTTCATCGAAAGCTCGGTCTTTCCCATCCCGCCCGATGCGATGATGGTGCCGATGATCCTCGCGCGGCCCGACCGCGCCTGGATCATCGCCGGGGTCGCGACGATTGCCTCGGTGCTGGGCGGGATCGCGGGCTATGCCATCGGGATGTTCGCCTTCGAGCAGATCGGGCGGCCGGTGCTCGAGGCGCTGGGCAAGGCCGACGCGATGGCCGAATTCTCGACCCAGTTCAACGACGCGGGCTTCTGGGCGGTGCTGATCGCGGGGCTCACCCCCTTTCCCTACAAGGTCATCACCATCATGTCGGGCTGGACGGGGATGTCGCTTGCGACATTCGTCGCGACATCGGTGTTTGCCCGGGGCCTGCGGTTCTTCATCGTCGCGGCGCTGTTGCGCGTCTATGGCGAGCCGATCCGGGCGTTCATCGAGCGCAGGCTGGGCCTTGTCTTCACGCTCGCGCTCGCGGTGCTGATCGGCGGGTTCCTGATGGTGCGCTGGCTGTGACGGCGCGCGCCCTCATCCTGATCGCGGCCGGGGGGTCGGCGGCGCTGCTGGGCGCGGCGCTGGTAGCGCAATATCTCTTCGGCCTCGCGCCCTGCGCGCTCTGCATCACGCAGCGCTGGCCGCATCTGGCGGCGGTGGTCATCGGCGGTGTGGCGCTCGGGCTGCCCTGGATTGTCTGGCCGGTCATCGGGGCGCTCGCGGCCCTCGGGACGGCGGGGGTCGGGGCCTATCATGCGGGGGTGGAACTCGGCTGGTGGCCGGGGCCGGCGGCCTGTTCGGCGGGGCCCGGCATCTCGGGCGTGTCGATCTCGGACCTGCTCGATCCGACCGTGGCGATGGCGGCCCCCGTCGCCTGTTCCGAGGTCGCGTGGTCGTTTGCCGGCATCTCGATGGCCGGATGGAACGCGATCCTCTCGGCCGCGCTCGCGGTCGTCTGGGTGATGGCGGCGCGCGCGATGTTGCGCGAGGGCGCGGCTTGGGGCATGAGAGGCCGCGAAACCGCAGGAGGCCCGCGATGAACCTCTCCGACAGCCGCCAGATCGCGGCCCCGCCCGAAACCGTCTGGGCGGCCCTCTTCGATCCCGAGGTGCTGAAGGCCTGCGTGCCGGGCTGCGAATCGATGACCGGCTCGGCCGAGACGGGGTTCGAGGCGGTGGTGGTGCAGAAGGTGGGCCCCGTTTCCGCGCGCTTCGCGGGCGCGGTCGCGCTGCGCGACATCGACCCGGGCCGGGCCTGCACCATCGCGGGCGAGGGCAAGGGGGGCGCCGCGGGCTTTGCCAAGGGTCAGGCGCGCGTGACGCTCGAACCCGCCGAGGGCGGGACGCTGCTGCGCTATGAGGTCGAGGCGAGCGTGGGCGGCAAGCTCGCGCAACTGGGCAGCCGGATCATCGACGGCTTCGCCCGCAAGCTTGCCGACGAATTCTTCGAACGCTTCCAGTCGGCGGTCGAGGGCCCGGCCGAGGAAGCGACCGAAGCGGCACCCGAGGGCGACGGCACCCCGCCCAAGGGCTGGTTCCGGCGCATGATCTCGCGCAAGGGCTGACCGGATGGCCAGGGAGCCAGAGACGGTCATCCACGTTCCCGTCGCCGTCTCGGCCCGCCATGTCCACATCTCGCGCGCCCATTTCGAGTCGCTGTTCGGGCCGGGCGCGGGCTTGCACAGCGATTTCGCCCTGCGCCAGCCCGGCAATTTCGCGGCGGTCGAACGCCTGACGCTCGAAGGGCCCGCGGGCCGCTTCGAGGGGGTGCGCATCCTCGGGCCCGAGCGGGCACGCACGCAGATCGAGGTCTCGCGCACCGACGCGATCCACCTCGGGATCGAGGCGCCCGTGCGGATGTCGGGCGATCTCGACGGCACGCCGCGCGTGCGGCTCATCGGCCCGGCCGGAACGGTCGAGACCGACGGCCTCATCGTCGCGGCCCGCCACATCCACATGAACCCCGAGGATGCCCGCCGCTGGGGCCTCGCCGATGGCGAGGCGGTGACGGTCGCGATCCGCGGCACGGGGCGCGACATCGATTTCGCGGGCGCGGTGGTGCGCATCCAGCCCCGCGCGTTCACCGAGATGCACATCGACACCGACGAGGCGAACGCCGCCGGCATCACCGGCGTCGCGGTCGGCGATCTGATCGAAACCCTGCCCTGACGCGCGCTCAGCCCGCGAGGGCGGCGCGCGCCATGGCGTCGGGGATGATCTCGACCCGGCGCTGCAGCGTGTCGGGCACGAGATGGGCGTAACGCTCGGTCATGGCGATGTTCTGGTGGCCGAGCAGCTTCTGCACCTCGTAGATCGTGGCGCCGTTGTTGATG
>JBIKVM010000181.1:0-5933 GCA_044356825.1 Limisphaerales bacterium
TCTGGGCCGCTGCGGCCCCCGCCAACAGGCTCAGGGCCAGGGCGGAACTCGTCAGCATCAGGCGTCCGGTCATGTCATCCCCCTTCAGGACAGATCAAGCGTCTCGGGGCCTCTGCCAGACCCCCTGGGAGCATCCTTCATTCCCGGCCGCCCCCGATCAATCCGGCAGAAGGACAGGTATTCCACTCAGAAGGACAGGTTTTTATCCGGGATGCACGAATTCGGTCCGATCTGTAGCCGTGACGGTGCCATTCGCGCGCGGTCAGCCCACAAGCTTCAGCGCCGCGGCCGCCTTGACCGCCTCGGCGCGCGTCCCCACGCCCAGCTTGCGATAGAGGTTGGCCAGATGGAATTTTACCGTCCGCTCAGACAATCCGAGCAGGTTCGCCGCCGCCTTGTTCGCAGCCCCCTCGCTGATCGCGTGCAGCACGCGCGCCTCCTGCCGGGTCAGGCCCGCTGCTTGCGCTGCGGCGGTGCGGCCTGGGCCGCCCTCGGTCAGCGTCCGGATCAGCCGCCGCACCGGCGCCTCGCGCTCGAGTGTGGCACGAAGCCGGCCGAGCGCGAGCAACTCGGTCAGAAAGACCCGCTCTTCGCTCAGATGTGCAAGCGCCCCCTCCTCGGCCACCGCGCCCAGGGTGGAGCGCAACTGTGCCTCGGCCTCCGCGAGGCGCCGGGTCCGGCGCAGCACATGCGCCAGCCAGATTTCTGCCCCCACCCGCTGCCGCGCAGTCAGATGCGGGTTGTCGAGGATCTTGCGCAGCCCCTGCTCGATGCCGGGAACGGTCGGCGCGACCTGCGCCAGTTGCCGCAACCAGACGAGCGCCAGTGCAACCTCGTCGCGATCGGTCAGGGTCGCGACCGCGCCCGAGAGGACAAATCCCTGCGTGACCCTGCCCGGCAGGGCCGCCGCCTTGGCTGCGGCCTCGGCCCAGCGGCCGGCAGACTGGATCACCGCGACCTCGCGGATGTCGATCAGCATGTGAAACTGGCTCGAGCGTGCCTCGGTCACGCGCCACCGGTCCAGAAAGGCCCGCGCCGCAAGCGATGACCAGTGCTCGGACAGGGCCTGTGCGCCATAGGTCAGGACGAGCTCAACGATCGTGGGCCATATTTCCCCTTGCGCAAGCGCATCGGCATCAAGGGCCAGAAACCGTGTCAGCGGGTCGGGATGCCCCGTCTCGTAGGCGATGCAGGCCTCGACCAGCGAGAGCAGACGGGCGTCGCCGGGGCTGTCATAGGGCGTGGCTGCGAGATGCACGCGGGCAGCGGCGGCATGGCGGGCCGCAGCGCGGGCGTGCCCGAGAAAGAGACGGATGATCGCCCGATGCAGATCGATATAGAACGACAGGATCGGATAGTTCACCCGCGCGTAATGCTCCGACGCGCGCTGCGCGACATGCTCGGCTTCGGCAAAGCGTCGGGCGCGGATGTAGAACTCAAGGATTGCGTTGTAGAAGCTGCCCCGGTGCAGGTCATCCTCGGCCGGGATGAAGGCCAGAAGCGACCACGCCTGATCGAGATAGCTGTCGTCGAGGTCGAAATCCTCCCATGTTCGGGTCAGGAGGCGGATGAACCGCACCTCGAGCGGATAGCGCGCCTGTGCGGCCATCACCGCCGCGGCATCCGCCATTTCGGGGCCCCATCGGTCGGTGAGGATCCGGCGCATAAGTTGCACCTCGCCTCGCTTGATGGCCTGAATGGCGCGGGCGAGCACCAGCACCGGCTCCTCGGCCAGCAACTGCGGCGGGAAGCCCGCGAGCATGGTGTCGAAGGCCTCGGGGCCGAAACGGTGCACGAAGAAAGGCCCACCACCTTCGCGGACGGCGGCGAGCGCGGCATCCCAGGCGCCGATGGACTGATAGAGCGCAACGCCTTGCGGCCCCTGCCCAGCCTGCACCTGCGCCCCGGCAATTACCGATGCTTCCTGTGCCTGCTCGGCCCTTTGCGCTAGCGTTGCGCGCAGCGCCCGCTGCAGGGGCACTTGAACGGCGGCAAGGGGTGCGGGCAGGCGATCGGGAACCTCCGGCCCTCCGACGAAGGGAAGGGCCTGCACCGCAGCCAGCGGGCGACGGGTCGGATCGGCAAGCCAGGCATCCATCGCAACGAGCGCGGCCGAGGGAATCGGCGCGAGCAGTTCGGAACGCAAGAATGCCTCGATCGCTGCCGCGCTTGCGGCACCCGTCCGTGCCACCGGGATGAGGCAGGCCCAGCCGCCGGTTCGCGCAAACAGGCCGGGGGGCAGTTCGGACGGTGCAAAGAGCAGATCGTCATGTCGGCTGACCCTGCCGTAGACTTCGGCGCGCGCGAGGCCGTCCACCTGCGTGCCGGGCCTCAGCGCGAGGATCACCGGACCGTCGGGAAGCTGCGCCACCGCACCTGGCGCGAGGTCGAGCATGGGCCTCGTCTCTCCTGCGGCCGCGAGATCTTGCAGTAGCCATGTCTTGCCGGTTCCCGCCGCGCCTTCGACGACGACCACCGGCGCGCGATCGGACGTGATCGCCCGGACGAGGCGGTCGCGCGGAAGGCGAAAGGGAGCGTCTGTCTTGCTCATGGCGGCATCTTGCGCCGAGGCGCGGCGAAGGAAAACCCTGTGCTGCACGCATCGCGCACCCGCGCGCCCTGTGCCTCCGGGGCGCGGCTGTTGCTTGACACGGAGGACCGCGCACAGAAAAACAGCGAACGCGCTAGGACGTTGCAGCGAGGAAGGCATGGCCCGGATCGCGGTCATCGACATCGGCAAGACCAACGCCAAGGTGCTGGTCGCCGACCCCGCGAGGGGCATCGAGGACATCGTGGCGCGCGCGCCCAACCGCGTGCTTCGGACCGATCCCTATCCGCACCACGATACCGAGGGCCTCTGGCGTTTCATCCTCGAGGGCCTCGGAAGGGTGGGTGCCGTCGATGCCGTGACGGTAACGACACATGGCGCAAGCGCTGCGCTCGTCGATGCCCATGGCGGTTTGGCGCTGCCCGTGCTCGATTATGAGCACGACGGGCCTGACCAGATCGCGGGAGACTATGACGCGATAAGGCCGGAGTTCACCGAGACGGGCTCACCGCGCCTGCCGATGGGGTTGAACCTCGGGGCGCAACTCTACTGGCAGGCAAAGACCTTTCCGGACCGCTTCGCCCATGTGCGGCATATCCTGACCCTCCCGCAATATTGGGGCTTCAGGCTGTCCGGGGTTTCAGCGTCCGAATACACCTCGCTTGGCTGTCACACCGACCTGTGGAATCCCCTCGAAGGTCGCTTCAGCAGCCTCTTGGCGCGGCTTGGGTGGCAATCACTGTTTCCCGCGGTTTCGGGTCCGGCGAAGGTCCTCGGGCCGCTCAGGGCGGACGTCGCGGCGGCCACCGGTTTGCCGCGTGACACCCCCGTTCTCTCGGGTATCCACGATTCCAACGCGTCGCTGATGCCGTGGCTGGCAGGCGATTCCCCGAGGGCGGTTCTGTCAACCGGCACATGGATGATCGTCATGGCGCTGCGCGGCAAGCGGGTGGTTCTCGATCGGACACGCGACCTGCTGGTGAACGTCAACGCGCTCGGCGAGCCAGTTCCGACCGCGCGGTTTATGGCCGGACGCGAAATCGAGGAAATCATGGATGGCCAGATCGCGTCCCCCGGCGATGCCGAGGTGGCTGCGGTGCTTGCGCGCGGCATCATGGCACTGCCATCGCGCCATCCCACGACGGGACCGTTCCAGGGCCTCAGATTCGCCTGGACCCCCGAGGCTCCGGCGACGCCGGGCATGAGGATGGCAGCCGCGAGCCTCTACGCCGCCCTTATGGGGGCGGAGTGCCTCGAACTGATCGGGGCCGAAGGCGAGATCGTGGTCGAGGGCCCCTTCGGTGCGAACCGCATCTTCCTCCGGATGCTTGCGACGGCGACGGGGCGACGGGTGATCGCGGCTGGTTCGGGGGCGGGCACCGGGCTTGGCGCGGCGTTGCTGGCGGCCCCGGGCGGTGCGCGCGCGCCCGCACCCGTGATCGAGCCCGATACCGCAGACCTCTGGCGCGGCTATGCGTCGGCGTGGCGTGCACGTGTCGCGACGGCCTGGGCCGGCCAGCGGCGCTGAGGCAGCGGCAAACGCACCCCCGTTGCGCCCGATCTCATGCCATGTGGAACGTCTCTGCGAGCGGCACGGCGATCGGGCTGCCATCGGGGTTCGTGGCCATGATGTCGCCCATGTAGGCCCACCACCTCTTCATCACCGGATGGTTCGGCAGGTCGTCCATCGCATGATCGTCGCGCCGCTCGAGATAGCCAAAGAGCGTCATGGTCTCGCGGTCGAGATGGATCGAGTAGTTCGAGATGCCGGAGGCGCGCAGCAACTCGACCAGTTCGGGCCATATGGCATCATGGCGGCGGGTGTATTCCGCCTCAGCCCCGGCATTGAGGCGCATCTTGAAGGCGTAGCGCTGCATGGGATCTCCTGTTCAGGTCGTTTCGCGCCTTCCCCTCAGGCCGGACACGATGTTGGGCAGAAGGACCGAGCCGATCAGCAGGAGGCCGATCACGCCGGTCTGCAGATGTCCCGTGATGTTCATCAGCGCCATCCCGTTGCGCAGGTTCAGAATGATCAGGATCGACAGGACCACGCCCGTCATGCTGCCCTTGCCGCCAAAGATCGATACCCCGCCCATGAGGACCATGGTGATGATGTCAAGCTCGAAGCCGATCCCGCTGTCACCGCGCACCGAGCCGAGCCGTGCTGCATAGAGAAGACCCGCGAGGGCCGAAACGAGGCCCGACATCAGGAACAGCTGGGTCTTCACCCGTGCGACGTTCAGCCCCGAAAAGCGCGCGACATCCGACGATGTCCCGATGATGACGACCTGACGGCCGAATGTGGTGCGGTGAAGCAGCACGCCGAACACCACGAGCAAGATGACGAAGATCCATAGCGACAGCGGAATGGGCCCCAGAAATCCCTTCTGGCCGAGGTCAGTGAACCATGTCGGAAAATCGCCCAGCGAGTTGTCCTTGACCAGAACGCGCGCGAAACCGCGGAATCCGATCAGCATGGCAAGCGTCACGACCAGCGACGGGATGCCGAGCCGGGCGGAAAGGAGCGCGTTGACAAGACCCGCCAGCAGGCCCGCCGCGAGGCAGACCGCGATCGCGAGGCGGCCATCGACGCCGATGGAGACGAGATAGCCGAAGATCGCCGCCGAAAGCCCCATCACCGAGGCGACCGAAAGGTCGATCTCGGCATTGATGATGATCAGCGTCATGATCAGGGCGACAATGATCTTCTCGATGCTGAGTTGAAAGAGGTTGATCTGGTTCTGAAGCGTCAGGAACTCGGGCACGATGGCGACATTGAGGGCCAGCGTGATCAGGAAGATCCCGAGCAGTCCGCTTTCCCATGGGGTCAGGATCCGCGTCATTGCTCCCCCCCCTTCGCGGCCCGCAGCCGCGCAAGCGACCGATTGGCGAGCGTATCCACCGTCACCGCCGCCATGATGAGCATGCCCAGAAGTGCATCGCGCCAGAATTCCGAGACGACATCCCACCGCGTCAGCGAATTGTCGATCGTATCGACGAGCAGGGCCCCCATCAGGACGCCCATCATCGAGCCCGAACCACCCATGATCGACACACCGCCCACGACGACCGCGGCGATCGACTTCAACTCAAAGCCGAGCCCTGCGACGACGGTGATGTTGCCGAACTTCGCCAGAAAGATGAACCCCGACAGCCCCGCGAGCGCGCCGCACAGCACGAAGGCAAGAAATGTCACGAGGGGGGCGTTGATCCCGGCCATGCGCGCCGCGTCGGGATTGGACCCGATGGCATAGAGGCGCCGCGCGGGACGGAACCGGGCGAGGATGAGCCCCATGAGCAAGCAGGCCGCCAGCGCGATGACGACCGTCACGCGGATATCGAGCGCTCCGACAGAAAATGCGACAGCAGAGGGCAACTCGACAAG
>JBIKVM010000033.1:0-19858 GCA_044356825.1 Limisphaerales bacterium
GACGCCGAGGGGCGGCTTGTCATGTGCAACGAACGCCACCGCGCCCTCTATCCCGAAAGCGCGCCCGCCCTGACGCCCGGGGCGCGGTTCGACGACATCCTGCGCTTCGGGCTGCGCAACGGCCAGTATCCCGAGGC
This sequence comes from Limisphaerales bacterium, assembly GCA_044356825.1. Lineage (GTDB taxonomy): Bacteria > Pseudomonadota > Alphaproteobacteria > Rhodobacterales > Rhodobacteraceae > JAUREX01. The sequence goes on from JBIKVM010000033.1 coordinate 138, forward strand.
GCAGGGCCGCGAGGCCGACTGGCTGGCCGAGCGCCTCGCGGCCTATCGCCGCCCCGGCCAGCCGCTCGAGCAGCGCCTCGCGGGGCGCTGGTTGCGGGTTCTCGAACGCGAGACGCCCGACGGCGGCCGCGTGGGCCTGCAGGTCGACATCACCGAGATCAAGGGCCAGCAGGCCGCGCTCGAGGCCGCGCGCGCCGGCGCCGAGGCCGCGAGCCGGGCAAAATCGGCCTTCCTCGCCAACATGAGCCACGAGATCCGCACCCCCATGAACGGGGTCGTCGGGATGGCCGAACTCCTCTGCGACACCGAGCTGACCGAGGAACAGCGCATCTTCGCCGACACGATCCGCAGCTCGGGCGAGGCGCTTCTGGTCATCATCAACGACATCCTCGATTATTCGAAGATCGAGGCGGACAAGCTCACGCTCCACCCCGAGCCCTTCGACCTCGAACGGATGATCCACGAGGTCGCGATGCTCCTGCAGCCGCGCGCGCAGGAGCGGGGGCTCGCGCTGCAGGTCGATTACGACATGTTCCTGCCCACCCGCTTCGTCGGCGATCCTGGCCGGGTGCGGCAGGTGCTGACGAACCTCATGGGCAATGCCGTCAAGTTCACCGAGACGGGGCATGTCCTCGTCCGCGTCACGGGGCTCGAGGCGGCGGGGGGGGCGTGCGATGTCCATGTCGCGGTCGAGGATACCGGGATCGGCATCGCGGCCGACAAGCTCGACCACATCTTCGGCGAGTTCAGCCAGGTCGACGACGCCCCGAGCCGGCGGTTCGAGGGGACGGGCCTCGGACTTGCGATCACGCGCGGGCTGATCGACCGGATGGGCGGGGCGGTCTGGGTCGACAGCGAGCCGGGGCGGGGGTCGTGCTTCGGCTTTCGGCTGCGCCTGCCGGTGGCCGAGCCCGGCGCGCAGCACCCCGACGTGCCGGTGAACCTGCGCCGCGCCCTCGTCATCGACGACAGCATGATCAACCGCCGTATCCTCGACCACCAACTGACGGCCGCGGGCATCGCCGTCACCGCCTGCCGAACCGGCGCCGAGGCGCTGGCGCTGCTCGGGACCGATCCGGGCTTCGATGTCGCCCTCATCAGCGGCGAGTTGCAGCCGGCGGGCGGGATGGATCTGGCCGGGCGGATCCGCGCGGCGGGCCACCGCCTGCCGATGATGCTGCTCTCGGCCAATCCGGCCAAGGCGCGCGCCGAACCGGGCGCGCACGAGGTTCATGCCGTGATGCAAAGCCCGGTCCTGCGCTGGGATCTGCTGCACAACCTCGCGGCCCTCTCGGGCGGCGCGCGCGGACCCGACGCGCCGCCCCCCGCCCCCGGTCCGCTGCAGGGGCGGGCCATGCGCATCCTCTCGGCCGAGGACAACCGCACCAACCAGCTCGTCTTCGCCAAGATGCTGCGCGATCTCGACATCGAGCTGCGCTTTGCCGACAACGGGCGCGAGGCGCTCGAGATCGCCCGCGCGTGGGAGCCCGACCTCGTCTTCATGGATGTCTCGATGCCCGAGATGGACGGGCGCGAGGCCACGCGGCGCATCCGCGCGGCCGAGGCGGGCAGCGGGCGGCATGTGCCGATCGTGGCGCTGACGGCCCATGCGATGGAGGGCGACGAGGCCAGCATCCTCGATGCCGGAATGGACCGCTACCTGACGAAGCCGCTGCGCAAGGCCGCGATCACCGGGGCGATCCTCGCGTTCTGCCCGCAGGATGCGCGTCTGCCCACGCGCGCGCCGGGCTGAGGGGGCCGGGGCAGCGCCAGCGCGGCCCCGGTCTGGACAAGGCGCGCCCGCCCGTGGATGGTGGCGCCGCATCGAGAACGGGGCAGCGGCGTGCCGACAGGCTTTCCCTTGGCGATGCCCGGCCAGCGCGTCGGGCTTCTGGGCGGATCCTTCGATCCGCCCCATGCGGGCCATCTGCACATCACGCGCGCGGCACTCGCGCGATTCGGCCTCGACCGGATCTGGTGGCTCGTGAGCCCGGGCAACCCGCTGAAGGCGCGCGGGCCGGCCGCGATCGGGGCGCGGGTGGCGGCGGCGCGGGCGCTGATCTCGGGGAACGGGCGCGTCGTCGTCACCGACCTCGAGGCCCGGCTGGGCACGCGGGCCACGGCCGACACGCTCGGGCGGCTTGGCGCGCTCTATCCCGGCGTGCGGTTCGTCTGGCTCATGGGATCGGACAACCTCGTGCAGTTCCACCGCTGGGAACGCTGGCGCGACATCCTGAATTCAGTGCCCGTGGGCGTGCTGGCGCGCCCGGGCAGCACCCTTGCGGCGCGCAACGCCGTCGCGGCGCGCGCCTTCGCGCGGGCGCGCCTGCCCGAGACGGCCGCGCGCAGCCTCGGACGGATCGCGCCGCCGGTGTGGTGCATGGTGAACCTGCCGCTGCACGCGGCATCCTCGAGCGCGATCCGCGCGCGGGGCGACTGGCCGACGGGGGCGAACGCATGACCGGACACGATCCCACCCGCCGCGCGATCCTCGCGGGCCTCGCCGCAAGCCTTGCCGGCCCTGCGCTGGGCGCGGGCGTTCCGATCCCGCCACCCCGCCCCGCGGGGCTCGGGCCATCGGCGGTGGCCGCACCCGCGGTGGTGGCAACGGGGACCGAGGCGCGCCTCATCGCCGAGGCGCGGCTGGGCGGCGGGGCGGGCGCGGCGCTCATCGATGCCGCGACGGGCGAGACGCTGGCCGAGGCGCAGGGCGGCGCGCCGCTGCCCCCGGCGAGCAGCCTCAAGGCGCTGACCGCGCTTTATGCGCTCGATGCGCTCGGGTCCGATCACCGCTTCGCGACGCGGATCCTCGCGACGGGCGCGGTACAGGGCGGCACGCTCGCGGGGGATCTGGTGCTGGCCGGCGGCGGGGATCCGGCGCTCGATGCCGATGACCTTGCGCGGCTGGCTGCGGCCTGCGTCGCGGCGGGGATCACGCGCGTCGGCGGGCGGTTCGTGTTCGATGGCGGCCCGATCCCCGAGATCGCGCGCATCGATCCCACGCAGCCGGCGCAGGCGGGATACAATCCGGGGGTCGGGGGCCTCAACCTCAACTACAACCGCGTGCATTTCGAATGGGCGCGCCAGGGCGAGGGGTGGCAGATCGCGCTCGATGCGCGCGGCCTCGACCATCGGCCGGCGGTCGAGATGGTGCGCGTCGCGGTGGTGGAAAACCGGCCGGGGCCGATGTTCGTCCACCGCGTCCGGCCGGGGCGCGAGGAATGGGAGGTGACGCCCGGCGCGCTCGGGGCCGAGGGGACGCTGTGGCTGCCGGTGCGCCAGCCCGGGCTTTATGCCGCGCAGGCCTTTCGCACGCTTGCGGCGGGGGCGGGCCTTGGGCTGCCCGAACCGGTGGCGGGTGCGGCGGGCCCCGACGCGCGCGAGATCGCCCGCCACGAGGGGCATCCGCTCACGCGCGAGCTGACCGCGATGCTGCGCTTCTCGACGAACCTCAGCGCCGAGGCGGTGGGGCTCGCCTCGTCGGGCGCGGCCGATCTGGCGGCGTCGGGGCGGGCGATGGCCGAATGGGTGTCGCGCCGGCTCGGGGCCGAGGCCCATTTCGTCGATCATTCGGGCCTCGGGGCGGGGTCGCGGATCGCGCCGCTCGCGATGGCGCGCGCGCTGGCACAGGCGGGTGCCGGGGGGCCGTTGCCGCCCCTCCTGCGCGATCATCCGCTGGCCGAGGGCACGCCGCGCGGCACCTCGGCCCGGGCCAAGACCGGGACGCTCGATTATGTCTCGACCCTTGCGGGCTATCTCAGGATGCCGTCGGGGCGGGTCGGGGCCTTTGCGATCCTCGCCGCCGACCTCGAGACGCGCGACAGGCTGCGCCGGGATGATGGCGGGCGCACGCCCGGGGCGCGTGCCTGGGCCGGGCGTGCGCGCGACATGCAGCGCAAGACCCTGATGCACTGGGCCAGGACCTTCGGCTGAAGGCCCCTTCAGGGCATCATGTGGCGGGCGCGCGCGCCCCGCTCGATCGCGGCGGCATGCAGACGGTCGATCTCGAGCTCATCGCGGATTTCCTGCAGCATCCGCAATTCCGTGTCGCGCAGCCGCCCGTCGGCTGCCGCGACATCGCACGAGAGCGCATAGGCGGTTTCGTGCAGCCGCTCGGGCAGCCCGTCGCGGATGAGGCCGAAGAGGGCGTCGAGCCCGTCCTCTTCCTCCAGCAGGTCGAAGACGCTCTGCGCGATCTGGCGGATGCGGTCGGCATCATAGGCCGCGAACACCGGCAGGTGGTTCACGATCCGCTGGATCGCGACGAGTTCGGCGGTGCGGATGTTCTCATCCGAAGCCGACACCGCGATCATCAGCGCGACGAGCGCATCCTGGGGGGTGTAGGAGCTGATCGGATTGGACACGGGCGGAACCTCTGGCCGGGGGATGCCGCACAATATTGACGCGCCCCCACCCCGGCAATAGGAAACCCGGGCCGCGCGGGCAGGGGGTTCGCGCCGATCCCTGGGGCGAAAGATGTCCGCACTCCGTGACGCCGCGATGAAGTCGAAGGCCTGGCCCTTCGAGGAGGCGCGCCGCATCCTCGCGCGCTATGACCGCACGCCCCCCGCCAAGGGTTATGTGCTGTTCGAGACGGGCTATGGCCCCTCGGGGCTCCCGCACATCGGCACCTTCGGCGAGGTCGCGCGCACGACGATGATCCGGCGCGCCTTCGAGGTCATCTCGGACATCCCGACGCGGCTCTTCTGCTTTTCGGACGATCTCGACGGCATGCGCAAGGTGCCCGACAACGTCCCGAACATCCCCATGCTGCGCGAGAACCTGCACAAGCCCCTGACCTCGGTGCCCGACCCCTTCGGCGAATTCGCGAGCTTTGGCCATCACAACAACGCGATGCTGCGCCGCTTTCTCGATACCTTCGGCTTCGCCTACGAATTCATCTCGGCTACCGACTTCTACCGCTCGGGCCGCTTCGACGACACGCTGCGCCTCGTGGCCGAGCGCTATGACGCGATCATGGAGGTCATGCTCGCGAGCCTGCGCGAGGAGCGCCAGCAGACCTATTCGTGCTTCCTGCCCATCCACCCCGAGACGGGGCGCGTCCTCTATGTGCCGATGAAGCATGTCGATGCGCGCGAGGGCACGATCACCTTTGACGACGACACGGGCCGCGAATGGACGCTGCCCGTCACCGGCGGCCATGTGAAGCTGCAATGGAAGCCCGACTTCGGCGCCCGCTGGGCCGCACTCGAGGTCGATTTCGAGATGTATGGCAAGGACCATTCGACCAACACGCCGATCTATGACGGGATCTGCGAGATCCTCGGCGGCCGCGCGCCCGAGCATTTCACCTATGAACTCTTCCTCGACGACAAGGGGCAGAAGATCTCGAAATCGAAGGGCAACGGCCTCACCATCGACGAATGGCTCACCTATGCCGCGACCGAGAGCCTGTCCTACTTCATGTTCCAGAAGCCCAAGACTGCCAAGCGGCTGTGGTGGGACGTGATCCCCAAGGCGGTCGATGAATATCACCAGCAGCTGCGCGCCTATCACGGGCAGGACATCGCCGCGCAGATCGACAACCCGGTCTGGCACATCCACGCGGGCGAGCCGCCCGAGAGCCGGATGGTCGTGTCGTTCGCGATGCTGCTGAACCTCGCGAGCGTGGCGGGGGCGCGCGACAAGGCTGGGCTCTGGGGCTTCATCCGCCGCTATGCGCCCGAGGCCAGCCCCGAGGCCAACCCCGACCTCGACGCCGCGGCCGAATTCGCGGTGCGCTATTTCGCCGATTTCGTGGCCCCGAACCGGGTCTTTCGCGCCCCCGACACGCGCGAGCGTGCGGCGATCGCCGATCTGCGCGCCCGCCTTGCTGCGTGGGAGGGCGTCGCCGATCCCGAAGCGCTGCAATCGGTCGTCTTCGCGGTCGGGCGCGATCATGGCTTCGAGCCGCTGCGCGAGTGGTTCAAGGCGCTCTACGAGGTGCTGCTCGGCGCCTCCGAGGGTCCGCGCTTCGGCGGGTTCGTGGCGCTCTATGGCGTGGCCGAGACGATCGCGCTGATCGACCGGGCGCTTGCGGGCGAACTCGGCGGCTGATCCGGCAGGCCCCGGTCTGCGTAGCCCCTGAAAACCAGGGGAGGAACGCATGACCAGACTGTTCTCGCTTGCCGCCGCGCTGTGGTTTGCCCTCTCGCCGATGGGGCAGGCGCAGGACGCCGCCATCCAGGGCGTGATCGCGCGCCAGATCGAGGCGTTCAAGGCCGATGATTTCGCTACCGCCTTCGGCTTCGCCTCGCCCGCGATCAAGGGCATGTTCGGCACGCCCGAGCGCTTCGGCCAGATGGTGCGGCAGGGCTATCCGATGGTCCACCGCCCGGCCGAGGTGCGGTTTCTGGAATTGCGCGAGGTCGAGGGGCGGCTCTGGCAGCGGGTGATGATGACGGATGCCGCAGGGCAGGCGCACCTGCTCGAATACCAGATGATCGAGACGGCCGAGGGCTGGCAGATCAACGGGGTGCAGATCCTCAGGGGCGTGGGCGTCGGGGCCTGAGATCACCCCCCGAGCCGCGCGAGCCACGCATCGGTCGCCTGACCGAGCGCCGCCCAGTCGGTATATTCCTTGTCGGCGTGCGGATCGACCGTCTCGCCCTTCTTCTCGGCGATCCGGCGCATCGCCCAGGCGCGGAAGAAATCGTATTCGGTGAACCGGAATGCCCCCGCGACATGGAGCGTCTCGCGCGGGTGCCAGCCGGCGTCGGCCTCGAACTTGGCGAGGCAGGCGCGCAGCCCCGCCCAATCCTCGGCATCCGTCCCCGCGGCCGAGAGCGAGACCGCCAGAAACAGCGTCGGGCGCGCATCGAGCGCACGCGCGTGGTCGCGGGCGAAGGCCAGAAGGGTTTTCTGGAACCCGCCCGCGTGCAGCGACCCCGCGAGGATCGCGCCGTCGAACCGCCCGAGATCGAGATCCGCGCCATCCGCCGCCGCCAGCAACTCGACCCCGTGCCCCTGATCGGCGATGCGGTCGGCGACAAAGCGCGCGATCTTGCGCGTCTGCCCGTCGGTGGTGGCATAGGCGATCAAGATCTTCATCGGTGTTTCCTGTGCTGACGGGTCGGCAGTCTACCGCTCAAGATAGCTCGCGTCTGTGACGTCAGAAAGTCCGGGCAAGCGCCAGCATGCCGATCGACTGCGGCTCAAGCTGGCCTTCGAACTCGGGCGAGAGGTGGACGACACCGGCAAAGAAGGTCCAGGCCGCAACCGGGCGCGCAAGGCCCAGCCGCAGCCGCATGCGCTGTGGCATTGGCAGAACCCCGCCCTTTTCATAAAGGTTCGAGCCATGATCGCGGGTCAGATCGCCGCCAACGGTCAGCACGAAGCCCGCGCCGGCTTCGGTCATCTCGGCCGGGCGATAGGCCGGCACCAGAAGCCCAGACACAGGATCGCGCGAGGAGAGCCGCGCGAAACCGCCCTGCCCGATCGCGAGATCCACCCCGACGCGCGAATAGTTCTCGAACCCCGCCTCGAAGGCCGCGAAAGGCCGCAGCGCGGCATTGGGGGGAAGCGTGATCACACGCGCCACCTCGGCGTGCAGCGCCACATAGTTGCGATCGGCAACCGCATCACCCCGCGCGGCATAGTCGTACCCGCGCAGGCTGAAGAAATCATGCAGCGCGGACTGGAACGTGAAGAATGATTCCGAGACATGCAGCACCTCAAGGCCGCCCTTGATCTCGGCGCCCCCAAGGTGGCCCTGCGCGAGCAGCGCCGCCCCCGCGATCGCCGCGGGCGGGCGGTCAATGCCCGCCTGAAGCGAGTTCCATGGCGTGATGAACTCACCCCTCAGGCGCAACTCGGCTTCGGCTCCAGCCAGACGCAAGAACTGCACGAGCGTCGCCCCACCCGTGCGCCAGCGGTCGCGGCCACCGTCGATGAGATAATCGTTGTGGCTGTGCACGAGCACGCCGAGGTGATCCCACCCCGACACCGCTGGCGGGGCGGCCTCCGGGGATTGTGCAGCCGTACCGTCTGCAACGATCAGCGCAAGGCACGACAGCACGACGAACACGATGCTGCGGGGCATGCGGTCCTCATCATATGGTTGAGCTTAATTATCACTTATCAATCCTATTACGAACCTTAGCTCCTGCCAAGAGGGTTCCGCGCTTGGCAGGGTGCAGGTCGCGCGCTAGGTTCCTACCTGTCCGCCATGTCCTGCCGGAGCGCCGCGATGATCCGATCTGCCGTCCTCGGGCTGTACCTGACAGTCCTTGTCGCGTTGCTTGTCATCGCGGGATCGGCGCGCGCAGCCACGGTGGCCGACCTCGGCGCGGCGCTCCGGCTCGGCCGGATGGCCGAGATCCTCTCGGCCGAAGGGGTCGCGCACGGCGCCGAACTCGAGCAATCGCTTTTCCCCGATCAGGGCGGCGCGCGCTGGGCTGCGATCGTCGCGGCCCTGCACGATCCCGCGCGCATGCGCGCGGACCTCGAAGGGGCCCTGGGCGCCGCGTTGGCCGATGCGCCGGCGGCCGAGGTTGACGCGATGACGGCCTTCTTCACCTCCGGGCCGGGGGCGGGCGTGATCGACCTCGAACTCGACGCGCGCGCCGCGCTTGCCGATCCTGCGGTGCAGGATGCGGCCGACCTCGCGCTCGACCGCGCGCGCGCGGACAAGGTGCCGCGCCTCGGGCAGATCGACAGGTTCATCGTCGCCAACGACCTCATCGAACGCAACGTGGCGGGCGCCATGAACGCCAACATCGCCTTCTGGCGTGGTCTGTCGGATGGGGACGGCCTGTCAGACACCCGCAACGAGGGCGAGGCGGAGATGCTCGCCGACCTCTGGACGCAGCAAGAGAGCCTGCGCGCGGAAACCGAGGCCTGGCTCTGGTCGTTCCTCCTCATGGCCTACGACCCGCTCGAGGATGACGCGCTCGAGGCCTACATCGATTTCTCCCTCTCGCCGGCCGGGCAACGCCTGAACACGGCCCTGTTCGAAACCTTCGACACCGTGTTCGAGCGCCTCTCCTACGACCTTGGCAAGGCCTCGGCTCGGCTCATGACAGGCGAGTCGCTCTGAGGGCTTCCGCCCGTTGACAGCCTCCGCCCTTTGGACCATAAGCGCGCCGTCGGCGGGCGGGGTGCCCGGACCGGCCTTGTCATGTCGCCCCGAGGGGGCGCGCTGTCCGAAGGCATGAACGCCGGATCACGCATCCGGGGCCGCAGGGCGCGGAGCGTTAGGGAAGTTGCCATGTTCGCGGTCCTCAAGACCGGCGGCAAGCAGTATCGGGTCGAGGCGGGCGATGTCCTGCGCGTCGAGAAGCTTGCAGCCGAAGCTGGGCAGAAGGTCCAGTTCAACGATATCCTGATGGTCGGGGGCGATGCGCCCGTGATCGGTTCGCCGCTCGTCGCGGGCGCGGCCGTTCAGGCCGAGGTCATCGACCAGATCAAGGGCGAGAAGGTCATCCATTTCGTCAAGCGCCGCCGCAAGCATTCCTCGCAGCGCACCAAGGGCCACCGCCAGCACCTGACGCTCGTGCGCGTGACCGACATCCTCGCCTCGGGCGCCGAAGGCACGGGCGTGGCCGCCGCGACGGGCACCGTCGCCGCGCGCCGCGCCGCGCATGAAGCCCCGGGCGCCGCCCCCGCCCTGACCCCGGCCCCGGCCGAGAAACCCAAGCGCGTCCGCAAGGCCGCCGCAGCGCAGGAGTGATCCGATGGCACACAAGAAAGCAGGCGGTTCCTCGCGCAACGGCCGCGATTCGGCCGGCAAGCGTCTGGGCGTGAAGCTGTACGGCGGTCAGGCGGCGATCCCGGGCAACATCATCGTGCGCCAGCGCGGCACGACATGGTTTCCGGGCGATGGCGTCGGCATGGGCCGCGACCACACGATCTTCGCGACCGTCACCGGCAAGGTCGACTTCCGAAAGGGCCTGAATGGCCGCACCTTCATTTCGGTGCGCCCCGAGGCCGAAGCCGCCGAATAAGCCGAACCTTTACATTCTCGATGTAGATGGGGGATCGGCCGAAAGGCCGGTCCCCCGCTCGCTTTGCGGGAGCGCCCTGCCCGATCTCCGACCGGAGGCATTCGTGACGACGCACATCCCCTTTGCCGGCGCCACGGCGCCCGGTCACCTGCCGTCGGCGGCGCTCGCGCTGCCGCGCTTCGTGCTGCGCCCGCCGCGCGCCTCGGATGCGGGGCTGATCGCGCTCTACACCTCGGACGGGCGGGTGGCGCGCAACACCCGCTCGATTCCCCATCCCCTGCCGCCGGGCGCGACCGAAGCCTTCATCGCCCGCGTCAACCGCCCTGAGGGCGAGCGCGCCTGGGTTCTCGACGCCTCGGCGCAGGGCTCGGCCGAGGTGCTGGGGGTGATCGGCCTCAAGCCCATGGACCGCGGGCAGTGGGAAATCGGCTATTGGATCGCGCCGGCCTTCTGGAACGCGGGCCTCGCCTCGGCCGCCGTGCGCGCGCTCATTGCCGAGAACCCGGTCGGGGCGCGGACGATCTTCGCCGAGGTCTTTCAGGACAACCCGGCCTCGGCGCGGGTGCTGACCAACGCGGGGTTCGAGTATCTGGGCGACGCCGAGACCTTTTCGGTCGGACGGGGGGCCCGGGTCGCGACCTGGACCTATCTGCGCCGCATGGCGTGACGGCCGAGCGGGGTTGATGCGGGCGCCGCCGGGCGCTAGCAGGAATGCGCACCGACACCCCGTCCCGAAGGACCATAACCCATGAAGTTTCTTGACCTCGCCAAGGTCCATATCCGCTCGGGCGGGGGCGGGTCTGGCTGCGTCAGCTTCCGGCGCGAGAAGTTCATCGAGTTCGGCGGCCCCGACGGCGGCGATGGCGGCAACGGCGGATCGGTCTGGGCCGAGGCGGTCGAGGGGCTGAACACGCTCATCGATTTCCGCTATCAGCAGCATTTCTTCGCCCGCTCCGGCCAGCCCGGCATGGGGGCGCAGCGCACCGGCAAGTCGGGCGATGACATCGTGCTGCGCGTGCCCGCGGGCACCGAGATCCTCGAGGAGGACGGCGAGACGCTGGTGGCCGACCTCGTGCGCCCGGGCGAGCGGGTCATGCTCGCGCGCGGGGGCAACGGCGGCTGGGGCAACCTGCGCTTCAAGTCCTCGACCAACCGCGCCCCCGCCAACGCCAATCCGGGGCAGGAGGGGGTGGAGCGCACGCTCTGGCTGCGGCTGAAGCTCATCGCGGATGCGGGCCTCGTCGGGCTTCCCAATGCGGGCAAGTCGACCTTTCTGGCCGCGACGACGAATGCCACGCCCAAGATCGCGGATTATCCCTTCACGACGCTGCACCCCGGCCTCGGGGTGGTGGCGGTGGACGGGGCGGAATTCGTGCTTGCCGACATTCCGGGGCTGATCGAGGGGGCCTCCGAGGGGCGGGGGCTGGGCGATCAGTTCCTCGGCCATATCGAGCGCTGCGCGGTGCTCCTGCATCTCGTCGATGCGACCTCGGGCAGCATCGTGCGCGATTATCGCACGATCGAGGCCGAGCTGGCGGCCTATGGCGGGGGGCTGGCGGAGAAGCCGCGCCTCGTCGCGCTCTCGAAGGCCGATGCGGTCGACGCGGCGACGCTGGGGCGCCGGCGGCGCGCGCTCGGGCGGGTGGCCGGGCGCGCGGTGCATGTGATCTCGGCCGCGACGGGCCGGGGCATGGCCGAGGTGCTGCGCGCCCTGCGTGCCGAGATCCTCGCGGCCCGGCCCCGTCCGACCGGCGCGGAGGCCCCATGGCAGCCCTGAGGCCCGACATCCGCGCCGCGCGGCGGCTCGTGATCAAGATCGGCTCGGCGCTGCTCGTCGACCGGGCGCGCGGCTTGCGCGCGGGCTGGCTCGAGGCGCTGGCGGCGGACATCGCCGACGCGCGCGGGCGCGGCGCGGATGTGATCGTCGTCTCGTCGGGGTCGATCGCGCTCGGCCGCGGGGTGCTCGGCCTGCCCGAGGGGGCGCTGCCGCTCGAACAGTCGCAGGCGGCGGCGGCGGTCGGGCAGATCCGGCTTGCGCGCGCCTATGAGGAGGTCCTCGCCCCGCATGGCATCCGCGCCGCGCAGGTGCTGGTGACGCTCGAGGATACCGAGGACCGGCGGCGCTATCTCAACGCGCGCGCCACGCTCGCGACGCTTCTGGGTTTCGGCGCGGTGCCCATCGTCAACGAGAACGACACGGTCGCGACCGACGAGATCCGGTTCGGCGACAACGACCGTCTGGCGGCGCAGATCGCCGTCACGGTCGGGGCGGACCAGCTTGTCCTGCTGTCGGACGTGGACGGGCTCTATACCGCGAACCCGCACACGGATGCGGGCGCGCGGCGGCTCGACGTGGTCGAGGCGATCACGCCCGAGATCGAGGCGATGGCGGGCGATCCGGTCTCGGGCCTCTCGAAGGGCGGGATGAAGACGAAGCTCATGGCGGCCAAGACGGCGGTGGCGGGGGGCTGCGCGATGGCGATCATGACGGGCGCGGTCGACCGCCCGCTCGCGGCGCTGGCGGCGGGGGCGCCCTGCACCTGGTTCCTGCCGCAGGGCGATCCGCAGGCCGCGCGCAAGCGCTGGATCGGCGCGATGAAGCCCAAGGGAGAGGTCGCGATCGACGCGGGCGCGGTCGCGGCGCTGGCGGCGGGCAAGTCGCTCCTGCCTGCGGGGGTCACGCGGGCGACGGGCAGTTTCGGGCGGGGCGATCCGGTCGCGATCGCGGGGCCCGACGGGGCGGGGATCGGCAAGGGGCTGATCCGCTACACCGCGGCCGAGACGCGCGCCATCGCCGGCCACCGCTCGGCCGAGATCGAGGGGATCCTCGGCTATGCCGGCCGCGCGGCGCTGATCCACCGCGACGACATGGCGATCTGAGGGGGGGCGGGGATGACCGATGCGACCGCGCTGATCGAGGGGATGGGCCGCGCCGCGCAGGGGGCGCAGGCGGCGCTCGCGCAGGCGGGGGCCGCGCGGCGGACGGCCGCGCTCGTCGCCGCCGCCGATGCGGTCGCGGCGGCCGAGGGCGCGATCCTTGCCGCCAACGCCGAGGACATGGCGGCGGCCGAGGCGCGCGGCATCTCGGGTGCGATGCTGAACCGCCTGCGGCTCGATCCGGGCCGCGTGGCAGGGATCGTGGCGGGCCTGCGCGCCGTCGCCGCCCAGCCCGACCCGGTGGGGGCGGTGATCGCGGCGTGGGAGATGCCCTCGGGCCTCAGGATCCGGCGCGTGCGCAGCCCGATCGGGGTGATCGGCGTCATCTACGAAAGCCGGCCGAACGTGACGGCGGATGCGGGCGCGCTCTGCCTCAGGTCGGGCAATGCCGTGATCTTGCGCGGGGGCTCGGAAAGCGCGCGCTCATCGGCCGCGATCCACCGCGCGATGGTGGCGGGGCTTCGTGCCGCCGGCCTGCCCGAGGCCGCGATCCAGCTCGTGCCCGTGACCGACCGCGCGGCGGTGGGCGCGATGCTCGGGGCGCAGGGCCTCATCGACGTGATCGTGCCGCGGGGGGGCAAGAGCCTCGTTGCCCGCGTGCAGGCCGAGGCGCGCGTGCCGGTCTTCGCCCATCTCGAGGGGATCTGCCACATCTATGTCGATGCCGCCGCCGACCCCGACAAGGCGCGCCGAGTGGTGCTGAACGCCAAGACGCGGCGGACCGAGGTCTGCGGCGCGGCGGAATGCCTGCTGATCCACCGCGCCATCGTGGACGGGCTCGGGGCCGCCATCATCGCGGACCTCATCGCGGCCGGGGTCGAGGTGCGGGGGGGCGCGGCGCTCCGGCACCTGCCGGGGGTGCGGCCGGCATCGCCCGAGGATTTCGGGCGCGAGTTCCTCGAGATGATCATCGCGGCCGAGGTGGTCGAGGATGTCGCGGGCGCCATCGCCCATATCCGCCGCTTCGGATCGAGCCACACCGAGGCGATCCTGACCGAGGATGACGCCGCCGCGGCGGCGTTCTTCGAGGGCCTCGATTCGGCGATCCTGATGCGCAATGCCTCGACCCAGTTCGCCGACGGGGGCGAGTTCGGCATGGGCGCCGAGATCGGCATCGCGACGGGCAAGCTGCACGCCCGCGGCCCCGTGGGGGCCGAGCAGCTCACGACCTTCCGCTATCTGGTCGAGGGCGAGGGCACGATCCGGGGCTGATCAGAAGCGCGCCGAGATCCTGCGCGCCTCCGGGTCGATCGCCAGCTTGACGGGGCGTGGATGGGCAGCAATCGCGGCACGCGCCAGCCCGAACTGCACGAGGGCAGGCGTCAGCGTGGGCAAGCCGGCCGCGCCGCGCAGCCCGGCCCACAGGTCGGGATCGGCGCGCAGATCGCGCGCATCGGCCACGAGAGCCAGCGATGTCGCATCGCTGCCCAGATGCAGCCCACCCCCGCGGGGCATCGCGGCCTCGATGCACAGGACCAGAAGAAAGCACAGCCGCACGTCGGCGCGCGCCCGATCGCCCATGGCGTCCGATTGCAGCGTGATGCGGCGGTCGCGCAGATATCCCGCGAAGGTGTCGAGCGTCTCGGGCATCCCGATACGCTCGTCCGACGGCGCGCCGAAGGCCATGCGGAAAAAGCGGATCCGAGCCGTCGTGCTCGCGACGCTTTCGCCGATCAGCGCGGCAACCGGACCCTGGCGCGGATCCTCCATCGAGAGGAGTTCGACACCGTTGGCAATCGCGCCCAGCGGATTGACAAGGTCGTGGCAGATGCGCGATCCGACAAGGGCCGCAAGCTCGTCCCCCAAGGCCGCGCCCACCATCAGCCTGCCACCCCGCAAACCCGACCAAGGCCCCGCATCATGCCCGACCTCGGCCCGAACCGACTGCTTGCGCCCGGCGATCTGGTGCGCCACCCGACGCGGCCGGACTGGGGCACGGGGCAAGTGCAATCGAACGCGCAGGGGCGCGTCACGGTCAATTTCGAGCATGCCGGGAAGGTCGTCTTCGGTGGCGAGGGCATAATACTGATCCCGGTCGTGGAATTCTGACGTCGCAATGGCCCGACCCAACCATTCCGTCGCGACGGTTGCAACCTCCAACCCCGATCCTTAAGAAATCGTGAACATCCGTTCCAAAGTGCGCTGAGAGGCGGCCCGGTTGACATCCGCATCCCCCGATCTCGTGCTGCGTCTGGCCGGGTCCGAGCGGGACCTGCGCGCAGCCCAGAGGCTGCGCTATCGCGTCTTCGTGCAGGAACTCGGGGCCGGCGGGGCCTCGGCGGACCACGAGGCCGAAATCGAGGCTGATGCCTATGATCCGCATGTCGATCACCTCCTGCTGATCGACCGGCGCCGCGATCCCGCCACGCTCGAGGATGTGGTGGGCGTCTATCGACTGCTGCCTGCCGAACGGGCCGACGCGCTCGGCGGGTTCTACTCCGAAGGTGAATACGATCTCGGACCGCTGCGGCGAGGCGGGCGGCGGCTGCTCGAACTCGGCCGGTCCTGCGTCCACCCAGACTATCGCGGGGGTGCGGCGCTGCACCTGCTGTGGAACGGTCTGGCCGGGTATGTGATCGGCGGGGGCCACGAGGTGCTGTTCGGGGTCGCGAGCTTTCACGGCACCGATCCCGCCCCGATTGCCCAGGCCCTCGGACTCTTGCACCACCGCCACCTCGCGCCGCCCGACCTGCGGCCGCGCGCCCGCCCCGAACGGTTTCAGCCCATGGACATGATCGCGGCGGGCGATCTGGACGCGCGCACGGCGATGCGCACGATGCCCCCCCTCATCAGGGCCTATCTGCGCCTTGGCGGGGTCGTCGGAGAGGGGGCCTGGATCGATCACGCGTTCAACACGACGGATGTCTGCCTCGTGCTCGACACCGGCGCGATCTCGAGCCGTCTGCGCGATCTCTACGCGCGCGGGGCCGGGGGGCGCGCATGACGCCGCCGCCCTGGACGCCCGAGGATGAGCCCGAGCCGCTTCGCCTCGGCCCCGGCGGCTGGGTGCGCGTGATCCTGCGCGGGTTGCCGCTCGGGGTCGTGGTCTATGCGGGGCTTGTGGTGCTCCTGACGCTGCGGCTCTTCGAACGGCCGCTCTGCGGACAGGCGCGCCCGGTCACGCCCTTCATCACGCAAGGCGTGTGCAAGGCCGCCTTCGCGATCCTCGGGATGGGCCACCGCGTGCGCGGGCAGCCAATGGCGGGGGTCGGCGCGATCGTCGCCAACCATGCGAGCTGGCTCGACATCTTCGCGCTGAACGCGCCGCAACGCATCTATTTCGTCGCCAAGGCCGAGGTCGCGCGCTGGATCGGCATCGGCTGGCTCGCGCGCGCGACGGGGACCGTCTTCATCGCCCGCAAGGGGGCCGAGGCGCTGAACCAGACGCGCCTCTTCGAGGAGCGGCTGCGGGCGGGCCACCGGCTGCTGTTCTTCCCCGAGGGCACCTCGACCGACGGGCTGCGCGTGCTGCCGTTCAAGACGACGCTCTTTGCCGCCTTCTTCGCCGACGGGCTTGCGGGCGTCACGCGCATCCAGCCCGTCTCGCTCATCTATCGGGCGCCCGACGGGTCCGAGGCGCGCTTCTACGGCTGGTGGGGGACGATGGCCTTCGGGCCGCATCTGCTCAAGACGCTGGGCGCGCGCCGGCAGGGGGTGGTCGAGGTCGTCTTTCACCCGCCGCTCCAGGTCGCGGATTTCCCCGACCGCAAGGCGCTGGCCGCCGCCTGCGAGCGTGCGGTCCGCGCGCCCTTCGACGCGTTCTAGACGCGCCCCTCGCGCCCCGCCCGGCCGCCGCGGCGGCGCGCAAGCTGCCCCGCCCGGCCCGGCAACTCGGCCATGATCGCCGCGCGCGCCGCGGGGGAAAGGCGCGACCAGACGCTGATTTCCTCGATGCTGCGGTGGCAGCCCACGCAGAGGCGCGCCTCGGGGTGGATCACGCAGACCTTGACGCAGGGCGAGGCGATCTCGTCGCGTTTCCAGACCTCGTCGCTCATCCGCCATGCTCCGCGAGATACGCCATCCGGTCCAGCGCACCTTGCAAGATAATCCCCGCCGCGACCTGATCAATCACCTCGCCCCGGCGCTGGCGCGAGGTGTCGCCCTCAAGGAGCGCGCGTTCGGCCGCGACGGTCGAGAGGCGCTCGTCCCAGAACACCACGGGCAGGTCGATCCGCCCCTCGAGATTGCGGGCGAAGGCGCGCACCGACTGGCAGCGCGGCCCCTCGCTGCCGTCCATGTTGCGCGGCAGCCCGATCACCAGCCCCGCGATCTGCCGCCCGGCGATGATCTCGGCCAGCCTCGCGGCATCGGCCGCGAACTTGCCGCGCCGGATCGTGAGCAGGGGCGAGGCGATGGCGCGCATCACGTCCGACACCGCAACCCCGATCGTCTTCGTCCCGAGGTCGAGCCCCGCGACCGCCCGTCCCCGCGGCAGGGCCGCCGCGAAGGGCGCGATATCGTCGAACGCCCTCATGGCGCGATCCCCGCCGCCGCCGCCGCCTCGGCGATGAGCGCGAGATCCCCCGCGCTGCCCGCGAAGCGCTCGAGCGCCTCGGCATGGATCGCCCGCGCCGCCTCGGCCTCGCCCAGCACCCCATAGGCCTGGATGAGGCGCGCCCAATCCGCGGCCGGCCCGCCCTCGGTCGCAAGCCGCTCGGCCAGCCCGGCGACCATGGAGCGGATCATCTCGGCGCGTTCCTCGGGGCTCATCGCCTCGGCCGCGGCGATATCGCCCGCATCGGGTCCGGGCGCCGGAGCCGCCGCCGGCACCTCGTAGCGGTGCTGTCCCGCCCGCCACGCGAGCGCGCCCATCCCCTGCCGCGCGGCCTCGGCCCAGGGATCGCCTGCGGGCGCCTCCCGCAACAGCCTGTCCCAGAGCGCAAAGGCCCGGTCTGGCCGCCCGGCCATGTCGTAAAGCCGCCCGAGGTGAAAGAGCGCGGGCCCGTTCGCCCCGTCGCGCTCGAGCACGCGCAAGAGCACCGCCTCGGCCTCGGGCGACACCGCGCCCGCCGCCCCTTCGATCATGATCCCCGCCAGCACCTCGAGATCGCCCGTCGCGGCTGCCGCACCGCCGAGTTCGACGACCCGCTCCTGCGCACGGCGCGCGGCCGTGAATTCGCCGAGCCGCGCCTCGGTCCAGGCGAGCATCCGGTGCCCCTCGATGTCGTCGGGGCGCCCCGCGACCGCCGCGCGCACCTCGCCCGCAAGGCGCACGAACTCGGGATCGGGCTCGGCCGGTGCCGGCCAGAGGCCCCCGGCCCGCGCGGCCGCCTCGGCATCGGCCTGCGCCGGACGCGCATCGAGCCACGCCTGCGCGGCGGCCTGCCGCGCGTCGAGCGGCTGGTCGGACAGATCCGGCCGACCAAGCTCCAGATAGGCACCGACCGCCACGAGCGCCGCAAGACCCGCGAGAGCCGCCGCAAACACCGGGCCACCCCCGACGGCGCCCGGTTGCACCGCAGCCTCGGCACCCCGTCCCGCCCGGTCCGCCTCGAGCATCCGCCGCCCGATCTCGCCGCGCAGCGCATCGGCCTCGGCCGCCCCGATCGTGCCTCGGGCGGCGTCCCGCGCGACCTCGTCGAGCTGGTCGCGATAGACCGCCAGCGCCTGCGCCCGGGATGCGGACGGGGTGCCGCGCCCTGCACTGCGCAGCACGAGGAAGGGCCCGAGCAGACTGCCCGCCACCATCGCCGCCGCCGCGATCCAGAACCACATGCCCATCGCGCCACCCCCGCAGTCTCCGCCCTCTACCCCGACCGGGCCGGCCACGAAAGCCCGTTCGCCCACCCCGCGCCGAGATGTCGCTTTCTTTCCCGTTTGCGCGCCGACGAGATCGGTCTAAACACGGGTCTGACCAATCCACGACGCCGCCCCCGAGGCGCGGCCAGTTCAGGCAGGGAGCCCATGCAGCGCTATTCCGTCTTCGCCATCGCCCGCCAGGCGCTGTCGTGGCACCAGGGCTGGGAACGCGCCTGGCAGAGCCCCGAGCCCCGCCCCCGCTACGACGCGATCATCGTCGGCGCCGGCGGCCACGGCCTCGCCTCGGCCTACTACCTCGGCCGCAACCACGGCATCACCAATATCGCCATCCTCGAGAAGGGCTGGCTCGGCGGCGGCAACACCGGCCGCAACACGACGATCATCCGCTCGAACTACCTCCAGGATCCCTCGGCCGCGATCTACGAGAAATCCCGCGCCCTCTACGAAACCCTGAGCCAGGATCTGAACATGAACGTCATGTTCAGCCCCCGCGGCGTCATGATGCTCGCCCAGACCGAACACGAGGTGCGCGGCTATCGCCGCACCGCCCACGCCAACGCCCTCCAGGGCGTCGAGACCGAATTCATCGGGCCCGAGCGCGTGCGGGAACTCTGCCCCATCATGAACATCGAGGGGCCGCGCTACCCCGTCCTCGGCGCGCTCTGGCAGCCCCGCGGCGGCACCGGCCGCCATGACGCCGTCGCCTGGGGCTATGCCCGCGCCTGCTCAGCCATGGGCATGCACGTCATCCAGAACTGCGAGGTCACGGGCATCACCGCCGAGGGCGGCCGCGTCACCGGCGTCACCACCACCCGCGGCACCATCGGCTGCGACAAGCTCGGCATCGTCGTCGCGGGCCACTCGGGCCAGCTCGCGCGGATGGCGGGCTTCCGCCTGCCCGTCGAGAGCCTCTGTCTGCAGGCCCTCGTCTCCGAGCCGATCAAGCCCTGCATGGACGTCGTCGTCATGGCCAACACCGTGCACGGCTACATGAGCCAGTCCGACAAGGGCGAGATGGTGATCGGCGGGGGCACCGACGGCTTCAACAACTTCACCCAGCGCGGCAGCTTCCACCATATC